>CAINUM010000001.1 GCA_903853785.1 Candidatus Magasanikiibacteriota bacterium
AAAACTAATCCAAGATGGAATATAAGGGAGGAAGAGTTTGAGTATGTAAATAAATTACTATCAAAATCCTAAAGATTTCGCATTAGCTCATATTAAATGTCATCGTAGCATCTGTTTTCCCATAATTTTTATGATAGAACAGACTAAATAGAATTTCATCACCAAAGTCTCTCTAATCCTCTCCCTCACCCAAACCCCAGACTACCTCACCAATGAAAATAAAAAACTTCAAGTTAAAAAAATACAAGAAGAAATAGATTTAATGGTTTATGAACTATATGGATTAACCGAGGAGGAGAGGGAGAAGTCTTGACTAATCCAATAATATAAGTGAACTTAAAAACTATTGTCAAAAATTTTAATAATTTTAGAATCTGGAGTCTGTATTTTCTGTTCTCTGTTTTTGTTTATTTGTTTAAATATATTTTCCTTTTCTTCTTTCATTAATTTTGCAAATTCATTATCAGAATATTCAAGTTCTATTTTGTCTAATTGTTCAAATGTTATTCCATCTTTTAAATATTCCTCTGCTTTATCCATACTTTTAAATTTCCTGTATGGAGTGTCATATTCTCCATAAACATAATAACTTCTTTTACTTTTAGATGTTTTTTTCTTTTCTGTTAAATAGCCACAAGGACGATGATAATTTAAATATATATTTAGATAGTTTATACAAAATTCATTTATTTTAGGTGCAAGCTCTTCTGCTATATAACCATAGCCCATATGCTTTCTGATAATTGCTCCATTTTTGCATTCTATGAGTGCATTATCATTGCAATGTCTTGATCTGCTTTTGGTCTGATTTATCAATAGTGTATTTAGTATTTTTGATGTTGGATAATTTATAAATTCTGATCCTCTATCTGAATGAAAGTTAAATATTTTGAATGGAAATGTTTCTAACATTAGCTCTAGTATTGGTTGTAAGAAAATCTCACTTATGGCAGGAACACAAAATACTAATTCCCATTGTAATACTTCACAGACTGCGTTGATATAATAAACATCTCTTTGATGAACTGTATCAACTCTAATGCTTCCTGGAATACCATTTGTTTCTGGTTTTAGTGTTTGACCTATTCCTACTTCATTTGCTTTTGTTCCATTTTTATAGGTGCAGTTATATGCGTTTCTTTGGCGTAAATTATTTATATGAGAAGTTGATACTTGACTTATGTTTTGATAATTCATGTTTTTGTATATCTCATATTCTCTTTGAAGTATTTTCTTTGTTGCTGATGAGCTTAGTCTTTTATGATTTATATCTGTTTGGGCAAGTAGTTTTACGTCTAGAGTTGTGTATTTCTGATAAGTCTTTTCTCTGGTATATTTTTTGGCTTTTAATTTGTATCTTAAATATTTATTTATCATTTGATATACATATTCCTTTTTATTTTTAGTTACTTGACAGATGAAGTTGAGGATTATTCCTTTGTCTTTTTTTCTTAGTTTTCTGTATTGGCATTTGTTTAATAGATTTACTATCCATTCGTATTTATCTTTCTTGCTGGAATATTCTAAATTTAAAGTTAATTCTTTATTTTCTTGGATCGTTTTTATGTCTTTTAATTGTAGTTCAGTCATTGTTATTTCTGCCATAACAACAGGAATATTACAGGACTTGTTTGATTTTACTTATTTTTTTGATTTAGTTGGTATTTCTTTTTTACTTATATTATTGAGTGTACAAGACTAAAAATATACATTTTTTTTTAAAACAATATAATCAAATTCATGAAAATAAAAGATCAACCTTTGGATTTTCGTCCAAGAGAGAAACTTGTTCGACTTGGATCAGACAATCTTTCGCAAGAAGAATTGCTTGCAATCATAATTTCAACGGGTACAAAAGGTAAAAATGCAATACAAGTTGGAAAAGAATTAATCTCGAAATTTGGAGAAAATTTATTAACAACATCAATTGAAGATCTTTGTGAAATAAAAGGTCTGGGGAA
>CAINUM010000002.1 GCA_903853785.1 Candidatus Magasanikiibacteriota bacterium
ATTAGTATTAATTAAATAAATATTATGCATAAAAAATATTTTACTGTTTTTGCTAGTATTGCATTAACATTGGTCTTAGTCGGAGCGGGATGTACTTCATCTAAAATTTCTAGCGAAACCGAGGATACTACAAACCCAAATCCCCCATCAGTGGTACTAACTGGCCAAACAAAGGAATTCAATCTTTCAGCAAAAAATTGGCAGTTTGATCCTAGTACCATCACTGTAAATCAAGGTGATAAAGTTAGATTGATAATTACCAGTGTTGATGTTGCTCATAGTTTTATGTTAAAAGATTTTAATTTAAACGTTAAACTAGAGCCAAAAGAAACACAGACGGTTGAATTTATAGCTGACAAGACTGGTTCGTTTCAATTCCGTTGTGGCATCCCTTGTGGGGATGGACACCGTGATATGATCGGTACATTCATAGTTAAATAAAAATTAACATAAAAAAACCGCTCTTTACAAGCGGTTTTTTTATCAAATTTTTTACTAAATTCTATCTAGATAATACAATTGTATTAGCTCCTTCGGGATTACATGCACCAACAGTAATAATACCGGCTGAAGACTTATCTAAATAATAATATGTTCTAGCGTCAGTACCAGTAATCGGATCCTTTGGAATACTTCCAATATGACCCGAGGTTACCAACCCACTTAAATCGAGACATGCTGCAGCTGTAGAAGTAGCATTACATCCAGAATTACAACTACTGCCCACAACTCCAATTTGATATACCGAACTGGTAACTGCAGTATCAATTGCAGTCAAGTATGTGCCACCATTATCAATTTGATTCAATTTAATCGCATTCAATAATTCTGCCACATCAGACCAACGATGCGCATCACGAGCATCCTTAAAACGTTGTAAAGGATTTAAAGCCACGAAAACTACTGAGGCTAAAATTGCAATAATTGCGACAACTATCAACAATTCTATTAAAGTAAAACCCTGGTTTGTTTTTTTGTGATTTATCATAACAAACTATTTTATCTAGTTACCAAAACTGCAGCACTACCTTCTGGGGTACATGCACCAACAGTTAAAATACCAGTTGCTGATTTTATTACGTAATATAATGATTTAGATAAGGTGCCAGCACTTGGGTCAAATGGAATTGCACCTAAATGACCAGAAGTCACTAATCCGCTTAAATCTAAGCAAGCCGATTGAGTAGTAGTTGCTGTACAACCAACATTACATGTTGTAGGAGATGTGCCAATCATATAAGGCAACGAAGAAGTAGCTGCTGTAATAGCAGCCAAATATGCACCCGCATTATCAACTTGATTCAATTTAACCGCGCTTAAAACTTCCGAAACATCAGACCAACGACGTGCGTCACGTGCGTCTTTGAAACGTTGTAGTGGGTTTAAAGCCACGAATACAACTGCGGCCAAAATCGCGATGATGGCGATAACAATCAACAACTCAATAAGGGTAAAACCCTGAGCTGTATTTCTATGATTGTTCATAGTATAAGTTATTTAATAAATAAATTAATTTAATTTTAATTTTCTTGCCAATTATTTACTGTAATCACATTACCACTCAATGTAACTCCGACCGTCAACCCCTGAGAATAAATTCCAGAAGTCGCATTTACAGTGATCGTGCGATTACTACCGTTGACCACTACACTTATTATACACGATCCAGTACCAATACTCAACGTCTCCCCTGTGTAATTCACATCAAATCGTATTCGTTGCATCGCATTTTCCATACAACCATCAGCTAGCGCTCCCGTCTCCTCGCCTTTCTTGGCAACATAACCAGTATCAAGATCTACAATACCAAACCATGAGGCACTAAAAGCCATGATCAAAGCCGCTGCGCCAATTATTGCCACAACAATCAGCGCGGCTATTCCACGTCGATCTTTTGCAAATTTAATTACATTATTTTCTTGCATATATTTACTGGCGCAAATTAACAGCCGTATTTAGACTACTAGAAAAATTATAGCTAGCATCACTACTACTGGCATAATTGAAACTCATACTAATTCCGACATTTCCATGATTACTATCCGCAGTAAGATTAGTAAAAATTAAACTAGAAATATTTACACGCTGACTAGTGATAAACTGTGAAGTAGTCACTCCTTCAGATATGGTCAAACGACCGTTGCTTAATGTAAAAATAGTAGGACTCAATGTACTACTAGACATTGAAAGCGACAAAACTCCGGGGCTAGTATTAAAAGTAGAACTCGATACATTTATACCGTTTGAAGATTTTATTTTATGAGTCAAAATATTTAATGCCAGACGCGTATTGGCATTCACCTCTTGTTGCGCATATGATTTATTACGAGATCCAGAAATTGCCAAAATGAAATTTGTAAGTGTCACAAGCAAACCACCAATAATTGCTACATAAATAATTACTTCAATTAGCGAAAATCCTTTATTATTTTTTGAAATCAAATTTTTCATATTCAAAAAATTATTTATAATTTACTCTTACCTCTTGTAAAATTGGAGTTCCAGTACCATCTCCAGCCAAATTTACTTGATATTGAACCCACTGATTTCCATTCAAAACAGCAGGCAAAAGCGAGCCTAAATAATTTGTAAAATACGTACTAGTTCCACTTGCTCCATACCAACTTGACCAAACGCCCGGTGATCCTCCACTATTAGGTGCAGTACGAACTTGCATTTGAATATTGCAACTTGAGCAGCCACTCACATTTTGATCCCAAGATAAAATCTGTACCGGTGAAGCTTTGGTCATATTGTATGCTGAAGACATAAATGTACCTGCGGTGGCATATCCTCCACCCGCACTTTCTCCCCAACCAACACGTACGTTATCTAGTGTAACTTGTTGTGATCCAGCGCTATACAAAAATGCTTTAAATGAAATATTTCCCGTACTTGTTGGAAATGTAGCGATGTTTGAATTTATAACACTTGCGGTATTATAATTACTAGCTCCTGCAGTTACCCAAGCACTACCATTCCAATATTGCCAAGTTGACCCATCGGATGAAAGTTGGTAATATATTTCACCAGTATTTTTTGTTGCAGTTTCAGTAAAAAATGCCCAGTCATTAATATTTGAGCCGGCATATACGGTGGTTGGATATACTGAAGGATATGATGTTGGATAAACGGCTGCGCCAGCCCACGAACACCCTCCCTGGGCAGAACAAGTGGTGGAGGAAGCGTATGTATTACAAGCTGTCGCCGTACCGGAACAAAAACTTGCCTTAGACCAATTTAGCTGGATATTATCAAAACCAGTAATATTATTTCCACCCGCTCCACCAACAGTAATTCGACGTGCTGCCATTTTTAAATAATATGTACCAGCTGTTAGAATTTTTGAACTAATATTTATATTTGACACATTTGCCCAATTGGTATTTCCAGTTATGGTTTGAGACCAAACCTGACTGCCTATAGTTGGTGCTCCGGCAGCACTATCCACAAAAACATACAGAATAAATGATGTTAGTCCTGTCCCTGAATATGTTGGAACACGCCAATCAAAACTCAAAGTGCCCACTGGATTGGCGGCTGTAGTTGTGAATGGTTGCTGCCAATATCCAGAAACGGTTGTATTATTACTTGTGGCAAGAGTTAAATTTATATAACCACCAGTGTTACCACCGCTCGCTTGATAAGCACCAGTTGCTTTTGCAGCCGTGTCTGTCCAATCAACATATGTCCATCCAGTCGCATTAGTTGTAAAATTTCCATTTATAGTAGCTCCAGAAGCAGATCCGCCCCAAGAACACCCACCCTGAGCCTGACAAGTAGAAGTAGCTACAAAAGTAGTGCAGAGTGAAGCCGTACCACCACAAGATCCACCGCCACCCTGATCTACCAAGCTGGCTGTGCCACCAGTTACAGCTATTTTACTTGAATCATAAGTATAATCACCCGCCGTAGTAAACGTCCAATCATATTGTCTTTCACAACTTACTTGAACATTATCTAAAACAACCTGTTGACTTCCACTTCCAGACAAAAATGCTTTAAACACTATTTGCTTAGTACTAGTGGTAAAAGTACCAATGTTTGTATTCACAACACTTGCTGTATTATAATGCGTTGCCAAAGTAGAAGTTGCCCATGCACTACCGCTCCAATATTTCCAAGTCGTACCACCATTATCTGACAATTGATAATATATTTCCCCACCATTTTTTGTAGCTGTTTCAACAAAGCCAGACCAGAAATCTATACTAGTTACATTGTTTGCAGCATTTGGATTAATGGTAGGATTGTCAGAAGGATAGGTAGTTACCGAAGAACCATATGATAAGGTAGGCACAGAAAAACTGGCTGTCCAACGTGCTGTATTTGAAATACGCGCTTCATCAATTTTACCATTAAAAAATGCATTGCCTCCAGAAAAATTATCCGCTCCACTGACACTTACAAATGATGACTGATTGGAAATACCAGAAGTATAAATTATAGAACTTTCCAAAGTTCCATTTTGAAATACATAAATTTTGGCACCGTCATATACACCAGCTACATGCACCCATTGGTTTAGAGGAATAGCACTAACTGCTGCAGTATTTATTGACGCGGCACCATCACTTGAAACCCAAAAATTTAATCGATTATCACTCCCTACAGAAAGTGCGTAGGCACGTTTTTTTCCAGTCTCGCGCCATTTGGAGATGATAGCTTCATTGGTAACCGCTGCAGCTGTGCGATAAATCCAAGCATCGATCGTAATCGCCCCGGTAATCCCCAAACCAACTTGTTGATCATTGTTAATGTATACCGCACTATTTCCACTAAATTGTAATGATGTGCCAAATTTACCAGATTGATTATAAAGTGGGGCACCCGTTACTTTGGATAGATCATTATGGTTTCCAGTAAAATCAATAACTGTTCCACTTGCTTCATCCAAGTGCCACATACCCATAGTATTGGCATCAAGCGAGGTGGTGGCCGTAGTGCCTTTTAATGAAGCCAAACTACTAGTGACAACGATTTTTGCAGAATCATAGGTATAATCAGAAGCGGTATCAAACGTCCAATTTTTTACTCCACAACTATAGCCAGAATTTTTCAATTTAATTTCGCCAGAAGTCGAATAATCCAAATTGGAATCATCGCTATTATATTTATTTGCGAGCGACCAAATAGACTGACCGGTTCCCCCGCTCCAATCTGTCTGAGCCCAATCACGACTATTCCAATTTGTGAGATATGTAATTTTTTGAATCGTATTAACCGCATTACGAGTGGACAACCAAGTCACTGTCACGGTCGCTTGTTTGGTGTTCAAATCGGTATAACTTCCTGGACAAGTGATAATACTGTTCGAAACATCGCGACACACATTGGCAAAAACAATCGAACGAGAATATATACCAAGAGTCGAAGAAGTATTTTCTCCAACAAAACTCCATACATTGCCAGTGCTTGTCACGGCCGTGGAAGTTACGGTTAATTTATTCCAAGCACTTCCCTGAATCGCCCTTATCCCCTCAACACCCTGTTGAGCGTAGGCTTCGGCTTCAGTATACTCACCACCTTGTTTCAAGGAAACAAAACCACCCAAAGACATAGTCACCAAAGCAGAACATAGCAACCCGAAAATCATTATTGCTAATATTACTTCTAGTAAAGATTGTCCTTTTTTATTTAACATAAATATTCTATCGACTTTAATTTTCGGAAATCGCTCCATATCTATTTACGGCGATACTTCTTTGACCCGAAACACTGTGCACAATCAGAAAAGATCCGATATTATTTGGAACACCAGTAGATTTACTAAAATTAATATCAATATTCGTACTTGTCGTAATAAAACTAACATTTTGAAAACTCAAAGGTGGTTCCATTGTTTTGGTTTGATCATAAGCAGAATTTCGCGCCGCATACGAAGGGCCTTGATAATATGAAACATAACTATCAGCACCGGCAGGATTAATAAGAATATAAACGCCACTAGCTGAATTATTATACCCCGCCACTGCTTGTTCGCGAGCTGCACGCAAAGTTTGAACAATCATAGCCGATTGTTCGTTGAGTTGAGTTGAGACCTGTAAATTACTATAAAGAGGTACTGCAGTTACCACCAAAATTACCCCTATTGCAATAGTAATTACTAATTCTACTAAAGTAAAACCCCTCATAGTTGGTATATTATTCGTGGTGAAATCTTAATGAATACTGCCGGTAATATTATAAATTGGAGTAATGATAGATAGTGCCAAAAATCCAACTACACCACCAATAATCAAAAGTAAAATTGGCTCAATAGCAATAGTGAGCGACTTCGCAGACATATCTACTTCACGTTCATAATAGTTGGATAAATATAAAAATGTTTCTTCAAGTTTTCCAGACTTTTCACCTACTTGAATCATACGTGTAAGAAGTGGTGGAAATAATTTTGGATAGCGAGACAGTGCTTCAGACAGCGCTCCGCCTTTTTCTACTTCTTGGGAAACCTTCCTTAGCGCCTGTTCATAAAAATGATTTCCAATCGCATCAATCGTAATCACAAAACCTTCTACCAATGGAATTCCAGCTTTCATCAACGTTCCACTGGTCAACGAAAATCTGGCCAACGCTGCGTTGCGCACTAGATTACTAAAAACAGGCAGGTGTAATAAAACTGCATGATTAAATGGACGAGTAAATTTTTGACGTAATAATATAGTAAATGAAATAACAAAAATAATAATTCCCACAACCAAAAGGATTCCGTAATTTTGAATCAAATGAGAAAACCAAAGTAAAACTCTAGTAGTGAAAGGCAATTCCATGTGCATACCTTCAAAAAGTGGAGTAATTTTTGGTAATACCACAAAAGAAAGCACAAGACCTAAAACAAAAGTTGCCGACACTACGATGGCCGGATACAACATCGCCCCTTTAACTTTCGAACGAATCTCTTGATCTTTTTCAAGTTGAACAGAGGCATACGCCAAATTACCTTCCAAAGTTCCAGAAGCTTCTCCAGTACGTACAGCGTTGATAAAAAAACCAGAGAATACTCGTGGATAACGTGCCATACTTTCGGCCAAACTATTTCCTGCCTGCACGGAATTCGCAATACCTTTTAAAATTTTTTTTAAAGCTGGCCCGCTGGAATCTTGCGCTGCATCAAGAGCTTCGACAATTGACAACCCACTTCGCAACATTAAAGACATGTTTTTTGCAAACAAAAGTTTTTGTGTAAGTGACACCCGACCAAAACTTAAATCAATATTTAAAGAGCCCCTTTTTTGTTTGGTCAAAGGATCTGACATATTATTTTAATTTTATTTTAAAATAAAGAATTGCGGCAATTGCAAGAGTGACTAGCACCAATAACACAAAGGTCCAAAGCAGCCAGCGACGACGAGGAGTGGCCGGCGAAACAGTCACAGGAATATCACTCAAAATATTTATATTTTTTAAAAAATTATAATGACTAAATTTTAAAACTTTATTGAATACCTTTAGCCAATTTGCGGCAGTAGGAACCTCTCCGACATCGGAAACTACCAATTCTATACGCCAACCTTTAGATTCTAAAATATTTTTTATCGACAAAAATAATTGACTATTAGTAGCCATTACCAACGAATTTTTTATACCAGTTTTAACTTGGTAAACTAGCTCTTTTGAATCAAATGGTACTTCATCCAAAAATTCTCTAACTTCAATATTCTGTTTTTTTATATCAAGAGATATATTTTTTGAGAAAATTATTTCTTCAGATAGCAGTATCGCTGCAGATGATGGAGTGAGTTTGTTTTCTAAAACATAAGCTTCAATTTGCTCACGCAATTTATCCTGATCAACTATCTCCAAATCGTTAATAACATTGTGAGGTATAGACAAAGTGATACCTTTAGGAAAATTTTTAGAAAAAAATTTAAACCCAGAACGAGTTAAATATAATAATGAATCCGGTCTCCCTAATAACATAGCTAGTGATTATTTTGTAGCACGTAAAATTTCTTCAAGCGTTGTAATACCAACGGCCACTTTTTCAAGACCAGATTCGAGCATGGTAGTCATACCTTCTTTCACTGCCTGATCTTTGATAATATCTGAATCCGCTTTACTAACAATTAATTCGCGGATTTTAGGCGTAACCTCAAGTACTTCAAAAATACCAATACGGCCAACGTATCCTGTATTGTGACAAACTTTACAACCTTTGCCTTGATATAATCGATATGTTTTTTTATCTCCAAAAAACTTTTCGACATTATCGGATGACAAGATTTTTAATAATTCAGCTTGAGTAATATTTTCCGATGTCCGACATTGTTCGCAGATTTTACGAACCAAACGCTGGGCAATAATCGTATTTACGGTCGATGCGATCAAAAAAGGTTCAACATCCATATCTATCAAACGTGGTAAAGTCGTTGCCGCATCATTGGTGTGCAATGTAGACAAAACCAAATGACCGGTAGTAGCTGAATTTACTGCGATGCCAGCCGTTTCCTTATCACGAATTTCTCCCACAAAAATAATATCAGGATCCTGACGTAATATAGACCTCAACCCATCAGCAAATGTAAGGTTTGTTTTTTCGTTCACTTGAATTTGATTGATACCTTCCATATCATATTCAACCGGATCCTCGATGGAAGCAATATTTTTTTCACGAGTATTTAAAATTGTTAAAATAGCATAAATTGTGGAAGTTTTACCACTACCTGTAGGCCCAGTAGATAAAACCATGCCATACGGCTTCTTAAAACCTTCTTTTACTTTAGCGGTATCCGCTTCGTTCATACCTAAATCAGACAAAAATAATTGTCTTGAATGAGACGACAACAAACGCATAACTATTTTCTCTCCCGCTACTATCGGTACCACCGAAACACGCACATCTATTTCTTCGTTTTCAATTGTAATTCTTAGTTTACCATCTTGTGCACTTAAATGTTCGTCAGTCCTCAACTTAGACATGACCTTTATTCGTGACAAAACTTGATCAAATAAATTTTTTGGTAAATCCAAAATATCATGCAAAACACCATCAATTCTAAAACGAACTATAAATAATTTGTCACGTGGCTCAATGTGAATATCAGAAGCTTTGCTAGTATAAGCATATTCAAAAAATAGTCCAACCATTTTTACCAACGGACCTTCACTGCCGATTTCTTTACCAGCCACCGCAACTTGTTCAGTCAATAATTCGTCAAAAGTTTTTTGAATATCCTTGGCATAAAATCGTAATGTTTGAGCTATATCGCGTGCAGTAGCGTAATACACCAAAACATTATCGCCACTTTTTTTCTCAATGAATTTTATTTCCTCTGTATTCGCTGGATTTGATGTTGCAACTTTTAAACCATCTTTATCTTTGGAAAATGAGATAATCTGCTGTTTCTTGGCTACAACTTCAGGAATTATACGTAATATTTCTGGTAATATTGCCGTTTGAGATAGATTCACATAAGGTATACCGATGAATTCAGCAATAATTTGCCCTAGCTGGCTATCGGCTATCAACCCCTTATCTAGCAATACATTCGATACGGTCCTAGTAGCAGATGATTCGAGTTCGGCGGACTTAAAATCAGCCTCGGAAATATGACCAGGACCAACCAGCAACTCCTTTAACTTATCATTAGAAATATCCATAGAAATAATGCGGAAAATTATTTATTTTTTTCTCCCAGATATAAACGTACTTTTTCAACCACTTCCTTCATCGAAGTGTTCGATTTGATCAAATAATCCACCGCTCCTAGTTTCTTGCCCTGTTCAATGTCGGATTCCTGCCCTAAATTTGATAAAACAATAACTGGGATCTTGTCAAAACCTTTGTCCTTTTTAATTTCCTCCAATACTTCAAAACCATTCTTCTCTGGCATAATAATATCAAGCAAAATGATATCAGGTTTTTCAGAACGAATTTTTGATACTGCTTCTACACCATCGTGTGCTAACACAACTTCAAAGCCAGCCCTAACAAAACCATCACCATAGGCGCGAGAAATAAAAACATCATCTTCAGCTAAAAGTATTTTTTTAAGTTCTTTTCCCATATATTTATGTTATTTTAACATAGAAAGCACCTTGGCGTCTAGTTGTTCAAGGCTATAATTTGATTTAACTAAAAAATTTGTACTACCGGATGCTACTGCCTCTGCCACACTATCAGCAGTATCCAAATTTGACAAAATTATTACTGGAATATTAGCAATATTTTTATCTTTATCCGCCTTTAATAATTTTAACATGGTCAAACCATCCATTACCGGCATTATAATGTCTAAAAGGATTAAATCTGGTTTATTGTTTTTAATCATTCGTAATCCTTCTTCACCATCATGAGCAAGAGAAACATTGTAACCAACTCTACCCAAATGGTCACTATATGCTTTGCTGACTTTTGGTTCATCTTCAATAATTAATATTTTTTTATTCATACAAATAATTTATTTTTAAATCTTAGGATAAACTTTTTTCACCTTTACGTGCCACCATGCCTTTTAGCGGAAGTGTAATATAAAAAGTAGTTCCTTTTCCCACGACAGACTCAAACCATACATGTCCTTTAGAAGCGTCCACCACCATTTTACATATATATAGTCCCAAACCAGTACCTTCAGCTGCTGATTTTACTGCGTTGTCTGCTCTAAAGAATTTTTCAAATATTCTTTTTTGCACCGCCTCAGGAATACCAATACCATTGTCTGAAACCGTTATAAAGACTGAGGGTTCGATTTCACTTCCAACATGCTTGGATATCAAAGCCTTGGCAATTGGTGATAATTCGGTCGTAGTCAACTTAACTTCCACCAAAACTCCTCCGTCTTTCGCATATTTAAGACTATTTCCAACAAGATTGTGAAACACTTGTCTTATTAAAGTATCATCTAACTGAATTAAAGGCAAAAGTACACTTGGTTTTTCGAAGGTAATTTTACTGTTTTTAGCTTTGGATACCAGTTCAAACTCAGAGATACAATCGGCTAAAATTTTCTCAATCTGCAAAGGTTTTGGTTCAATTTTTAATCTTCCAGATTCTAATCGTGCGACGTTTAACAAATCATTGACCAATTTTACCATACGATCTGTTGATTCGTGAATATCACGAACATACTCCGCTTGTTTTGGTTCTAATTTTCCTACTTCTTCTTCACCAAGCATCTCGGTAAAAAGCTTGATTGCGGTAAGAGGTGTTCTTAACTGGTGCGAAGCCACAGATATAAATTCTGTTTTCATGCGATCCACTTCTCTTTCGATAGTTACATCTCGTTCGACAGCAACAAAAAATTCTACTTCACCTGCACTGTCAAGAACTGGACTAATATTTACTGCCGCCGTATACACTTCACCATTTTTTCTTTTATTCGTTAATTCTCCGATAAATACCTTTTTTTCAAACAATATTATCCCCCACATTTTTTTGTAAAATTCTTTATCCATCATCCCTCCCCACAACTTCCCTGCTTTTGCACCAACAGCTTCTTCTAAAGAATACCCCGTAAGTTTCTCCGTAGCCGGGTTACAATAAAGAACAATGCCATCACGGTTTGCAATCACAATCTGCTCAGAAGTACTCTCAAATGCGAGCTTATATTTTGCCAAATCTTTAGCTAAATTACTTGCTTTCGTCTGTTCATTCTCAGCATCTTGTGCGACGTTTAAAACAGCCAATCTAGTTTCATTGAGTGAATCTATTTTTTCTTTTAAATCATTAGTTTTTTGTTTTACAATAATCTCCAAATTTTTTGTATTATTTTCTATTTCAGACTGATCTTTTTTTAAATTAACACTCATTTCACTAAAAGCATTCTCTAGCAAACCTATTTCATCATCACCCGAAATCTTAACATCAAAATCAAAATCATTTTCTTTTATTTTTTTTAAATAACCAGATAATATTACGAGCGGTCGTGAGAAATCATCCGCCAAAAACCACGCCACAAAACCCGATATAAAAATAGCAAACAAAAAAGTGATCAGCGCGGCTTTTGAAGTATTAGTCACTGGTGAGTTTATTTCGGATAGATCTACTTTTGCTACAATCGCAATTTTTTTACTGTCCAAATATTTACTTACTGAAAAAACATGCACCCCTCTATAATCCAATGAATCCGGCAAAACAGATTCACCCCCAGACAGTGCAGTTCTTAGTGGAATACCTAATTTTTTATTATCTACCGTTACAAATGAAAAATTTGAACCATTTGGCCTACCAATAAGATATCTAGGGTTTCCATCAGCACCAAGAACACCCATCACAATCTGAGTTGAAGAGGAGATTTCAGTCGCTACGTTGGCAATTTTTTCAAGACCATTATTTTTAAGCTCAACAACCACCATACCAACCATTTGACCGTTGAAATAAACTGGCGCCGAAGTATATATTGTAGTAATTTTATTTTTATCTATAAAAAATATTCCAGCCGCCGTTTTTCCTTCAACAAATATATTTAGCTTACTATAATCCTGACCCAATTCAGTATCAATCGCTGAAGCTACAACTTTTCCGTTTCGATCAATTACCAAAATATTATTAAAATCTTCTGTAATGCTAAGAGATTTTTTTAGTATATCGTTTATAACCACATTAGGACTACTAGTCGAAAGCTCGTTTATTTTACTTAGATTTTCAGCCAACAAAGTGGTACTGGCTACAATTTTTGTAAAATTAATTTTTTCATTTAAATAATAATCTACGTGTGCCTCTTGATTATTAACCAAATCTACCAAAAGATCGGTGGTTGCATGTTTTATATTAACTTTACTATTGCTAACAATAATAATAACAAGGACCAAGGTACTCATGGTTGTTAACGATACTATATATCCGATTAATCTATTCCTAATTTTCATACTAGGATATTATGATTCCTTTCCCAATAAAATTAATGCTGTGCCGATTAAAACAAACAAAATTGTAGTGTGAACCGCTATTGCATTGCTAATACCAGGTATTTCATATGTTAGATAACTGTTATTAAAAACATATCCAATCACAGCAACAGTACCGATAGACGCAATTATTGCACCAATGGAATAATAAGTTTTTTTTGTACATCTATTTAAATTACAGAGAAAACCGATTGTGGCAATTAAAATAAAGTTAATCATGGTAGCTACCGATGGTCTACCTGCAAAAATAGGAGTAGATATCTCGTGCACGTCAGTAAAAGCAATATTCTCCATACCTGTTTGAAAACCAAAAACAGAACTTAAAAATAATGTTCCCATAATCATAATTACCGCTAATGGTAATATTACCATTAGAATAGATCTGCGCTCATTTTTAGTATCAGATCTCTGAACTATAATAAACAAAATAACCGAAGTTAAAACAAAACAAACCGCCGTCGCCATTTTCATTCGTATCCAATGTGGTAAGATGCTAGTCAAAACTGTAATATTCAAAAACCACCCAACCATTACCATCACTCCGACTAAAAAAGTGAATACTGATACAGCTTGCGCTATTTTTTTATAATTCATATTGTCTTGAACTTGATTTTAAAACAAACCCCAATATGCATAAACACCGGCTTCTTCTGACTCAATGCGTAAATTCAACACACTAATAATCTCTGTAAGTTCTGGTTTAAAAACACTTATATTTTCTTTAATATTTTGACAACCGCTATATTTTTGTAAAAATTCAGCCACTGCTTTTGCTATTAAATTCATTTCTAATATAAACATTTCGGTTTTTGTAGTGTCTTGATTTTTGGCTTTCATTTTTTGCAACAGCTCCTTGTAGAAAGTATTATTTTCTAGCGCTAAATGAACAGCCAAGTCATTATTGAACTGATTTAAAAGATTATCTATAACATCACATTTTTCTACACCCTCATCCGCTAAGACCAACACAGCGCCGAGATCTTTTTGCAAACCACGGTGTTGAGCGATCATAATCGAAACTAAATTTTGACTTTCTACCATATTAAAAAATATTATAAATTATTTTTTTAATTTTCTCAGCTCTTCTTTTAACTCTAACATTTTTAATTCTCTCCCAACCATTAATTTGTTG
>CAINUM010000003.1 GCA_903853785.1 Candidatus Magasanikiibacteriota bacterium
AGTTATACTATGGTGCTTCACAATCTTTATCCAAAATATTTTGTTGATGATCTAAAACCGGTACATAATATTTATTTGTTGTTTATTGCTGAATGGGGGGTGATGGGATTATTTTTATTATCATGGTTCTTAGTTTATACCAAAAAAATACTTAATTGGTCTTTTCCTCCCTTGATAGTTTTATTAATCGCAGGATTTTTTGATCATTGGAGCGTAAGTACTTTTACTGGGTTAGTATTTTTATGTTTGATGGTAGGTCTTTCAGTTAAATATGTCGGCATTGACACAAAAGTGTCTCAAGAGTAAGATTAAGGTTCCAAGAGACCAGAGTTGGGAACAGACTCTCTCGCACGCCATAGTTCCGGGCTAGACCATAGACAGGCATAGTCCGGACAATAAGTGGACGGCGAGCAAAGTTCGTTCCCAACCCTGGTTTTTTGTTTGCATCTTGACATTTTTGATAAAATAGTTAAAATTATAAACAGTTTATCACTCCAATAAATTGAGTGACAATAAATTTATTTATTAACAATAGTAAATATGAACATCAAACCATTGGGCGACCGAGTTTTGGTAAAACCTGATAAAGAGCTGGAAGTTACTGCTTCTGGCATAGTACTACCTTCTTCTTCTGATAAAGAAAAAAAGGCGGAGGGACAGATTATTGCAGTAGGAAATGGTGAAGCAATTACTAGGTTGAATTTGAAAGTAGGGGATAAAGTATTATATAAAAAATGGGGTGGGGAAGAGGTAAAGATTGGACAGGGAAGTTCTGAGGAGATTTACAAGATTTTGTATGTTGGGACAGGGGAGGATAATAATAGTATTGTAGCGACTTTTGAATAGTTTGTTGGTTTGTCGTTCAACAATATACCTTTTGGCTCTCCTCACCTCGCGAGAGGTTCAGGGATGAGCCTTGGCTCATAACCCGCCAAAAGATATATTGTCGAACTCTTTATTCATTATTCATTTAAATATGGCAAAACAAATTTTATATAGTGATGATGCTCGTCACAAACTTTTGAACGGGGTAAATATTTTGGCTAATGCTGTAAAAGTAACTTTGGGGCCTCGCGGTCGCAATGTTGTGATAGATAAAGGTTATGGCGCTCCTACAATCACCAAAGACGGTGTGACTGTAGCCAAAGAAATAGAAGTAGAAGATAAATTTGAAAATGCTGGTGTTGAGCTGGTAAAAGAAGTAGCTAGTAAAACTAACGATGATGTTGGCGACGGTACAACTACCGCCACTGTTTTGGCTCAGGCTATCGTGCGTGAAGGTTTGAAGAACGTTACCGCCGGTGCGAATCCAGTCGCTCTCAAACGTGGTATTGATAAAGCGGTAGAATTGATTGTGAAAGAGTTGAAAGAAAATATTTCTAAACCAGTGAATGAAGACGAGATTGCCAATGTAGCGGCCATTTCTGCTAACGACAAAGAAATTGGTAAAAAAATTGCTGACGCCATGAAAGCGGTCGGCAAAGATGGTGTAATCACTGTTGAAGAATCACAATCTTTTGGAATGGAAATTGAAACCGTTCAGGGAATGCGTTTTGACAAAGGTTATGTCTCTCATTACATGGTTACAAATTCTGATCGTATGGAAGCGGAATACATGGATCCATATATTTTGATAACTGATAAAAAAATTAGTTCGATCCACGATGTTTTGCCTGTTCTGGAAAAAGTGGTTCAGAGTGGTAAAAAAGATTTAGTGATTATTGCTGACGATGTTGATGGCGAAGCATTGGCAACCTTGGTGGTTAATAAAATGCGTGGCACTTTCAATGTGTTAGCGGTAAAAGCTCCAGGTTTTGGTGATCGTCGCAAAGAGATGTTGCAAGATATCGCGGTTTTGACCGGTGGGAAAGTAATTACTGAGGAACTTGGATTAAAATTGGATGCAACTAATTTGGAAGATTTAGGTCAAGCCCACAAAGTAACTGCAAACAAAGAAAATACTACAATTGTAAATGGCAAAGGAGATCAAAAAGTAGTTCAAGAACGTGTAGCTCAGATTCGAAAATTGATCGAACAGTCTGATAGTGATTTTGATAAAGAAAAACTTCAAGAACGTTTGGCTAAATTAGCCGGAGGTGTAGCGATCATTCGAGTAGGTGCGGCAACTGAGACTGAAATGAAAGAAGTGAAACATCGTATTGAAGATGCAGTAGGAGCTACCAAGGCGGCAGTTGAAGAGGGTGTGGTGCCAGGCGGCGGCGTGGCTTTGATTCGTGCAGTAAAGGCTTTGGAAGGCATGGCCACAACCCATGAAGAAGAAGTGGCGGTGAAAATTCTGCGTCGTGCTATCGAAGAACCACTTCGCCAAATTGCTGAAAATGCTGGTGTAGATGGTGCAGTCGTCGTAGAAGAAGTTCGAAAATTATCTGGTAACATGGGTTACAATGCCCAGTCCGAACAATATGAAGATATGGTTAAAGCTGGTATTATCGATCCAACTAAAGTAACTCGTAGTGCGCTGCAAAATGCTGCTTCAATCGCCGGAATGTTCCTAACTACCGAAGCAATCATCACGGATTTGCCAAAGAAAGATGAACCCGCAATGCCGCCAATGGGTGGTGGTATGGGTGGAATGGGCGGAGGAATGTATTAAAAAATATTTTAAAAGTTCAATAATAATTTTTATAAAACAGCCCGAGCAATCCGGCTGTTTTTTATTATAAATTCGCTAGGTTGCTATTATGTTTAGTTTGAGATAAAATACCCCTGTTTGAAAAGTGTAATAATTATTTTATGATTCGAGCCTTGGTAGATTTTTTTTCTGGTTTTCCCCCAGAAGTAGCCACTTTTATTTTATCTATGTTACCTTTTACAGAAAAGGTTTCTTTGGCGATCGGCATTGCTGCTTTTCATTTAGTTCCTTGGGAAGCAATGATTTTAGTATCGGTGGGCAACATGGTACCAATTTTATTAATTTTAGGACTAGCCGAAAGATTCCATATCTGGATTTCAAAAAATGATGGTTTTTTTGGAAAAACTTGGATAAAAACAATAGCGCATGCCCAGGGAAAATTTGCTAAATATCAAAAATATGAATTGTGGGGATTGTTTATTTTTATGAGTTTACCTTTACCAATCAATGGTGGTATAAGTGGTGCATTAATCGCTTTTATTCTTGGTATGCCAGCTAAAAAAGCTTGGCCATATCTTTTTGCTGGTGTTATTGTCTCCAATTTAATCACTTTGGGTGTTACGGTTGGTTTGGTAAAAATATTTTAATCCACCTATAGTAAATATGAATTTGGATAAATTACAGATATTGGATACAAAGATTGAAGGGGCAATGAATCTTTTGAAATTACCAGATTTAAAAATAAAAGCACAACAGCTGGAACTCCAAATGAATGAGACTGATTTTTGGTCTGATCAAAAACGGGCGCAAAATATTTCTCAAGATTATCAAAGTATAAAATCTGAAGTTGAAAAATGGGAGGAAATAAAAAAACAAGTCGTTGATTTGTTGGAGCTAGCTCAGAGCGGTGATGAAAGTCTAGAAAAAGAAATTGAAAACCAAACCGCCCAACTCGAAAAAAAGTTTCAAGATTACGAATTGTTTTTATTGCTCAACGGCCCTTACGACCAAAACAATGCAATCGTAGCGATTCACGCTGGTAGTGGTGGAACTGAAGCTCAAGATTGGGCAGAAATGTTGTTGCGGATGATTTCTCGATTTTGTGAAAAGCAGAATTGGCGATTGGAAATATTGGATGAAAGTCGTGGCGAAAAAGTAGGTTACAAGTCCATCACTTTTCGAATAACTGGGCGTTATGCATTTGGTTATTTAAAATCAGAACACGGTGTACATCGCATGGTACGTATTTCTCCTTTTGATGCTGAAAAAATGCGCCATACCACGTTTGCTTTAATGGAAGTATTACCAGAATTAGATGATAGAATCGAAGTGAGCGTTGATCCCAAAGATTTGCGTATTGATACTTTTATGAGCGGTGGAAAAGGTGGGCAGAGTGTGAATACAACTTATAGTGCGGTACGCATTGTACATTTGCCGACAGGGATTAGTGTCTCTTGTCAAAATGAGCGTTCACAGATGCAAAACAAAGAAACGGCGATGAAAATTCTCAAAGCCAAATTACATTTGCTGGAAGAAGAAAAACAAGCAAAAGCACATAAAGAATTACGCGGTGAATACAAATCAGCGGAATGGGGGAATCAAATTCGTAGTTATGTTTTGCATCCTTATCATTTGGTAAAGGATCATCGTACAGATTATGAATCGACGGATCCAGAAGGTGTGCTCGAGGGTGAGTTGTTGCCGCTTTGCGAAGCATACCTTAAGTGGATTAAAGAATAATATGAATATAATGACTGAATGTAATTTAGCAGCATTGATTTTCGAAATTCTAAACGGAAAAGTTTTGGTTTTTCCGACGGAGACTTCTTATGGGTTGGGTTGTGATGCTACTAATCAAGAATCCGTAGATAAGATTTTTAAAATAAAAGGTAGAGTAGAGGACAAGCCACTATTAGTGGTAGTCGATAGTATTGAAACTGCTAAAAAATATTTGCGTTGGAATGAAACTTTGGAAAAATTGGCGCAAAAATATTGGCCAGGACCTCTCACGATTGTGGGAGAATATGTTGGCGGTAATTTGGCTAAGGGCGTAGTGGGAAAAGATAATACTATCGCTGTGCGCGTGTCATCGTTTCCACTTATTAAATCCATTACTCAAAAAATTCAACGTCCACTCGTAGCGACTTCGGCGAATTTAGCTGGAGAGCCTTCACTTTTTGATCCAAAAGAAATTGTTAAAGTTTTTGAAAACCAATCACAACAGCCGGATATAATTTTAAATTACGGAATATTGCCAAAATCAGAACCGACAACTTTGGTTAATGTTATAAACAATGAGGTAGAAATATTAAGACGGGGCAGTATAGTTGTAGATATAATTTAATAAGAGGATGTGGTTATTCATTTGAGCGGGTTATGAGCCGAGGCTCATCCTTTCAGCCTCGCGGCTGAAAAAAGCGAAAAGAATAATCACGACCGATGTAATGTATGAATGAAAAACTTTTTAATACAGATTATTTAAAACACCTTTGTCAGAAATTTCAACTTCGACCATCAAAAGAATATGGTCAAAATTATTTGATTAATCCAGAGGTGATTGAAACAATGATCGCCGCTAGTGGTGTAAACAAAAAAGATACCGTCGTAGAAGTCGGCCCTGGTTTTGGTATTCTCACATTAGATTTGGCCGCAAAAGTAAAAAAATTACTCACTTTTGAAATTGAAGTAAAATTAAAACCATATTGGGAAGAAATTAGCACTCGCTTGGCCCAAAGCAAAGAAAAGAACTTTGATGTTATTTGGGGTAACGTTTTGCGAGCGGATCAGAAACTTTTCCCAAAAAATTATAAAGTAGTAGCTAATTTACCATATCAAATCACTTCACCAGTATTAAAATTCTTTTTAGAGGATTTAGAAAACAAACCAAAAGAAATGACTTTAATGGTACAAAAAGAAGTGGCAGAGAGAATTTGCGCTAAACCAGGGGAGATGTCGGTCCTAGGATTGTCAGTGCAGTATTTTGGACAAGCGCAAATCATGGGTGAAGTAAAAAATAATAATTTTTGGCCAGTACCTCAGGTAGATTCCGCGATAATTAAAATAGTTTTAGATAAAACCACCACGACCAGAGCGGAAGATAAAGCTTTTTTCAAATTTGTAAAAGTTGGCTTCGCTCAAAAAAGAAAATTACTTATAAAAAATTTATTGCCGACAATTGGCAAACAACATAAAGAAAAATTTATTGCTGAACTTAAAAAAATGGGCTTTACTGAAACTGTGCGAGCACAAGAATTGAGCGTAGAAAATTGGCAACAACTAGTGAAGATATCCACATTACTATAATAAGGTTTTTTGTGTTATAATATTATAAAACAATTGGGCCTATGGTAGAAAACGAACAACCTACTGAAAACGGCTTATCAAAAGAGCAGAAGATTGGCTTTGTCTTACTGTCGGCTTTTGCTATTTTTGCAATTAGTCTAGGAGTGATGCAAATTCGCAATACCATGTATGGTCATTTTGCTCTAAACAATCAAATTCCAAATACTTTAAAAGAACAAGTAAACACCGTGGACGCTTTGCGTTTTCGCGATACTGATCGAGATAGTCTAAATGATTTTGATGAGTTATATGTTTACGGCACCAGTCCTTATTTGGCTGATACTGACAGTGATGGAATTCCAGATGGTGAAGAAGTTAAAAAAGGTTTCGATCCAAATTGTGCACAAGGCAAAGATTGTTCAATGACATCTGATGCGGCCGTTGTAACGGAAAGTGCTAGTAGCACATTGGATCCTTCACTTGCACTGCCAGCCAATAAGCCAGCAGAGGATTTGGGTTTAGCGATCCAGGATCCGGTACAAGTGCGTAAAATGTTGATTGGTGCGGGTGTAAATAAAGATGTAGTTGCTAAATTTTCAGATGCGGAGCTTATGAAGATGATTACTGAAATCATGAGTTCATCTTCAACTGTTAGTAATATTAAAAATTTAAATACCAGTGCTTCGGCTGTTGGGACAAATAAATAATTTTTTTTAAATATGTTTTTCCAAAAAATAAGAAAATTAACAATCAGTTTGCTATTGTCAGTATTTGTTTTTTCTTCATTAATTGGATTTTTAATTTCTGCCCAACCAGCTGCTGCTATTCCTACTGAAGTTTTGGCTGATGTCCCAGCCCAAACCAATACCATTTTTAATATGATTAAAAATGGTTGGAAGATAGCGGTGCTCAACGCTGCTCAGCAAGCAGTGTCTTATTTTTTGCGTAAAGTAGCTTATGACAGTGCGGTTTGGTTGGCATCTGGTGGCAAAGGACAAGGCACACTTGCTCATTCAAAAGGTTTTGGAAGTTACATGGCTTCGGTTGGTTCAGAAGCCGCCGGAACAGCCATTGAACAACTCGGCAAAGGTTTTGGTTTGGATTTATGTAAAATTCCAGATGTAAAAATTGATTTAGCTTTTCGTATTGGTTTGCACTATAACTTCAATTTAGGTGCAGGCCAAGGTGGTCCGACTAAACCAGCTTGTAATCTTGAAACTTTTCAAAAAAATTGGGGTGGCGATGCTTGGGCTAGTAAATACGGTGATGGCAAGGGTGGTTTTGATGTAAACAAAGTTTTTAATAGTTCGTTGACAGTTGCCGACGCACCATTAGGTATAGCAATGAAAACAACGGAGAAAATTGATCGTTTGGTAATGAAGCAGACAAGTGCGGCCTCCGCTGATCGTATTGAAGGCGCTGGTTTTAAAGCAATAACAAAATTAATATCAGGTGATGTCAAAACACCAAGTCAGGTTATCGCTCAAGAATCAAAAGCAAATGCACCAAGTGAACAAAACAAAAAAAGTGAAGCTCAAATTGCTTCCGCCATGGGATCAGGAGCGTACGAAATACTGCCATCAACTTTAGGTTTGTTTTTAAACACCCTATCAGGCCAAATGTTGAAAAATTTTAAAGAAAACGGCATGTTACCTGGTGGTATTTGCGTCGGTTCTTTCGGTGGTCCAGATTGCAAAAATAGTGGTGGTCAAGCATCAAGTTTTGATTCTGAAGCTGGGACGGGTGGACGTGCAGCTGCTGAGGCAGCTTTTAGTGAATTTTTGACGACTAAGTTGGATACACTTTCTAATTATGATATTTTAGCCGATCTTAATAGTTGTGAAACTCGCGGTTTGTATAATTGTCGTGCGGACCAAGGTATCGTACAGGCTATTCAGGAAGGTAAACAGGAAAATGGCACCCCAGTGACCATCAAAGAAGCAATCGACAAAGGTTGGTTGCATGGAAATTGGAAACTTATTCCACCATCACGCGTCGCCGATAATGCTGACAAAAATTGTTTTAATAGTAATTATTGTTATAGTAATTTACAGGTTTTACGTCAGTTGCGTATTATTCCTTTAGGTTTGGAGATTGCTGCAAAAAATAGTGATCCAGATCATCCTGCTACTCTCAATGATGTGGTAAACGGTTTTTACGATTGTAGTTATATCAAAGATAAAAGTGGTAATGTTGTAGGTGTAAATTATGATCCAGAAAATAAACCATATTGTCATTTGGTTGATCCAAATTGGATATTAAAACTATCTCAAACTCGTTGTGATGCGATGGCTTATAGTGCGACTCCTTTGAGCACTGACGTCCCAGATCGTATAAAAGAATGTGTTGATTTAAAAACTTGTATTGGTAGCGACAAAGATGGAAATTGTTCAGGTTATGGAAATTGTGTACGTGAAAAAAATGTTTGGAGATTTGATGCTGATCAGTGTGATTCACAGTATGCTACTTGTCGGGCTTTTACTGACAGTGCGGGTAAGGCAGTTTCATATTTGTATCGTACATTAGATACTGGTGATTGTAATCAGGACACAGCTGGATGTACCGCCTATAGTTTGGATCAAGATAATACTGGTTGGAAAGCTTTAGCAACTTCTAGTTATGGAAATTATTCTACTGGTATTTATTTAAATAAAAATGTTTCCACTGCATGTTCGGCTAGTGCAGTTGGTTGTAGTGCGTTTAAACTTCCAGATAGCAATGATAGAAATAGTTATATTCCAATCAAAAAAGCGCCGGATTATTTAAATTGTTATGATACTGACGCTCTAGCTAGCAATGGAATCCAATGGCCAAAAACTTTTTCAGATATTTTCAAAATGCAACCAAAAGCTGAATGTAAAGATTTTGCACAGGTTTGTATTGCTGATGAAGTAGGATGTGGTAATTATAAATTAGCCGATGACCCACAGTCTTTGGTTATTCCTGGTAAATTTATTTCGGCAACAATTGCTAGTAATACAATTCAAAATTGGAACGATCAGTGTGACGGTAAGTGCGCAGGTTATGCTGCTTATCGTGAAATGCCATCCAACTATGCTTCTGGTACTCCTTTGGCTTATATCATTCCTCCATCAAAATATAATGGCGGTCAATCTGGTAAAGTTTGTACAGCTGAGCAGGTAAGTTGCAGTAGTTTCACCAACATGTCGGCAGGTGATGCGGGGGGTGAAAAAATCGAGTATTTTACCGATCTACGTGCTTGTATCAAACCCGACGCCAACAAGCAAAAGAATTTTTATACTTATGAAGGTTCGGTAATTGGTGGCTACCAATTGCAATCATATACTTTACAAAAAGACGCTGTTTCTGGTGAACCAGCAACAGTATTTATCACCCCTCAAGACAAAATTGATGCCGGCCAATTTAAATGTAACGCCACTCTCTATAAAGCTGGACAAGCTGATCCAGATTGTCGTCAGTTTAATGATGATAAGGGTGTGATTTCTTATGCGTTATTAATGCACACGATTGCAGTATCTCCAGATTGTACTCCTTTCCGTTTGAACAGCACTGAGTTGGCTGGGGCTGGAAAATGTTTTAGTAATGGCGAATATAATGCCAATGATGGTGCGTGTTATTACAATGGTTTACCAACAGGTGTGACTGCTCCTGGTGTTGGAGGTAGTACAGTTTGTTCGGCCGACGTAGTATCTTGTCGTGAATATAAAGGAAACAATGGAAATAATATTAAGACAGTATTAGTGGATAATTTTGAAAGTCAAAACAGCGCTTCTGTTACTAATGGTTGGGCTTCAGCTTCTGCCGGTACGCTTAGTTGGTCGTCAGAATCCACCAAAGCCGGTGAACATTCTATTGGTTTCTCGGGTGCTATAAATAATACATTGCAAAAAACATTAGTCTTATCGGCTGATAGTTTGGATCTGCAAAATAACATGAGCTACAGTTTGAGCTTTTGGGCCAAAGGTAGTGGTGTTAATGTAGGAATTTCCATGACTGATGGTAGTGGATCTCAAGTTTCAGCAGGTAAAATTACCGCCAACACTTCTTGGCAATATTATAAATTTAATTTAGTTGAGCTTCTGTCTTCTGGTACAAGCACAATTAATTTTGTATTAAACGGTAGCGGAAATCTTTTTGTGGACAATGTTCGTTTGACTAAAGTTTCTGAATTTTTATACTTGGTTAAAGATTCTCTAAAAGTTGATCCGATTTGTGATGACAATCCAAATGATAATTTGCCAGGTGCCGCCTTGGGTTGTAATGCTTATACCGGTCCACAAAATAGTTTAGGAACAAGAGATTATTTCCTTACCAATTTTAGTTTCTTATGTCGTGAGGGTGCTATTGGTTGTACCGCATTTGTCGATACTTACAACAAGCTTAGTGATAGTGGTCCTAGAGCTTACAATGTTCAGTTGACGGGCACTCCTGGATCCAAAGTAGTAACTAGTTTTGGTGATGAAACTTCGTTTACCTGTCAGATTGAACAAGATAAAAATAGTTGTTATACCAATGTTTTTGGATATACAAAAAATGTGATTGAAAATAATCCAATTGCTCATTTTGTAAAATCTACATATTATCTTCCAGCTGATACATCTAGTACGGATCCAGTTTATTTGGTAGCCAAAAATGATGTAGTAGACTTTACTTGTAACGCAGCTGATCTCGGTTGTACTACAGCTGGTCTCCAAAAGAGCACACCAAGTGGTAATCAATTTGAGACAACTACAATTAAACTCGATCCTTCATTGCTATTACCAAGCACTGGCGACAATCCAACTCCAGGAATATTGTGTCATCAGGAAGCTTTGGGTTGCGGAGTCTATGGTTCTACATTAGGTGACACCTATTTTAAAGACCCAGGTATTACCGGTTCAAAAATTTGTACTTACCAAACAAATGTTATAAAAAATAATAACAAAGTGAACGGTTGGTTTTGGAAAGATGTTGGTGTTTGTGGAAGTACTTCTACTCCAGCAACATACCCACTAGTTTCTCAAACTTGTTCGAGTGATGATAACTGTTCGGCTACAACCGCTTTCAACACTTGTATAGATATTGGGGCACAACCATGTTATCCAGACTATATTCAAAATGGAAACAGTTTTGGTTTGTGGTCTTATGGAAATAAAACTAAATACGATAATTTCGTCGGAGAATGTCCAGCCGAACAAAATGCCTGTACAGAATTTGTTGATCACAACGACAATAACACCGCTTATTATTTCCTCAAAAATGCCAAAGTTTCCGAAGGTGACTGTGGTGGAGTAAGTCAAAAAGCTGGTTGTGCATTATTTGATCAAACCGATAATCCAAATAAATTCTGGAATACATCCGCTACATATTTATTAAGTGATAATTTTGCTCCAGGAAAAAATAATGATTTATCAAAGGTCACCAAAGTTCAACCAGTAGACAAAG
Organism: Candidatus Magasanikiibacteriota bacterium; assembly: GCA_903853785.1. GTDB lineage: Bacteria > Patescibacteriota > Patescibacteriia > Magasanikbacterales > GWA2-37-8 > CAIOJG01. The sequence goes on from CAINUM010000003.1 coordinate 11,282, forward strand.
GCGCGACCAACGATGCTAATATTATTATTAAAGTAAAGCGAGATCGTGAATGTGCGGAGTGGTTGCAATGTAGTCAATCACACACTGTTTGGGATGAAAATTTGAGTAAGCCAAAAAATATTTGTGATAAATTTAAACGTTGTGATGCGTTGTTTACCAATCAACAAGGAAAGAACGACTTAGGTAATTGTGCTGAGTATGTGGATGGAATTCACGATGTTGCAAATCAAATTTTGACCGATGAAGTTTACTTTGATCGTGATATCACATGGAAAGGTAGAGAATTTGATGGTTTTTCTATATTGGGAATGTATCCACTAGAAGAGTTGGGTCAATATAATATTTCGACTGTTGGAGTGGAAGATTTTAGATTAGCCAAAGCTATACCGTGTGCTGGAAATAATTGTCAGGCAGTTCCAATTAACCAATATTCATGTAGTTCTACAAATGCCATAATACCAGTACCTTGCGGTGCAAATAATAGTGGCTTTTGTATTAATAAAATTTGTATAAAAGATATCGATGGTACGACGGAAAAACTAGTTGCGCCTAGTCGAGCTATGATATGTCGTGCTTATCCTGAAAAAGATTCACCATTCCCAAATTCTACTTTTACAGATAAACAAACTTTTGTTAATGTAAATAAGTGTCAAGAATTTGATCAGGGTAAAGTAAAATCTACTTCAGATCTTGCATGGGCTAATACATGGGCTAATAAATGTGAATGTGACTATACCAAAGTAACTTTTGGAGATGGTTTGTTTAAAAAATACTGGAATGATGTTAAACCAAATAGCGGTGGAAGTAATCAGCCACAAATCGGTACTGTTGCTGGAGAAGTTCCAACCGGTATTTGTTCAGGTGGATTAACAGATGGAATAGGTTGTGCAAATGATGACGAGTGCAAAATGCCTGTGGGCGGTGGAGCAGTTGATCCAGGAAGTTCGGCAACGTGTCAATTGGCCAAAAAAATCTCTTCATACATTGGTTGGAGAGGGTATTGTTTAGAAAGAGATATTTCTAGAAATATCAATGGTAGACAGGATGAAAATGCTTGTCTCACATGGTTCCCAGTTGATAGTTTGGCGGGCACAAAGGATATTAATAATCAGTTTAAAACTGCCGGTTTTGTTCCGCCATCAAATGCTAAATATTGTTTGGCGTCAGAACTATACAAAAAAACACAGTCTTATGGACCAGAATGCCGTGATCCAATAGGAAATCTAGCTACCGAAGGTGACTGTACAATCCAGTTGTGTGCAGATTCTGGCTATAAATCAGGCGCTAACGGATGGTGTGGTGCTGGTTATGTGACTACGATTGGTTGTGGCAATGTTGATGATTGTCATCATTCTTTTGGGCAAAATGACTGTGAGATTACCTGTAAACCAAATGACCCAAATCAATGGGTTGGGGCTGCTACATTTACATCTGGTATAAATACAGTCGGTTGTCAAGCATTTGCCTTGATAGATTCCAGCAATTCAGCTCCATGGACGGATCGCTTGTGGAAAGATAGTAAGCATCCATATGCTATCGTTCCAGCCAACCAAGCAGACAAAGATACTTTAAACTACAATTTCCAAACAACTTCTAGTCCTTTTGCTTATATCTCAGAATCTACCAATGCATTATTAAATTTGCAAACTTGCAAATCTGGTTTAACTTTAGAAAAGCCCTTTTCAAATTTTTCTTGCAATACTTCTCCTGCACCATTTGGTATTAAAAAAAGTGATTTAGGTTATACTAATTTATCATACGATGGTAGTTGGAATTATGTAGTTGGTAGTGAATGTACCACTAATGATAGTTGTAATGTCGGGGTTACTTGTACAAACAACTTAGCGAGCGCTGAGTGTAGACGCGGATGTGTCAGTGACAGCGACTGTAAAGTTGCATCGTCAACTTATGGTGATTTTGGTACATGTTTGAACCATGTGTGTACAGGAAAGGATACCAAAAATTTAACTTGCGTCACTAATAACAATACTTGTATAAATGCAAACAATAATTTAAAAGCTCAAAATAGTAATGCAACCAGTTCGTATAATTTTTGTCAGGGTGCTTGCATATTGAATAACAAAGCCACAACAAATCCAACCACACCATGTGAAAGTGATATTCAATGTTATACAAAAAAATGTATAGGTACAGCTCCAAATCAACAATGTCTTGACTTAAATGTGCCTACTAGTACTATTGTTGCCAAAGATGTAAAGACAAAAATTCTCGATGCTTGGGGTCAATTTAAACAAATATTCGCAAAGCTTAACAGTGTAATGAGTTTCAATGATGCAGCTGGAAGTGCTGGACAAAAATATGAAGCTTTAGATGTTACCAGCACTGGTCCACTGGCATCAGTAGTAGATTATGCAGCTTCTGCAGATCCTAGCACCGCCCCTATGGTATTTCCAGTAGGACCTTGTAATTCTGGCGGAAAATGTCTTCAGTTGCATTCCGGAAACTTTAGTATCAATGGTATCTCAGAAAAGAATGTTATCATTGAATCTCAGCCAGCTGATGCTATGGCAACTTTTTACGCGGCTGCCGATTCAAATCATATGCAAATCAGAAAGGTGTTAGTAGATTGGGGAGATGGTGATACTTATTACGCTCCAGCTGGTTATTACCGTAATCAATTGGGTCCAGTTAATGCCAATGAATGTTCGGCTGCTGATCCAGCTGCACCAACCAAAAAAACATGTTTTTCCACTGGTGCTAATTATAGATGGAAACAAAAAGAGTGTAGCACCGTAGATGATTGTAAATATTTAGATCTTTGCGGTTCAGCAGACGACGCCCCATCGTATGGCTATATAAAAGATCTAACTTGTGATTCTGCATTTTTCTCGTATTCCCATCCATATATTTGTGTTAAGGATTCGGAAGATAAAGCCTATGTAGATGATAAATTACAAAAAATTTGGCAGGCAGATTGTGATGGTAATATAGATATGCAGACTGCTTATGGTGGCTGTTGCGTCTATCAACCAAAGATTCAGGTAGTGGATAATTGGGGTTGGTGTAATGGAACATGTCCGGGCGGGCAAGCTGGAGATGGATGTTATAACGGTATTCCAGAAGAATGCTATCTATTATACAATACAACTGCAAACACTTCATTCCTGAAAAAAATCCTCGTAGCCCCAGGTAAAATGAGCACCACAACTCAACCATAAAATAATAAAAATTAAAAAACCAACCTTACAAAGGTTGGTTTTTTAATATCCTCAGTATTCAAATAAAAAATATTTAAACACTCAGGATTGCCCGCGGCTGTCGAGGATGACAGCTTACAGATGCGGGCAAGAGAGAGTAAAGTGGATGAGTGGGGAAGTGGAGGGATGGTTGGGTGGGGGTGATGGGCGAAGAAGGCCGAGGCAAGTGTCTGTATCACTTGACCTTCGTACAGGTGTGAACAGTAGCACCGATCATTTGGTATTGGAGTTGGCCAGAAGCGAGCAGCGAGACGTTGCTTGGGGGGGCCACCCATACTCCAGAACACCAGATTTCACAGAGACCTTCGCTAGAAATTTCTACACCCAATGTGCAGATGATCTTTTCTGGATTCCCGCTGAATGTACAGTCCCACGTCTCCCCCGTGATCAGGTACAAGTAGTCCTTGCACACGACCTGGACCGCGTCCACTTCGACCGTGTCATTGCTGACCGTGTCGGTGTTGGGGGTGGTCTCGGATGACGAGCCGTCGTAGTTGGAACCAGCATCGCCGGTCGCATCCGGGTTGGGCGCGCAGCCAAACCCGACGACGCCGAACTCGCAGTTCTGCGGACCTGCGAGCGGAATGCAGCCGGAAAACACCAGACAATTTACCAGGAACATTGCGACCAGAGTCGCCAGGGTTGTGATGGTCTTCATGACCACCTCCTTAGCTTCCCCTAGGTCGGGGAGCCGATTCACCTTTTCTTCAAGAGTGCAACGTGCACGCTATCAGATTACGGTGGAGTTTGAAATTAGAATATTTTCTACTCACAAACACCACCGCAATCCACTTTCTTTATTCACTTTTTCCTCTCTCTTGTTATTGATTGTTTTAGTTATTCACCCAAAGGCAAAAACCAAACCAATACATTGTAAAGAACGAACATTAGAAGACAATACCACATTTCAGAAGTATTGTCAATTGGTGGGTCTATTTTTTAGCTTATATTAGGTAAAACCATATTAATGGTGCCGTAGTTTTGCCTGGGGGACAAGGTCGGTGTGGATAACTAATTTTTGTTTATTAACGTATTTATTTACCAGTTGTTTTTAGCTGTGTTTTGTGATATAATACTACTCTATGATAATGCCAAAAGAGGTCAAAAAAATGTTTTGGGATACAGATATAAAAACGATTAAAAAAGAAAATCGGAATTTTGTTATTGACAGAATTGCTGAAAAAGGTGGTTTGTTTGCCACCAATTGGTTAATAGCCAAATTTGGAAAACGAGTGATTAAAAAAACGGTTCGAACTAGTCGCAATGTTTCTGTTAAATCAAAGAATTTTTGGAGTATTGTATAATATGTTTTTAGAAACATTAGCCCCAGATACAAAAAAAGTTTTAGAAAAAATTAGCAAATCAGATTGGTTGGAAAAGTATTACTTAGCCGGTGGTACGGCTTTGGCATTGCAGTATGGTCATCGCCAATCGGTTGATTTAGATTGGTTTACTGAAAAAAATTTTTCTACCAAAGTCTTATTATCTAAATTACAAAAGTTTGGAAAGTTTCAGGTTTTAAACGAAGAAGAAAATACATTAGAAGGGTATTTGGATGGTGTTAAAATGAGTTTTATGACTTATCCATATTCTTTATTAAAGCCAGTTATAAAATTTTCTGATAAAGTAAAGGTGGCTGATAAGATGGATATTGCCTTAATGAAAATTACAGCAATTTCTGATAGAAATACAAAAAAAGATTTTATAGATTTATATTGGTATTTACATATTGAAAAAACAGATCTGATTGGTTTGTTTGCAAAATTAAACAAAAAGTATGTTGGTATAAATTATGACGTTGTGCATATCTGCAAATCGCTGGTGTATTTTAAAGAGGCAGAAGTGCAACCACTTCCACAAATGATGCAATCGATAAATTGGGCTAAAATAAAGAGTTTTTTTGTTTCAGAAGTTAAAAAAATCGTATAGTTTTTTTGGCTGGTGTTATAGTTTGTCCACATTTTTTAAATGTGTTATAATATCCGCATATTATTATTTATAAACATGTTCTCAATTTTAAAACAGAGAACGATTTCACTATATAATTTTCTCAAGATGCACAAACTGCATTTGGGAGCTTTTTTGTTTACTACTTTTATATTTTTAGCAGGTTATTTTTCGGTTGGAATTTATTCGATGAATAATAGTGATTTGAATTTATTAAAACCACAAATGGTATTGGCTACTGCCGATGGAGAGCCTGAGGCCGCACCTCCCACTTCAGAAGCACCAAAACCTGAACCTGCAAAACCAGAACCCGCTAAAACGGAACCGGCAAAGACAGAACCTTCCAAACCGGTTTCTTCTCCTGAACCAGCACCAAATGGAAATATATTAACAGATACAGCTGGGGTTTTGACTCGTTTTGTAGCCGGGATAATTTTGCAACTTGCGACCTGGATGTTAAAAATGGCATTTTGGGCATTAGCTCTTTTGATTACGGTTGCCGGCTACAATGGTTTTATTCATTCTACCGCGGTAAATATTGGCTGGGTGATGGTACGTGATGTTACCAATATGTTTTTTGTGGTGATATTGTTGTTGGTCGCATTTGGTACGATCTTAGGATTAGAACAATACGAATGGAAAAAAATGTTGGTAAAGTTTTTCTTTGCCGCTGTTTTGGTAAATTTTAGTCGTGTCATTTGTGGGGTGATTATCGATGTTGGACAGGTAGTGATGATTACTTTTGTAAATGGTGTTGCCGCCACTGCTGGTGGAAATTTAATCAACGCTTTTAGTGTTGATAAAATATTAGGACTTTCTGGAAGTGCCGATCCAGCAGCTATGGTGGATAATGGACAACTTTTTGTAGCGTCTGTTGGAGCTTTGGTTTTTTCTTCGATTATTTTTGCCATGATGTTGGCATTTTTGTGGATTTTAGTATCACGTCTGATTGTGTTGTGGATTTTAATAGTATTGTCTCCATTTGCATTTGTGCTAAGTGTCATACCACAAACTCAAAAATATGCTTCACAATGGTGGAGTGAATTTGGTAATCATGTGGTGGTTGGTCCAGCAATTGTATTTTTCTTATGGTTGGCTTTTGCCGTAGTGGGTGGGGGACAAATTGGTGCAGAAATTTCTAAAGATAGTGCTATTCCAGATGCTCAAAAAAATATGGGTGATGAAAATGCCGCCGGTGTTGGTGGTACTATGGGTTGGGATAAAATGGCCAACTTTGCAATTGCGATTGGTATTTTATTAGTGGGTGCAAAAACTTCTCAATCACTTGGTACAGTTGGTGGTAGTGCAATGGGCAAGGCGACTGACTTTGGTAAGAAAGTGGCGATGGTGGCCTCAGGTGCCAGTGCAGCAATGTGGGCTGGTAATAAAGCTAAAGAAGGAGCTACAGCTGCTGCTAAGTGGGGTATGATGAAGGCTCCAATTATCGGCGGAGATAAATGGAAAGAACGTGGGGCGGCGATTCACGAAAAAGCATTGAATCTTGGGGAAGGTTGGAACAAGAAGATTGGTACTTCTAGATTTGCGTCTGCTTTTCATGTAGGTAGGCATGAAAAAATTATGAAGGAGAGAGAAAAAACAATCAAAGTCAGTAAAGATAACATGCAGAGCAGTGTAAAAGGAGCACATATTGATTATTTAAAAAGACATGCAGATGAGATGGAGGGTAAGCAAATCACTACAAAAGGAAGTGCTGATATGAGACGTCAAACTATTCGTGACACAGCCTCTTTAGAAGCTCTAAATGACAAAGAGATTGGAGAGAAATACAGAGACAGTTTTGTTAAAAAAACTACAGCATCCAACAAATTAGACACAGGAAAAACTAATATTGAATTATCTGCAGTCAGATTAGCTGAACATGGTGGTGTGAATGAAATGGAATTTATTAAGTCTATTCACGATAGACAGACCGTGGCTGATACATTGGGTGTAGAGCGCAAAACACAGGTGACTGAAGTTGCTACATCACGTAAAGAAGCGGATACTGAATTACTCAAGCAGAGTGGTGATTTAGAAAGTTTAGAAAAAGCAATCGTTGATTTACAGTCAGCTGTTGTTCGAATTGACGCGGGCGAAGACTCACAAAAAGTTTACGACTCACTTCCACACGGTGCTGCTGGGATTGTTCTGGATGAGCATCCGGAAGTGTATGACGACCCTTCCAATATGGCCCAAGCTATCAAAGAAACACTAAATAAAAAAATAGAAGATCACAAGAAAGCATCTTCTGAGTTGAAGTTTGGAGATTTGAAATTAAACGCTGGTGGTGATACAGAAAAACAAATCGCTATTTTGGAAGATATCAAAAAAGAAATGTCTAAACAGACAAAAGATGGTACAGGTGATTTGGCCGCAGTATGGGAAAAACACGGGAAAGGTTCGGAAAATGCTGTTGGACTTACAAAAGACCAGGAGTTGGGTGGTAAGTTCATACAGAAAAATATGGGTCGCAATATAGAGACTGCTTTAGAAACATTAAAACATATAGAAAAACAAAAAAAGGACAACAAAGCGAAAAATTTAACCGCCCCAATTTCATTAGGTAATGCAACAAAGACCGCAGTACAAAATCAACGTATAGATATTTCAACAAAACAACAAATTGAAATGTCAGGTACAATAAATTTGTCTAGTATCGCTGGAATGGGAGATCAGAGTGCTGCTATGAAAGCAGCTTTGGAAAAAGCTGGGATCACAAAAGACTCGATTGGTCGTGGTTTGAACCCAGATCAAATAAATAATGCAATTAAAAACTTATCAAGTCCTGATGTAGAAAATGAAATTAAAAAATTAGGTGTAACTAACGCCGCTTTCGAAAAAATGATTAGAAGTTTAAATCCAGAAGGAAGTAACATCGACAGAACAACTGTTGAAGGGATCATGAATAGCTAAAATATTTAATTTACTATATATGGGTAATACTGAACAATCAGCCAACAGAAGTGGAACTGAATTTGTGCCTAGTGTAGGGAAAGCACTTAGAGAATCTGCAGAAAAAGTTCGACCAGAAATAATGGCCGCTAAAGCAAAAGTTGAAGCGCACGAAAGAGAAGTTTATACTACTTTAGTTAGTGAATTACTTGAAGAAGAAATTGCGCGCCAAACGCTTTCTAAACATTATGGTATTTCAATGCCGGTAGATGCTGGAACTACTGCGATAGAAAAAGTAAAGAATAATTATTTTAAAAAGATGAATCAGACCCAGCTGTTAGATGCGCTTAAACAGATTACTAGTCGAATATCACAAAAAAGACGGGATAAAAAAGATTATATTGGTAGCACTGAAAATCGTTTAGATGGTTATATGTTAAAGGGTTTAGTACAGAGAATGCAAGACGAAAGATACTTAGACGATCCTCAAGGTACCGCGGAAAAGCAAATTATGGCTGAAATTGGTTCTGCTGGAGAAG
>CAINUM010000004.1 GCA_903853785.1 Candidatus Magasanikiibacteriota bacterium
AATTATTTGATATAATATAAAAATTAATTTAATATTCTAACGGGGGTATGAAATATTATTTTTTTGTAACTGTCTTATTAATCGGCAGTTTTTTTGTTGGGCAAAATTCGCTGGCGAGCGACAGTGATATTATGATAAACGAAATCGGTGCATATCCGACCAGCACTCACGAATGGGTAGAAATTTGGAATCGCGGCGCTGATACGATAGACATTAAGGATTGGAAATTTTGGGAAAACAATACAAATCACGGTCTAAAAGCAAACAACACATCTAATACTAATATATTGCCAGGAAAATTTGCAGTTATTTGTCAGGACGCAGATGTTTTTTTACTTGATTATCCTGGTTTTGTCGGATCGGTGTTTGATTCATCTTGGACAAGCTTAAGTCTAAGTGGTGAAGAAATAGGTTTAAAAAATGGCGCTGGAAATTTCGTTGAGCAATTTAGTTATATTTCATCATCCCAATTTTCTCTAGAAAGAAAAAATCCGTATATTGATAATTATGATTTTAAAAATTGGAGTGAAAACACAACTGGGAATACAGTAGGATTACAAAATAGTAATTATTTAGTAGTGCTTAATTCTACCACCACATCATTGAACACATCAACCGATGAATCATCAAGCATATTAGATTCACCAACGTCTTCAACATATGCTGTAGACTGGTTGAACATCAAACTTAATGAAATTATTTCTGATCCAACTAGTGGAAATGAGCTTGTGGAATTATACAATGTAGGATCAAGTACATATAATTTATCGGGTGGACTTATTTGTGATTCTTCTGACACAGGGTGTAAAATGGTGAGCGGAACGATCTTTGCAAATGATTGGCTAATAGTTGATTTGTTTACTGATAGATATTTAAACAATAGTGGTGATTCTGTAATTTTTAAAAACGGAGATGGGAATATTGTTGATAGAGTTGATTACGGTACAAATAATTTGTTTGCCCCTGAGAAGGGACAATCTCTGATTAGGGTCAAAGATGGTTTGGATAATAATTTAGATAATGATTGGGCTATTACAAACAAAATTACTCTTGGCTCAGCCAATGAATTGACTGAGCCGGAAGTTGCGGAGAAAGTAAATTCTGTAGCAACTGGCGGAGGAGTCGTACATCTAAACACAAACAGCATAATTGCCACCAGCACAAAAGTAGTTAAAATTTCAACCAGTTCTACGTCAAACGTTGCGCCAAAAGACACTGTAAATATTAGTTGGAAATTGGATTGGCCCTATGGTTTAGATGTCGGAGAAATTGGTTTGTTTAGTGCAAAAGGAAGCGCAGATCCACGCGGCGGCAATGTAAATTATTTTTGGAATTTTGGTGATAGTAACACTAGTACAGAATCTATTGCAAATCATAGTTATGTAAGTTCTGGAATTTACATTGTTTCTGTAATCGCATCAAGCACCGCTGGTACAAATAGTAAAAAAGATTTTAAAGTATATGTTGGTCCGACATATTCAGTTCAAAATTCCGAAGTAAAAATTGTTGATTATCAAACAACCAGTACAGAAGAGCTGGAATATATCAAACTGATAAACAATTCATACAAACCGCAAAATATTTCTGGATGGAAAATAAAAAATAAAAGCGGCAAAGAATATGAGTTACCAGAAAACACAATTATAAATGCGTCTAACACACTGAAATTTTATAAAAGTATTCATCATTTAAGTTTTGATAAGAATGGAGATGAGATTCGTTTGTTAACTCCAAATGATAAGGAAGTAGATAAAATTATTTTAAATACAACTAAAAAAAATAACGATATAAAAATAGCAACAAGCAAACCAATTTCTAATTGGTTATCTATTCATGGAATAGTAACTGTTGAACCAAAAATTTTCGGCCAACAATTTTTTTATATTAGTGATGGACAGAATGGATATCAGGTTTATCAGTATAAAAAAGATTTTCCAAACCTAAAAATTGGAGATGAAGTTTTGGTAGGTGGAGAGATTTCAAAAATAGGTGGAGTGACACGAGTTAAAATTAAAAATAAATATTCTGTTAAAATATTATCAACAAATAAAATAGTTGAGCCGATTGATTTAGTTCTAGAAGACACAGGAGAAAATTTGGTTGGTTCGCTGGTTAAAATCTCAGGAGATATTACCGAGATAAAAAGTAATTTAATGTACGTAGATGATGGTTCAACGGAAATTTCAGTATATTTTAAAAAAGGTGCAAAAATTAATAAACAAGATTTAAAGGAGGGTGATAAAATTGACGTTGTGGGAGTTTTGGCTCAAGGAAAAGATGGCTGGCAGGTTTTGCCACGATCTTTGATTGATATCACTGTGATTGGGCACACTGATGAAGTGCTGGCGAATCAAGCGGTAACTGACCGGAACAGACAAGATGCAAATAGAAAAAAGTATTTAACCACAACCGCAGGTGGTTTGTCGGCATTGTTGTTGGGTTTTGTTACACGTTCTCGAGGTGTGGTTATAATTAGTGGGGTAAAGAAAATAGTAAGCCTGGGAAATAAATTGATAAAGAGGGGTTGATTTAGATTGGTTTATATGATAGTTTATGTCCAGTAGATATTGGAAGGGTAGCCAAGTGGTTTACGGCAACAGTCTTGAAAACTGTCGTGTCGAAAGGCACCGCGAGTTCGAATCCCGCCCCTTCCGCTGGGTCACGCTTATATGAGCAATTTGCTCATATTAAAAACACCGCTTAATTGCGGTGTTTTTGTTTGACTATGTATTGTAAAAAGTTTATAATCTATCTGCCTTGGAGAGGTGTCTGAGTGGTCGAAAGTGCCGCTCTCGAAAAGCGGTAGGCTGCAAGGCCTCGTGGGTTCGACTCCCACCCTCTCCGCTAAAAATAATCCACAAGTTGGGTTATTTTTTTAATCCAATTTATATGTTATAATATCGTTATTAATTTAATTATATTTATTATATGGCCAAAGGAAATAATGCAGGTAAAAAAAATAAGAACGTAAAAAAACCAAAACAAGATAAAAAGAAATAGTTTTCAAAATCCACTTCTAACGAAGTGGATTTTTGTTTTTAGAAAGATTGACTTTTTGGCTATTTTAAGGCATTATGTCTGTATATGAATATTACATCTGCAACATTTGTAAAAGGAATTGTTGAAGCTGACCAACTTTTAGAGAATGGCATTCCTCAAATTGCCTTTATTGGACGTTCCAATGTTGGTAAATCGAGCGTGATTAATGCCTTTGTGAATCAAAAAGGTTTAGCGATTACCAGTTCTTTTCCTGGTCGCACTCAGCAAATTAACCTTTTTTTAGTGAATAAAAATTTTTACTTAGTAGATTTACCAGGCTATGGTTTTGCTAGAGTCTCAGCTGATAGACGTATGGAAATTGAGGATTTAATCAATTGGTATTTTTTCGATTCAGGATACAAACAAAAAAAGGTAGTATTAATTATTGATGCAAAAATTGGGCCAACTGAAGACGATTTGGATATGTTATACAGTTTGGAACAAGAAGATAAAAGTATAATCGTATTAGCAAATAAAGTGGATAAAATTAAGAAGGCGGATTACGATAAACAACTTGAAAAATTACAAACAAAGGTAGGTAATCACAAAATTATTCCTTTTTCAGCTTTAAAAAGGATCGGTATCAACGAGTTGGTAAATTCAATCGCTCATTGACATTTTACCTAATTTTCACTACAATCTTTATATTCTGGAGAGATGGCTGAGCGGTCGAAAGCAGCAGTTTACTAAACTGCAGACCATGCAAGTGGTCCTAGGGTTCAAATCCCTATCTCTCCGCACCGTCACTGCACCGGAAGCGATCTGCCGGTGCAGTGATCCTTCAAGGCAAAAAAGTGTAAAGCGATTGATAAAAAAAGACAGACCAGTACAAGGTCTGTCTTTTTATTTTCTTCGCTGTCATCTTCGCGAGACAATAATTATCTCGCAAAGACGGTGTGACAGCGAAGGTATTTCCTTTTGCCACGCCCGTTCTGTTGTCGGTGTGGCTATTGCTCCGTTTCATCCATGGCCATTCGTAGGAGTTTTCCTAAAGTCTCAAACTGGACTTTGTCACGCCTCCGACAGTTTAGACATGTCTTCCAGTGTTCTTCATAGGCCTCCTCAATACGCGGATCTTCTACCGGGATGGTTTCATCCAAAATGATCGCGCGAAATTCTTCGCAGGTCATCGAATACTCCAGTTGTGTGTTGTTTGAGGCACCGCCAGCGAGACACGTTTGGCTACGTGAACGCTGGCGGTGCCATCGCGGCGGTGTTCAAGAAGAACTCCGCCACGAAGGGTGCGGTGGCGACCAGATCTAGCTGGTCGCCGTGCCTGGGAAGAGGATTAGGCCTCGCCCCCCGACCAACGCGAGGAATCCTCGCACTCGTCGGGAAGCGTGGTCATGATCTCATTGGCTTTTCCGCAACAGTAGAAAGTACACTATTGTTATGATTTTGTCAATGCGGCGATTATTTCTACAAAAGTGAGGCCGTATAGAAATCTTTCAGTTCGCGCGGATTTTGTAAGCAGATTTCAGCGCACCGAGCAATCTTAAGCCGATAGGAAGAACTCTTCCGGTCCAGTGATCCGGTTCCATCCAATTCTCTTGCTGCCCGCCAGGTCACGCTTATATGAGCGATTTGCTCATATTAATAACACCGCTTAATTGCGGTGTTTTTGTTTACAAAACAATTGACGATGATGTTTAAAAAGAATATAATTCATTAGTAAAATAATTTATATTATGAAAAAATTTATACAAACAATTTTTATATTACTCGGTGTGATCTTTTTTATTTTGATAGTAGCAGGAATTTATCTTTATGTAGCAGATCCATTTAAAATTAAACCTATAATCAATAATTTAACTGAACAATCTGTCCCAACAAAAAAAGAAATAATTCCTTCAAAACAAACAGATACGACAAACAATGCAGCTGTAAATAAAAGTTTGATATTAACCCCATCTCAGATACAAACACTTCAAAAAATTGGTGTTAATCCAAATATTATCCCTACCTCAATTTCACCAGCAATGGAGCAATGTTTTTATGACAAATTAGGTGTAAATCGTGCAGATGAAATTAAGGGAGGCGCACAACCAACCGCAGTTGACGTTTTTAAAATTCGATCTTGTATTAAATAAATTAATTGTAATATGTCCGAACAACCACCGTTTGTTCCAGAAGAGGAGCGAGAGAGATCGGCAGAAAGATTGGCGAAACATAATTTGGAACTTGCTGATGAAATGGCTACTATACTTGCGCGCATAAAGACATCTGAAGGCGGTAATCCAACAATTCAAAAGGCTAGGGAGTTTGGTGTGTCGGAAAGAGAATTGAAGGAGTATGCGTTTAGATTTTTGGAAAAAGATATTCGTGAAGGATATAGTCCAAGTGTGGTCCGTAGTATTGCAGAGCAATCTGGTGTAGTTACTGAGGCTGAAGTAAATGAACTTTGTGAAAGAATAAAAGCAGAGATGGCAGTTGCAGTTCCGGTCGTTGAATCGGATGAAGATAGAGTTTTGAGAGAAGCAGCTTAAGCTAAATGGTTGGCTGAAATGTTGGAAATGTGTGGTGAATAATAAAATAAAAAGCACTGTTTGTAGCAGTGCTTTTTTGTTATATAATATTTATTTTGTGATATATCCTTGTTTCACTAGTAGTTCAGCGTTTAATATTCCACCACCGGCAGCACCTCTAATGGTGTTATGACTCAAACCGACAAACTTATAATCAAACACTGGACACTCGCGTAAACGTCCGACACTGACCGCCATGCCTTGTTCGCTACCCCGATCTTTTTTTGGTTGAGGGCGATTGTCTTCGTTCAAATAAACAATAGCTTGTTTTGGTGCCATTGGTAATTTAAATTCTTGTGGTACAGAAGAAAATTCTTTCCAAATAGACAAGATTTTTTCTATCGAAGGTTTTTTCTTTTTAAATGACATGCTGACGCAAGCCGTATGACCATCACTAACTGGTACTCGATTACAGGCGGCAGTAATATTAAGATTATCTGCCAATAAAAATTTTCCTTTTTTGATTTTACCTAAAATTTTGAGTGGTTCGTTTTCAGTTTTTTCTTCCTCACCACCAATAAATGGTACGATGTTGTCTATCATATCAAGGCTCGGCACACCGGGATAACCGGCGCCAGATATAGCTTGCATAGTTACCACTGACAATTGGTCGATCTCATATCCAGCTTGACGGAGTGCATATACGGGAGTTAAAAAACTCTGAATACTGCAGTTTGGTTTTACAACAATAAAACCTTTTGACCAACCGTGATTCTTTCTTTGAATATCAATCATTTGAGAGTGGTCAGCATTAATTTCTGGAAGCAACATCGGTACATCTGAAGTCCAGCGATGAGCAGAAGCACTAGAGATAACCGGTAATCCAGCAGCAGCTAAGCTTTCTTCTAGTTGTTTTACTTTTTCTTTGTCAGACATTTCAACTGCGCAAAAAACAAAATCACATGATTTAGCTATCTGCTCAATATTCGAAGCGTCAATTACTGTTAGTTCACCAACTTCTTTTGGTATTGGTTCAGACATATGCCAACGGCCTTTGACTGATTCGCCATAAGAAACCCCAGCAGAATTTGAAGATGCTGCCACACATGTTACCTTGAACCAAGGGTGTCCTTGCAACAATGTAATATATCGTTGTCCCACCATTCCAGTGGCGCCAATAATACCAACACGAAACATATAATAATTATTTATGAATAAAAATCTTATGCATAGCTTTCAAAAGTGATGCAATATCATGTTTAGCTTCAACAATTCCTTCCATCCTCATACATTTTGGATATGGATATGCTCCCATCAATGCTTTGCTATCAAAAGTATTTAAGGTTTTATTGAAAATATTTACGTCTTTCCAGGTAAAGCCTCCAACTATAGTTATCATATGGACTGAAGTAACGTCGATGTGAGCAAATTTAATTTTGATAGCTTTTGTAAGTTCAGACAAAAGACCACTAGTATCTTCGACGGCTACATGTAGATAGGCCGGATCGTTCCAAATTAATACTACATTTACTTTATAGCGAGCACATAAATCGCTCACTTCAAAAAGTCTTTCATATCCGCGGGCTTCACCTTGGTGAAGAGAAAATAGAGTTAGGTTTTTTTTGAAACTAACCATTTTTGCTCCAGGTTTGATTTGGTTTGTATCACGAATTGTAGTTTTGTCTTTTGAATTTTGCAATGAAGCTATTTCGGCCTCAATTTTGAATCTACGTAAATAGTTTACAGCTTTGCCTTGAATTATTTTTCCAGCTTCCTCGATTTCATCATAACTCAAAAATGGGATTGTGCGTGCTTGAGGCACTAATCTTGGGTCAGCAGAATATACCGCACCTACATCTTTCCACAAAACTACCTTGTGAGCTCGCAGCGCAGCACCGATAAAGCAAGCGGTCGTATCAGTACCACCGCGTCCTAGTAAAGTGGTTATGCCTTTTGATGTTTTACCAGTGAATCCCGCTACTACTGGAATCGTTTTGACGTCGCGCATAAAGCGGACAATATTTTTTTCTGATGATTCGTATAAAATATTGGCGTCTTTGGTTACTGTATCAGTAAGCACAGGGATACTTTCTGCGAAAATTGCAGTGGCTTTCAAATTGTTTTCTGAAAAATATTTGGCTGAGCAGATTGCGGATAGCTTTTCTCCGTAAGCAATAATTTTTGCTTCAAGTTCAATTGATGTTTTGTGGCTCAGATACTCCACTAAATTTTCCAACAATGAAGTGAGTGTTTCCTCGATACTATCGGATATATGTGTTTTAACTTCTTGAGATACTCCGATTGTTTGAAATAATTCAAGATGCATCGCGCGCAAATGTATAATAAAATCCTCGATATTTTGAATTGTGGTTTTATTTTTCTTGGATTCAGATAGATGGTTTAAAAAGGCGATCAGAGTATCGGTCACATCTTTGACAGCTGATACAACTACAACCGGTGTAAATCCGAAGCGTACCTGTCTGGATAATTCATTTTTTAAAAGCGGTAAAAGAGTTGGTACCATGATACCACCGCCGCATTTATTTACTATATATTTCTTGGACATAATTTAGATAATTATACAGCGTAATGCTATCATAAAGTATTCAATTTGACAATAATAAATGTATTGACAGTATGGCTTGGCATGTGTAAAATTCCGGTATTAGGAATTATTTATAATTTATAGAAGTATGAACAAAGTTCTTATTCTAGGTGCAGGTGGTGTGGCCAAAGTTACGGCAATTAAATGTGCCCAGCAGCCAGAGGTTTTTGATGAAATTATTTTGGCTAGTCGAACCCTTGCTAAATGCGATCTTATTGCCGATGCCGCAAAAAGATTGACTGGCACTATAATAAAAACAGAAGCCGTTTCAGTTTCAATGACTGACAATACTGATTTGGTGGCGTTGCTCGAAAAACATCGTCCAAATATATTGATTAACCTTGTTGACCCTTACTTTGATTTGATTGTGATGGAAGCTTGTTTGAAGGCTAAAGTTAATTATGTCGACACTGCAAATTTTGAGCCAGTCGAAGAAGCCCGCATGCGCTATGATGAACAATGGGCAATGAGTGATAAATTCAAAGAGGCAGGGTTGTTAGCGGTACTTGGTTGTGGTTTTGATCCAGGCGTGTCTCAGGCAATGACTGCTTATGCTGCCAAAAATTATTTTAACGAAATGCATGAATTGCACATAATGGATTGTAATGCTGGGGATCACGGTCATGTGTTTGCTACAAATTTTAGTCCAGAGATTAACATTCGCGAGGTTGGTTCGCCAGCTAGATTTTGGAAAGATGGACAATGGGTAAATGTTGACCCGATTATTAGTCCATTAGAATCACGTCCAGATTATCACTTTGCATTTAATTATCCTGAAATTGGACCTAAGGAGACTTATCTAATTTATCACGAGGAATTACAATCTCTTGTCAAGAATTTTCCAACCCTTAAGGTTGCAACTTTCGGCATGACTTTTGGTCCACAATATTTAGCTCATTTGCGTGTTTTGCAAAATGTTGGAATGACTCGTATTGATGAGGTTGACTATAACGGGTTCAAAGTCGTACCGGTTAAATTTTTAGAAAAATTACTTCCAGATCCAGCGTCGTTGGCCAAAAATTATACTGGTAAAACAAATATTGGCTGTGTGATCAAAGGTCTAGATAAAAATAATGAACCAAAATCATATTATATCTATAATATCTGTGATCATGCAGAGTGTTATAAGGAAACTGAATCACAGGGAATTTCCTATACTGCAGGTGTGCCACCAATGACTGGTGCAAAAATGATTTTACAAGGTGAGTGGCAGGGAACGGGTGTATTCAATG
This sequence comes from Candidatus Magasanikiibacteriota bacterium, assembly GCA_903853785.1. Lineage (GTDB taxonomy): Bacteria > Patescibacteriota > Patescibacteriia > Magasanikbacterales > GWA2-37-8 > CAIOJG01. The sequence continues at coordinate 9,342 of CAINUM010000004.1, forward strand.
TTGAGCAACTCAATCCAGATCCATTTATGAAGGCTTTGATGACAGACGGATTGCCATGGGTAGAAGTTTTTGACAAAGATGTTCCAGAAGTAAAATGGTAAAATATTTTATGCAAAAAAAATATAAATTTCCCGAATCATATTTTACTTTCCCGTCGCATGTTTCGCTTGAGCATCTTAAAGAGGTGGAGAAACAAACAGCTGACGTGATGACTCCTGCATATATCATCGACGAGGCCGTGCTCGAGGAAAATTTGAATATTCTCAAGAAAGTTAAAGACGCTACTGGCTGCAAAATTCTCCTGGCGCTAAAAGCTTTTTCTTTACGCGCATCATTTCCTCTGATTGCAAAATATTTAGACGGCGCTTGTGCTAGTGGAGTTTTTGAAGCCCGTCTTGGCCGAGAAGACTTCAACAAAGAAGTTCATACTTTTTCTCCAGCATTTTCAGACAAGGATATAAAAGATGTGATTAAATATTCGGATTCTGTAATATTTAATTCTTTTGCGCAACTTCATACTTTTGGTCCATTGGTAAAGAAGGCAGGGAAACAAGTTGGCTTGAGAATAAATCCAATGTTGTCTAAATCACCAAAATTATTGTATAGCCCTTGCGTTGCTAAGTCACGTCTAGGAGTTACAGCCGAGCAATTTAAAGGTGAAGATGTATCTTTGGTTGACGGTTTTCATTTTCATGCTTTATGTGAACAAGATGCAGATTCACTTGCAGAAGTTCTAAAAAAGTTTGAAAGTGATTTTGGAAAATATTTACCAAACCTAAAATGGTTGAACATGGGTGGCGGACATCATATTGTTAGAAAAGGATATAAAATTAATTTATTAATTAAATTAATTAATAACATTAAATCTAAATACGGGTTGCAAGTATTACTCGAACCGGGAGAGGGTGTTGTTTTGAATGCAGGATATTTGGCAACGACTGTTTTGGATATTGTTCAAAACAAAGGTAATGTTGCAATTATAGATGCTTCAGCAGAAACACATACACCTGATGTGCTCGGTATGCCATATCAACCCTGTATAATCGACGCTGCTAAAGGACCATTAAAAAAATATCTTTATCGAATTGGCGGTCCATCGTGTTTGGCTGGTGATGTGATGGGTGATTATTCTTTTGACAAACCATTAGAACGCGGGCAAAAATTGTTGTTCACTGATATGGCGCTTTATACATTTGTTAAAAATACAACCTTCAACGGCATACCTCTTCCAAATATTGGTATTTTGGATAAGAAGGGAAATTATAAAGTTGTTAAAACTTTTAGTTACAAAGACTTTGTAAGTAAATTGTAATTAAATAATATTAAATTTAAAATACCGCTTTTGTGCGGTATTTTTTTTATAATCATTGATGCGCTGCTATGGAGACGGTGAGTGTTGGAGTCAAATTCAAAAATCAATGTTTCTTGTGGACCAGCTTTGGTTTGTGATGTAATATATAATAATTATCAAAATATATGAAAAATGCAAAAATGGTTAAACCTAGTTTGGTAGAAGTTGTGACTTGGCTTTGGCGTTCACGATGGGTTCAGCGATATAATTCACAAAGAGATGCCAAAATGTATGATTTGGTAGCACGCTATTATTTTGGTAGACAAAAATTAGCATTGCAAATAAGTTCGGTATTTTTAAAATATATCAAATCACCATCTCAGTCTATAATTTGTGATCGAGCGGCGGGCACAGGAATAATCACTGAAGCTTTGATAAATGCCGGGTTTAAAGTTCGCGCATCAGATATCAGTAAAGACCAACTTTTAGAATTATCGGCACGTTTTAAAGATGTTGAAATCGCAGAAGATGATTTGAACGGTCTGATGGTTGGAGTAGGCGATGGTGTATTTGATGGATTGGTCGCAGTAGCCGCTGATAGGTTTATGACAACAAACGGACAAGAAATATTTGTACAAGAAGCAAGACGAGTGCTTAAAGATCGTGGTATTTTAGTATGGCCATTAATATTAGGCGAATATGTTGGGAAAATTAAACATGGCTTGAATTGGCAAAATAGCTTGAGTGCTAGAATAAAATTATTAGAAAAAAATGGCTTTAAAATTTTAAGTAAAGAATTCAAATTTAATGGCATTTCTCCTGCGGCCATTTGTAGAATAATAGTAGCTATCAAACTTTAAAAATTGAATTGACCAATCGTTCAAAAAAGCATACAATTAAGGCTTAAAATAAAATAAATGACTACAGCTGCTCAGATATTGAAAACTAAATTTGGTTACGAATCGTTTCGTTTTAACCAAGAAGAAATTATTCAAACCATCATGCAAAAACGTGATGCGTTTGTTTTGATGCCAACAGGTGGGGGTAAATCTTTGTGTTATCAAATCCCAGCTCTTTTGTTTGATGGATTGACGATAGTTATTTCGCCACTAATCGCTCTGATGAAAGACCAAGTAGACGCCTTGCGATTAAATGGTATTAGTGCGGCATATATGAATTCTTCATTGGACAGTGGTGAGATTTCTGATATATATGAACAATTAAATCGAAGTGAGATAAAATTACTTTATGTTTCGCCTGAGCGTTTGCTTGGGAACAATCAACAGTTTTTGGTTTTTTTACGAAGCTTAAAAATTTCATTATTTGCTATTGATGAGGCCCACTGCATCTCTAGTTGGGGACATGATTTTCGTCCAGAATATAGAATGTTGTCATCGTTAAAAAAAGAATTTCCAACAGTGCCAATGATTGCTCTGACGGCCACCGCTGACCACCTAACTCAAGATGATATTTTAAATAAACTAAAATTAAAAAATCCAAACGTTTTTACCTCTAGTTTTAATCGTCCCAATATTCATTATTCGATTGAACCAAAAAGAAAAATGTATGAGAATGTTTTAGAGTATTTAAAAGAACACCGAGGAGACTCCGGAATTATTTATGTATTATCTAGAAAATCAGCTGAAAAAATGGCAGATAAATTAAAAAAGGCTGGTTTTTTGGTAAAGCCATATCACGCCGGTTTGAGTGCAGACAAAAGACAGAAACATCAAGATTTGTTTATAAAGGATCAGGTTAAAATAATGGTTGCGACGATTGCTTTTGGAATGGGTATAAATAAGTCAAATGTTCGTTTTGTTATTCATGCTGATCTGCCAAAAAATATTGAAAGTTATTATCAAGAGACTGGTCGTGCTGGGCGTGATGGTTTAAAAAGTGAGGCAATTTTATATTATAGTGGAGGAGATGTAATTAAATTAAAACGATTTGCGATGGTGGAGAATAACCCAGAGCAATCACGTGTGATGTTGCATAAATTATCTCAAATGGCAACTTTGTGTGAAGCCAATGCATGTCGTCGTCGAGCTATCCTGAATTATTTCGGAGAAGATGCGCCAGAGAATTGTGGTAGTTGCGATGTTTGTCTCACTGCTAGAGAAAAATTCGACGGTACTGTAATTGCTCAAAAAGCACTTTCAGCCGTAGTACGTCTTGAAAATAGATTTGGTTTGACGTATGTCGTGGATTTTTTGAGAGGCTCAAAATCAGAAAGAATAAGTGATAGTCATAAAAATTTAAAAACATATGGAATTGGAAAGGATATTTCAAAGGAAGACTGGTTTCATTATTTTAAAGATTTGATTTCATTTAATTATCTCAAGCAAATTGGTAGTGAATATCCTGTTTTGTCGTTAACGGAAAAAAGTAAGGATGTGTTGTTGGGTAAAGAAAAAGTATATTTTGTTAAATCAAAAGAAAAGAAGGAGTCGACATTGTCAGAATTACCTTATGAAAAAGAATTGTTTCTTAAGCTTAAATTGGCTAGAATCGATGTGGCTCAAAAAGAAAATGTACCTGCGTATTTAATATTCTCAGATGCTACTTTGTTGGAATTGGCTACATATTTACCTCAGTTATTGGAAGACGTAAGAAAGATTTCTGGATTTGGAGATATAAAATTGGCAAAATATGGTAAAATATTTTTAAAGGAAGTTGTGGAATATTGCGCTCAAAAAAAATTAACTTCTAAAATTAACGAAAAAATTTATAAACGCTAAATATATGAATAATAAAAAAGTATCAGTTGCTTGGAGTTCAGTTGTCGCAAGTGCAGCCATGACAATAATGAAATTTATTGTAGGGGTTATGACTGGTAGTATGGGTATTATTTCAGAGGCCGCCCACTCAGCTTTGGATTTGGGGGCAGCCGCCTTAACTCTTTTTGCAGTTAAAGTCAGTGATAAGCCAGCAGACGACGATCACCCCTATGGCCATGGAAAAATCGAAAGTGTTTCAGCATTGATTGAAACTGGCTTGCTTTTTTTGACCAGTGCCTGGATTATTTATGAGGCAGTTCACAGAATGATCACAAAAAATATTGAAGTTGAAGTAACCTGGTATGCTTTTGTAGTTATAATAGTTTCAATAATTATAGATATATCTAGATCGCGGGCATTGAGTAAAGTCGCCAAAGAGACCAATAGTCAAGCGCTCGAAGCGGACGCTTTGCATTTTAGTTCTGATATTTGGAGTTCGTGTGTTGTTCTTATTGGTTTGATCCTCGTCGCATTTGGTATTAAAGGTGCTGATTCGTTTGCAGCAATTGGAGTTTCCATTTTTGTATTAGTAGCCGGTTATCGCCTTGGAAAAAGAACGATTGACGTTTTGATTGATGCAGCACCAGAAGGTATTTCTGATATCGTAAAAGATTCTGTAGGAAATATCGCTGGAGTTATTGCTGTTGAAAAAATTCGTGTTCGTCCTCTTGGGCCATCAGTATTTATCGAACTTGAAATAAGTATAAATCGTGGTTTTTCCATCATTAAAGTAGACAATGTAATTTCTCAAGCTAAAGACGCGATTAAGTTGAAAGTGTCGGGGGCTGATATTATTATTCATACTAAATCGGTTCAACTAAAAGATGAAACAATGGTAGAAGTGATAAGAACGCTCTCATCCAAGCACGGTCTCTCAGTACACAATATCGTAGTAGATAATTTTGATGGTCGCAAATATATTAGCTATGATTTGGAATTGCCGGGAAATCTGACTGTTGCAAAAGCCCATGAAGTCGCCAGTCATTTAGAAAGTGAAATCCAGTCTGAAGTGGGTCCTGATATTGAAATCAGCACTCATGTGGACCCATTAAATACAGAAGAAGAAGTTAGCGATAAATTATCTAATCAGGAATCCGAATTAATCAAAAAAACAGTAATTGATTTAATTTTAAATGTTGGAGTTATTGAAGATGCTCACAATATATTATTAAGAAAAATTAAGGGCAAGGTATTTATTTCTTTACATTGTTATTGCAACCCAGAACTTACCATTGAAGATTCTCATAATTCAGCTAGAGAATTAAAAACCTTAATGAAGGAGCAGATTAAAAATGTTTTTGATGTTATTATTCATATCGAACCAAAGGTATAATTTAATATTCAAACAAAAAAATAGGACCCATGTTAGGTCCTATTTTTTATTTAGTTTATTCTGGAATATTTATTTGGTTGTAAATTTTCCACGAAATTCCTAGAAGAACACAAGATAAAATTGCCGATAATATACAATAATAACATAAATATCCAATGATATATACCTGCAAATAGGTCAGTCTTAGACCAAACAATACAGCAAGTGCAGAAAATGGAAGTAACAAATTTAATAAGAAATAAAAATCTTTATTAAAGCTAATCAGGCCAACTGAAATAATAAATAAATAAAAGAAAATTCCAAGTAGTGAAACAGGTACACCCAAAACTGTTGAATATATGCTATCCGCCACCAATTGGCATGAATTTACTTGTTCTACCTTTGTAAAACAATTTATTGGGTGTGCTTTGTAGTGAGAATAAGTAAGGTAAGATGAATCAGCCAAGCCTATTAATCCAATAACAACAATCGCGATTTTTAGCGATCGATTGATATTTACTGATTTCAAGATATAACTACGAATTTTTTGTAACATAAAAAGGTGTTAGAATTATTAAATATATTCTAACACCTTTTTCAATATAATAAAAGTTGTATTTAGTTCTATAATGAGTCTAGTTCTAGGGTATTGGTTATTTTGATTTGATCAACAAATTCGTATGCGTGACTTACTAATATTAAAGCCCCCTCAAATTCGTCAAGTGCTTGAGCAATAATTGGTAAATGACGGAAGTTGATATGGTTGGTAGGCTCGTCCATAATTAGAAGTCCTGGTTTTTGTAATACAAACTGAGCGTAGCAAAGTAAGCCCTTTTGACCTTCTGACAATGAGCCAACTTTATTTTTTAATATCTCAGAGGACAATAAAAATCTAGAAGCAGTTGAATAGATTTCTTGATTCCAAGGGTCAACCATCATGTCGGCCAAAGACTGATAGCCGGTTTTATCAAAATCAAGACCAGAAAAATCTTGGCGATAATAGCCGATTTTTACATCCTTACCAATTTTCGCCCCTTCCTCAAGTCCACTAGCTAAAGCTTGCAATAAAGTACTTTTACCAATTCCGTTTGGTCCACTAATTAATAATTTTTGTTTCTTTCTTAAGGCAATCGGAGTAGGTAAAAATTTACGAACTGGTTCATGTTTTACCATTACACCAACTGAACTTATTTCTACCATTGGACCGACTATGTCAGCTTGAGTTGGAATATTGAATTCAGTAATAGTCTTATCTTCTTGGCGTTCGTCAACCATATTTTCTTCGGCCTCTTCTACTTGGTCACGAAGTTTACTAGCAAGTTTGCGCATTTTACCTCCTTTATGGGAGAAGAAATTTATCTTGTCTTTTCTATCCTGAATACTTCTTTCTAATTGAGCATTTTTGGCACGCTCGCGTTCGATCTGTGCTTCAATTTCTCCAAGGGCTTCATAATAATCCCCGACGTATTGCTCAACTTTTTTTGTATAAGAATCTAAATACAAAATACCTTGTGTAAAAGCGTTTAAAAAATTGGCGTCATGCGAAATTACCAAACATGTTTTTGGGTATTCCATCAAAAAGCGGGTAAGATGGGAGATACCATCGACATCCAAATTGTTGGTAGGTTCGTCTAAAAGCAATATATCTGGTTCTTGAATCAAAGCATGAGCCAAAAGCAAACGAGCTTGTTGGCCGCCAGAATATTTATTTATTTTTTTATCAAGTGGGGCGTCTAGATGTACTACTTCCAAAACATTTTTAATTCTTTTTGGTAAGTCGTACATTTTTTTATCAAATGCAGTTTCGAAAAATTCCTCGATTGATTTTTCTAAATTATCTTTTTTCATCACCTGAGTGGCAATAGCGATAGTAGCACCTTGGCTAATATGGACGTGCCCTTTGATTGGTTTCAAATCACCAGTAATCATTTTAAAAATTGTACTTTTTCCAGCGCCATTTTGGCCCATGATAGTCACTTTGGCGTTTTCACGTACAGAAAAACTAGCTTCTTCTAAAAGTGTTTTGTTTTCATCATAATAAAATGTCACCTTGTCAAAACGAACGATTACATCACCGTGGTCCATAATTTCTAGGGTTGAGACAAATAGGAAAATTTATTTTCATATTTGCGAGGCCTGACGAAATTTCAAATTCCGCAGGAATTTATTAATTCATTAATCTTTAGGGATTAACTAGCTGACTATACAGTAAAAATGGCATTTTGTCAATAAAATACGCATGGCTATTGTGCTTTTTGACAAATAGATACTTTAGGTCTAATCTAAATGTGTAATTATTAATTTAATATTATGTATTTTTACATAGGAGCTTTCATTATTTTTGTTATTATTAGCGGCTTACGCACCGTTCAACAATATGAAAAAGGTGTAGTTTTTCGTCTAGGAAAGATTGTTGGAATTAAAGAACCAGGATTAAATTGGGTGGTTCCATATATAGATCTTGTTCGTAAAGTTGATTTTCGTACCGTTACAATGCCGATCGCACCACAAAAGATTATTACCAAAGATAATGTTTCTGTAGATATTTCAGCGGTTGCATATTATAAAATTGTTGATGGGATCAAAAGTATTGTGGCTATTGAAAATGTGATGTTGGCTATAAATCAAATTGCCCAAACTTCCGTTAGAAACATTGTCGGACGCTTTCAATTAGATGAAATTTTGAGTGAACGAGAAGCTATTAATAAAGAAATTGCCACCGTTCTCGATGCGCGAACTGAAGAGTGGGGGGTAGTAGTTTCAATTGTTGAGATTAAAGACATCGAACTGCCTGAAGGAATGCAACGAGCGATGGCCAAACAAGCTGAAGCTGAACGTGAAAAACGTGCTAAGATCATCGCCGCTGAAGGTGAGTTTTTATCTTCCCAAAAATTAGCCGATGCGGCCGATATTATTGCTGCTCATCCAATTGCATTGCAGTTGAGAAATTTACAAACTTTAGCTGAAATTAGTGTAGAAAAAAATTCAACTATAATTTTTCCCGCTCAAATGATGAGTACTGTAGCTGATGTTAAAAAATTCATGGCCGGTGAGGTGGTAAGATAATATCAATTTAGTATTTAATACAAAAACAGTCCAGAATTTTCTGGACTGTTTTTGATGTAGCCGCAAGAGAAGGTGCGCTTGGACTCCATCAGCGCCTTGCGGCGGCGCGCCGTGGAGTCTCCGACCTAACAGTCCATGAAGCGGACGTGGTCAGGTTGGCCGTTCTTCAGCTCCGTTAGCGTGAAGAGGGTGATGATCTTGTCGACTTCCTTGGCGATGTTGGCAAGGCCGTCTTGTTCTTGGCGATCCACGAGGGCCAAGGCCAACTTGACGCGAAAACCGCGTTCACCACGCAGTTCTCTCGTCGCTTCAAGCATCGAGTTGCCACTGGTGATCACGTCATCGACCACGACGACTTCTTCGTCGCGTCCGAGGTACTTGGGGCCAACGACCATACCGTTCTTGCCGTGATTCTTCGCTTCGCCCCGTACCAAGTAACCAGCGCTGATAAGCGGGTTGTTGGACTGATAGGAAGCGCTAGTCACAGAACAAACGATCGGATCGGCGCCCATCGTCAACCCGCCGACACCACGCGCCATGGGCGCATAGGTGGCAGTGAAGTGGTGGAACAAGCGACCGATCAGGTACGACCCCTCCGCTTGGAGCGTTGTCATTCTGCAATCGACGTACATGTTCGACATGGCGCCAGACTTGAGACGGAACGGTTCTTCGCGCCATTCGTACGAGTACTTCAGCAGGAGGTGGAAGAGGCGTTCGCGCAGTTCACGAAACTCGACTGGAAAGAGGGTGGGGTTCAACTGTGTCATGGTGACATCCTTGTTGAGAACAAAAAAGGCAGAAAATTCTGCTCGCGTATTTAAGCAGTAAAAATATCAATTGTCAATATTATTGGCATGTGTTATAATCATTTTAATTATGACTGCACTATTTACGTTGATTTGGAATCAATATTTGTTAATACCGCTAGTAAATGCGTTGATTTGGATTTACAACAATATGACTGACCATAGTCTTGGTTGGGCAGTTGTTTGGTTGACAGTTGGATTACGTATTGTGTTATTACCTTTAACAATTATTTCAGAAAGTAATTCAGCAAGACAGGAAAAAGCACAGGAAGAAGCGTTGAAAGCTTCAAAAGCCTTTCGCTTTGATCAGATTGCACAACAAGAAGAAATTAGAAAAATTATCAAAAAAAACCACATTTCTCCTTGGGCGAAAGTTTCCGCCTTGTTGATTCAGTTGTTGGTTTTGGTTTTACTATATCAAGTATTCGTGCGCGGAATTACCGGAGAAAAATTGGCTAAAGTACTGTATTCTTCGATTGATTTTCCTGGTAAAATTAATACACTTTTTTACGGATTTGAAATCGGTAAAGTTCATGATTGGATTTGGGCTGGTCTCTGTGCCTTGTATATTTTTATATTTATTATTTGGGAAAATAGACATCAAAAACAGTGGCAAAGTGGTCAAGTGGTATTTTTGTTTTTATTTCCGATGTTTACATTTGCAGCGCTCTGGTACTTGCCAATGGTCAAGTCTCTGTTTATTTTGACCTCTATGATTTTTTCTGATATAATTAGTTTAATTATAGGCGTACTTTTTTCACCCAAACCTGTTAAGGCGGCGGGTGCTCATCATTAATATAATAGTATATGGCTGGAGATTCTTTGGATAAATTAATGTATTCGTTTGTAATGGATGATGTTTTGAAAGGTTTTTTTATTTCTGTACCACCAGGCTATGTAGCCTGTGTTTATGATTTGGGTAGAGGAGTTTTGAAAAAAGTTTTAACACCTGGCCTGCATTTAAAAATTCCATTTTGGCAGAAAGCAAAATTATTCAATGTACAAACATTGGAATATACAATTTCTCGTCAGTTTGGTATTGAAAATGAAAAAGCGTTGGGAGATATTCCAGTAGCCGCCCTAACACAGGACGGATTACGAGTGGCGGTAGAGGGGACTATTTTATTACGTTTGGATGTTCACCAAATTCCTTCTATTTGGCAACAAATCGGTGAGGATTTTGTAGCGAAGATTATTCGTCCAACAATTCGCAGTAGAGTACGTATGGTTTTCAGTAAATTTACCTTACAAGAGATTACAAGTACTAAGCGCGATTCAGTAGAAATGGAACTAAAGAATGAATTGGAACGTATTTTTTATGCTCGTGGAATTTACGTAGAAAACGTCTTATTGCACGAAGTTCAAACGATAAAATAGGGTCTTGACATTGTGGATAAGTCTTGGTATATTATCACTCGTACATTCCGAGTGATAATTTTTTTTATGAATATTCGTCAGGAACAACTTCTTATTTTAGTTATCGAAAAGTATATAGAGACCGCACAACCGATCGGATCTAAATTTTTGGTATCTGATGCTAGTTTAGATTGGAGTGAAGCAACGGTTAGAAATGAGTTGCGTGACTTGGAAGAATCAGGTTTTTTGACTCATCCCCATACTAGTGCGGGACGTATTCCGACTGAAAACGGATACAAATATTATTTAGATAAAATTGTTTGGGATAAATTAAAAATTAATAAAAAAGAAAATGAGGCTTTGGAAAGTTTTTTTTCGCTAGAAGATAAAGTACAAGCACAAAAAAACTTATCAAAAACTTTGGCGGTAATTACTCAGGAAACAGTCATTTTAGCATTTACACCTCATTCTATTTATTATACTGGTCTTTCAAATTTATTTTCCAAACCAGAATTTGTTGAACTTGGGATAGTGGGGGACATTTCACAAGTATTTGATCGTTGTGAAGATTGCATTCCAGACTTTTACAGTTTGGTAACTGAGGATATTAAATATTTTATTGGCGAAGAACACCCGTTTGGAAATATGTTATCAGCAATGTCATTTAAATTTGGTGAAAGTTTAATTACATTGCTATCGCCTTTACGTACAAATTATAAGCATAATTATGTACTTTTGCAGGCCGTTAAAGAATTATTAAACAAATAAATATGACAGATGAACAAATTGATGATAGTGAAATCAAAGAGGAAAATCTTGGCGAAGTACTAGAAGGAGAGCCGGAAGATGTTCAAACCGAAAAAACTAGTTTTTTTAATAGGAAATGTAAAAATTGCGAAACAAGTAATGACAAGGCCGAAGAATATAAAAAAGATTGGCAACGGGCTTTGGCGGATTATAAAAATTTACAAAAAGAAACTACAGAACGTCGTAGTGAATGGGCACAGATGAGCAAGACAATGATCTTGGAAGATTTCATACCGGTTTACGACAATTTTAAAACTGCATTTTTCCATCACCCTTTACTAAGTGCCGATAACGATGAACACAAACAGATTAAAAGTTGGGTTGATGGTATCGGGTATATCATGAAACAGTTTGGGGATGTGATGAAAAGTCATGGAATAGAAGAAATAAAAACGATCGGTGAAAAGTTTGATCCGTCTTTACATGAAAGTGTCGGCGAGGAAGAATCTGCTGGAACTGAAAGCGGAATGATTGTCAAAGAAGCGTCAGGTGGATATAAGATGGCTGGTAAGGTAGTAAAAGTTGCAAAAGTAATAATTTCTAAATAATTTTTAAATAGAAATATATGTCCTTAATTCGTTGGAGTCCAATGTGGGATCCGTTTGCAGAGGTAGATGAATCTTTCAATCGTTTGCCAGCAAACAGCTCATCGCTCAAGGCTTTTACGCCTGCAGTCGATGTTTATGAAACAGATAAGTCGGTAGTGGTGGAAACTCCGCTGGCTGGATTTAGTCCTGAAGATGTAAAAGTGAGCGTTGAAAATGGTGTGCTTACTTTGCAAGGCGAACATAAAAAAGAGCACGAGATTGAAGAAAAGAATTACTATCGTAAGGAAGTTCGCAGTGGTGCATTTTATCGACAAATTGCTTTACCGACCGCGGTGTTAGAAGATAAAGTCGAAGCAAGTTTTGATGACGGTGTGTTAAAAATCACTTGTCCAAAAACAATGGCAACTGAACCAAAGAAAGTAGAGATTAAAATTACAAAAAAATAAATACATGCCTACCTCAAAATTTTATCAACTTATTTCCGCACTATTCGTTACTTGTTTGATCATTTCCAACATCATTGCGGTTAAGATTGGTATGTTTGGCAGTTATTTTTTACCAGTAGCGGTTATACTATTTCCGATAACATATATTATCGGCGATATATTAACAGAAGTATATGGATACAGTGCTGCTCGTCGTGCGATTTGGACTGGATTCGCCTGTAACTTGGTCGCAGTCATTGCTATTTATATTGCGATGAAAATTCCTTCAGCTCCTTTCTTTGAAAACCAAACAGCCTTTGAACAAATTCTAGGCTTTGCTCCAAGATTGTTGATTGCTTCATTCACAGCATATTTAGTTGGACAATTTGCCAACTCAGTAGTGCTCGCTAAAATGAAAATCAAAACCAACGGCAAACATCTTTGGATGCGTACGATTGGTTCGACAATTGTTGGTGAAGGTTTGGATTCGATGATATTTATCACGCTCGCATTTTATGGTGTGATGCCTACAAGTGCAATTGGTGGTTTGATTATAACTCAATGGATTTTCAAAACATTATTTGAAGTAGTTTTGACACCAGTGACTTACGCGGTAGTTGGATATCTAAAGAAAACAGAACAAATCGATGTGTACGACAAAGACACAAGTTTCAATCCATTATCAATGAAATAATTTATGCCAACAAACAAAGAAGATTTAGAAAAATTAACCAAGCTTGGTAAAGGATCAAACTTGAAAGCAGAACGCACTTTGGATGTTTTTCCAAATCATGCCGGTACAAATTTGGAAGTGGAGTTGCATTGTAGCGAATTTACTTGTCGTTGTCCTTTGACTTACCAACCAGATTTTGCTGAAATTCTGATTACCTACACTCCTGATAAATATGTAGTGGAATCCAAATCGATGAAATTGTATTTGGAAACTTTCCGCGATGTCGGAGTGTTTCACGAGCATTTGGCAGTAGATATTGGTAATGACTTTGTAAAGTTTGTTAAACCAAAAAAATGTGAAGTTGAAGTAATGTTTAACACACGAGGTGGTATCGCAATTTCTGCGAAGTGGAAATCAAAATAATTTTTCAGACAAAACCCCTGAAATGTTCAGGGGTTTGATCGGAATAATAATTTATTAATAAACGTAATTTAATACACATATGTCAAAAGTATTAGGAATCGATCTCGGAACGACCAACTCTTGTATGTCCATTATCGAAGGTGGCCAACCAAAAGTTTTGGAAAATAAAGAAGGCGCTCGCACCACTCCGTCTATCGTCGCTATTTCAAAAAGCGGCGAACGTTTGGTAGGTATGCTTGCAAAACGTCAGGCTGTTACAAATCCAGAGAATACTTTGTATTCCATCAAACGTCTGATTGGTCGCAGTTGGACAGACGAAGAAGTTCAGCGCGATTTGAAACTTATGCCTTACAAGATTGTAAAATCTGGTGAAGGTGTAAAAGTAACAATGCAAGGTAAAGAATATAGTCCACAAGAAATTTCCGCGATGATTTTAGGAAAAATGAAAGCAGATGCGGAAGAACGCTTGGGAGAAAAAATTACTGAAGCGGTGATTACTGTGCCAGCTTATTTTAATGATTCTCAACGTCAAGCTACCAAAGATGCT
>CAINUM010000005.1 GCA_903853785.1 Candidatus Magasanikiibacteriota bacterium
ATCCAGAAGGATTTGCTATGAAAGAAGTTTATATACCATCCGATGTGACGACTGAAGGAGAAAAAATAATGGCTCTTAGTAAAAATCAATATTTTGTAATGGGGGATAATCGTCCAAACAGTTTTGATTCTCGTCGCTTTGGCCCAGTGGATGAAAATCTAATTGTCGGACGCACATGGTTGCGCGGTTGGCCTTTGAATCGAATACAAGTTTTTGAAACTCCTACTTATTAATAATATTATATGCCAAAAAAAGAAAAAATTGTGAAGGCAAAAAAAGTGGAAGTAAAAAAAGTAGTAAAACCTACTAAAGAAAAAGTTTCCAAAGAAAAAGATAAAGACGCTTCTGAACGTGGAAAAAAATCTTACAATCTTTTGCGCGGCATGCATGATATTTTGCCAAAGGATGAAAAATACTGGAAGCCAATGTATCAAGCTGCTAGTGATTTGGCTGCTCATTTTCAATTCGGTCGCATTGAAACTCCTATTCTAGAAGAAATCGGATTGTTTGTTCGTTCTCTTGGAAAAGGTACTGATGTGGTAGATAAAGAAATGTACAATTTTGAAGATAAAGATGGTACAAAAGTTTGTATGCGTCCAGAAATGACCGCTTCGGCAGTTCGCGCCTATGTTATGCACGGGATGTTTAACATGCCTCAACCGGTAAAGATGTGGTACTGGGGTCCAATGTTTAGACATGATCGTCCTCAAGCTGGTCGCTATCGTCAATTTCACCAGGTTGGTTATGAAACTTTTGGTCATGCTGATCCTTCTGCTGATGCTGAATTAATTTTGGTTGCTTTTAATTTTTATAAAGATTTGGGTTTGCCTGTAGAGATTCATATCAACAGTTTGGGTACTCCTGCTGAACGTGCAAATTATAAAGTTGAATTAGTAAATTATTATCGCAGTAAGCGTTCTTATCTTTGTGAAGAATGTCGCAATCGTTTGGTAAAAAATCCGATGCGTCTTTTGGATTGTAAAGAAGAACGATGTCAAACTGTAAAAGAAGATGCTCCCCAAATTATAAATTGGTTGGGCGCAGAATCCAAAAACCACTTCATGAAAGTGTTGGAATATTTGGATGAATTAGCTGTTCCATATCAACTCGATTCAACATTGGTTCGTGGTTTAAATTATTATACACATACTGTATTTGAAGTTTATGCTGCTGATGCTGAAATCAGTGCACAAAGCGCATTGGGTGGTGGTGGACGCTATGATTTATTAGTAGAAGAGATGGGCGGACGTCCAACTCCAGCTGTCGGTATGGCTCTTGGTTTGGAACGTAGTATTTTGGCTTTAAAGCAATATAATGAAAAGAATCATATTGATTTAGTAAAAGTTCCTACTGAAGCTTTTGTCGCTCAACTTGGAGATGAAGCTAGACGTGTTACTTTGAAAGTTATAAATGAATTAAGATTTGGTGGTGTAAAGATCGCCTTCAACCTGTGCAAAACTTCTCTAAAGACTCAATTGGAATTAGCCGATAATTTGAAAGTGCCATTTGCGGTAATTATTGGTCAAAAAGAAGTTCAGGATGGTACAGCAATTATCCGTGATATGGAGTCTGGAATTCAAGAAATTGTTGATCAAAAAAAGTTGATTCCGGTATTAAAAAGGAAGCTTGGAAAATTTGACGATAAGAGATAATTGGTATATAATAGTTTTAGCAATTTTATTGCTTTTTAATTAATAAATTGTAACGGAGGTGAATTAATGTGTCAGAGATAAAACGTCGTAAAAATGAATCTTTCGAATCTTACATGCGCCGCGTAAAAAAGCGTTGGCAACAATCTGGTAAGATTTTACAAGTAAAAAAAATTAGATATCACGAAAAAGATAAGAGTCGCAACATGACTAAAAAGAGTGCGTTGCACAGTCTTAAAGTAGCTGGAAAAATGGAATATCTCAAAAAGATAGGCCGCTTGCCAGAAGAAACAAGAAAGAAGTTTTAATCATTTTGTGTCCATTGTCCCATGCTTCAATGGTTATCAAAAATTCGTTTTCTAAAAACCGCCACTATTCTAGGGTTATTCTTAGTGGCGGTCTTTTTCGTTTTTAATACTGCTTCAGCTCAAAGTGTGGCTGATCCAAATGGAACTGTTTTACAAGGTGTAAAAATTATCGAACAACCGCTTGGTTTACCAACACTTGATATTCGTTTAATCATTGCTCGCATTATTCGTGTCGCACTTAGTTTGGTGGGAATTGTTTTGGTTTGTTTAATGATATACGCCGGTTATCTTTGGATGACCGCTGGTGGCAACGATGAACAAATTACCCAATCAAAAAGTATTATTCGAAATGCGGTTATTGGTTTGGCGATTATTTTGAGTGCATACAGTATAGTTTCGTATATTATGAAAATTTTGGGAGTTCAAGATAGTGGTGGTCTTGCTACTGCAGTTTATGCTCCGGGTACACAAAATTTTACTGGTAGTGGTGCGTTAGGCAAGGTTGTCAAAGATCACTATCCAGCTCGCAATCAAAAAGATGTACCACGCAACACAAAGATTGTCATTACTTTTAAACGTCCTGTTTTGTTATCCAGTTTTGTAGAAGATTATAATCACAATAATATTTTAGGTGATTGTATAAATACCAATAGCTCTAATTTCAATTGGTTCAATGATTGTGATCATGTAGTTTCTTCCACCGGAAAATTATCTGATAAATATATTAATGTTTCTCAGTCAGATAATGGCCAGTCAGTTCAAGCTTTGGTAATTACCGCTACTACCACTGTCAATCCAGTAAATAATATTGCAGGAATTTACACTATTGTTTTGAAACCAATCGTTGACAGTACAAATCCTAAGGGTGGTTATTTGGGAAATGAAAATAATATGGTTCCATACACCGTTCATCTTGGTGATGGTATTTTGGCTGATGATGATACGAACGGCAATCCATCAATATTTCAAAACCAAAATGTCGGCAATAATTTTTATTTCTGGCAGTTTACATGTAGTAATTTGTTGGACAACGAACCACCATATGTGACTAGTGTATTTCCAAACTCGATCAATGCTAACCCAGGTGGAGAAGCTAAAAATTCTGTAATACAAATTTCTTTCAGTGAACCTATGGATCCGACTGATATGCAAGGTAGCTTTAGTTCAACATCCGTATATGCTGGCTATTATGCACTGTCAGGAAATAAAATATTTTCAAAAGCTACAAAAAGTTCAGTACCACTTGGTAATTTTAATTTAGTAAATAATTATCAGACACTAGAATTTACTCCAAATTTGGAATGTGCTAAGAATGCTTGCGGCAATCCTATTTATTGTTTGCCGGTTTGTGACCAACCGGGCGCAAATTGTACTGGCGACCCAAAGAGTGATGATTATCAATTATTACTAGAAGCCGCCAAAACCTTGGCAGGTAGTTTTGAAAGTGTACCATTTAGTGGTTTGGCCGATATGTCTGGAAATGCTTTGGATGGAAATAATGTTGCGTTGGACGGTAAGCCAGACGGTCAAGCACAAACAGCAACAACTACTTTGCCGGTTTTTGATAACTGGAAACATCCAGATAATTATTTCTGGACGTTCAAATTAAAAGATGAAATCGATAAAACTTCTCCTATAATTAACAAAATAACTCCAGGCGTAAAAGCACAAAATGTACCAAAAGATGCTGGTTTGTCTTTGACATTCAGTAAACGCATGAGAGCAAACTCAGCATATGAGATAGACATCCAAGAATGGCCAGTAAATGCAATTCCACTTTGGAAGGTTCCGTTTATTGATTTCAGCTACCAAACTTTTAATATTAATCATGGTCCATTTTTAGACAACAAAGTTCAAAATTATATTCCAATTGTTAGTTCGAGCGTAGAAGATGCTCACTTTAACTGTTTTTATCCAGGAGTTGGTCCAAAAGATGCAGTACCAAACGGTACTTTAGATTCTTTGGTTTGCGACCCAACAGTTCCTGCTCTCGCCGCAAATTGTTGTGATGCGAAAGATGAAACAAACACAGAGTTTTGCTGTAACGGGGTGCTTATTTCTAAAACAAACGGAGTTAATCAATGTATAAATGGCCTTAAAGCCACATACCCGTAGCACCATAATTATGAAATTTTTAAATAAAAAACTTTTTTTATTCTTATTATTTTCGTTATTTCTTGTAACGGGATTTTTTATTTTTAATAACTCTGTTCAAGCAGCCTCTTCTAGTCTGGACGTAGGTTTACAACAAGTTTCAGCTACTGGTTTGCCAAGTGGCGATATTCGTACAATTGTGGCAAAAATTATTAAAACGGCTTTAGGTTTATTGGGAACCGTAGCTTTGGTCCTGATGTTGTATGCTGGTTATTTGTGGATGACTGCTGGAGGAGATGATGAAAAAATTGGTACATCAAAGAAAATTTTGATAAACGCAACGATCGGTTTGGCGATCATATTATCTGCCTATGCGATTGTGAGTTTTGTTATGAACAAATTGGTAGATGCGACCGGTGCTGGAGTTATGTCAAAGTGTGAAGTGCAACGTGCCAATGCTGGTAGTTATTATGGTGGAGATTGTCCAGACAATCCTGGAAACATTGATTGTCCATATGGTAATTGTAATAGTAAATTACTTATAGTTTCTAAGCCTTCAAACGGAAATGTTTGTATTCGCAATGTCGCTCCTCTATATGTTTTCAATATCGATGTAGATGTAAATACTTTAAACAACAATGTCGTCGTTGTAAAAGCTTCTGATCTTTCTGAAGTGGTTGGTAGTTGGAATTGGCAACCAGCTCATCATAATATCGCATATTTCAAACCAACCAATGGGGCTTGTCCAGGTCCAGATACAGGTAAAGATTGTTTCGAAGCTACAACAAATTATACCGTTAAAATTAAAAATGGTGGGAAAGATATTCAGAGTGTTAGTGGTAAAGCTTTGGACTGTCCACTAGGATCTACAAATTGTAACGATGTTTCCTTTACAACTGGAGATGGTGTCGATAGACAAGATCCAGTTATTTCTATCATTTCACCAACACTTTCAAATACAAATTTACAACAAGGAAACAGCATCCCTGTGCAAATTAATTATACAGATGACGGTGGATTACAAAATTTGATTTTTAATGTAGATAATCTTTTGGTCACCACAACCAATGTTGGTGGTTGTCAAAAATCCGGTACTGTCACAATGACCTGGCCAACTAATAATATTGGTTTGGGAACCCACTCTTTGAAAGCTATTGGTTTTGATATGGCGGCAAATATTGGAGAGGGAAATTCAAAAGCAAATTTAAAACCAGCTCATTGTTTTGATCAAATCTTGAATGAGGGTGAAAAACTTATTGATTGTGGAGGCGAATGTGGAGTTTGCGATGGTGATAAATGTGTGAGTGATACAGATTGCACGAGTGGTTATTGCTACAAACAACCTGCAAATGCCGCTGAAGGTGTTTGTGTACAAAAAACGATTATTGATAGTTACTCTCCATTTAGCGCAGCGGTAGGTGATTATGTTTCGATAATTGGTAAATACTTTGGTAATAGTAAAGGCCATGTTTATTTTTCTTCCGCTTCGACTACGGTTGTCAGTAAACCTGTTACAAGCACTTGTCAATATAACCCAAGTAAAACCTGTACGAATATTCCTGGTGAATGTGATATCAAGACGATAAACTCCATACTCATTAACCTTCCAACACCTGTTGTAAAATCCGGTGTGTGTAGTATTTCCGTTAATAACTTGGTTTGGTGGCCTTTTCAACCACAAGGTATTTCTTTACCTTGTGATTCGAATGTGGAGTGTAGTTTTTCTGCTTTAGGTAATGTAACTGGTACTTTGATGGTAGACAGTGCAAAATCATTATCAGGCAATACAATGGGTGGTGGATATCAATCATCTTGTAAAAAAATTACAGAATTAACTGTTCTAACGCGACAATGTTTACAAAATTTTGTAACTTCCACTGCAAATCTTCAGATAGAAGCCCCAGTAGTAAATTGTGGCCCTGGATTTAATAATTGGAGCAACAATCAAATTATAGTTATTGTTCCACAGGGTGCAGTTAGTGGAAAAATATCCGTATTTAATCCTTTGGCCACCGGGACAGAACAATATAATATTAAATATTACGACACTACTGGTGATGGTTTCAACCATGTTCCAAACTTTACTCTTACCACCACTTCACATCCAGGTATTTGTGGTATTGATCCTGATAATGGGC
The DNA here is from genome assembly GCA_903853785.1 of Candidatus Magasanikiibacteriota bacterium. Taxonomy (GTDB): domain Bacteria; phylum Patescibacteriota; class Patescibacteriia; order Magasanikbacterales; family GWA2-37-8; genus CAIOJG01. Next base: position 6,190 of record CAINUM010000005.1, read on the forward strand.
CGGTAGGTACTGCTGTTACAGTTCGTGGTAAAAATTTTAGCACTTACGATTCTGCAAAAAGTTTTGTTACGTTTAACGATGCTGTAAAAGCCAAAATTAATGGTTGGGTAAACAATACTGACGCAATAGTAATTGCTGTAGTTCCATCTGGCTTAGGAAATGGTAATTATGGTGTAAAAATAGTTGATAAAAATAATTTATCTAGTAACTCCGTTTTATATACAGTTTCTGGATCAAATTCGGAAGCCCCAATAATTTCAGATATTTCCGCACCAGTTTCGACTACGATGGGGGACTATCTCACGATTACTGGAAAAAACTTTGGTCCAAATCAGGGTGTGGTATGGTTTCAACCAATAAATAATGCAACCGCAAATAAAATAGATGGAAGTTTTTCATTTCCATCCGCATGTAAAAATTCAGTATGGAAAGATGATCAAATAGTTGTCAAAGTTCCTACTGGATTAAGTACGGGTGGTGCAAAATATACTATTCAGGTAAGAAATGTTGATAAAGATTTAGTGAGTGCTTTGGATAATAGTAAAATCGCAACTATTTATGATGGCAGTCCTAGTCCAGGTTTGTGTGCGATTGATCCAACGTCTGGGTATGTTCCATTTGCTGCCGCAAATTTAATGACCGCTTATGGTGAATATTTAAACAACACTTCAAAATTTTATTTTTGGAAAAATGGTGGTCAATCAAATCTTATCGCCAGTACTTTAGTAGGGGTAAATGTTACTGCAAGTAACGATGGAAAATCCTTAACAACATTTCCAGGTGCCGGAGTTGCTGGGGTCGCAGATATTACATCTGGTTTGGTTTTTGCTTATCGTGATTCTGATAAAAAACAAAGTAATGGATTATTATTTTCTACAAATGACTGTACAAAAAATGGTTGCGCTTCAGGCGGTGATCAGTGTTGTCAGTCTGGCACCCAAATTGGTCAATGTATCGCAAAAGGTGCAGCGTGTGCGGGTGTTTTTAAAAATAGTGGTTTTGTTTGGTTGTTTTCAACCAAAGATATTGTTGAACCACCTCGTGTTGTAGAGCGTTGTGGTAAAGAAACTGAGTTAGGATTAAATCTTCCTTCTCCTTCTCCTTCTACAAAATGGAATATCGTAGGACATAATGACGCTAGTCAGGTTTGTCAGACAGCGTTGGTTACAATTGAATTTAGTGGAAAATTAACACAGAACACTGTTGATTCTGGTACGGTTGTAGTAAAATCGTGTGGAAGTGTGGATGCAAACGGTGCTTGTACAGGTGCTAGTAGTGTTGTTACCATGGCTAATGATAGTTATAAATTACAAACTGCCGGTAACAATAAAGATTATTTATCATTGAGATCGTCCGTTGGAAAATGGAGTCCAAACCAGCTATACCAAGTAATTTTAGCGGGTGGTACAAATGGTATTAAAGCCTTGCCCTCCACTGTAAAAGACCAGAATTTGAGTTTGGTAGCTTCAAATCCATGTGGTGGAGATTCGGCTTATTGTTTTACTTTCAAAACTGGAGAAGGCGATTGTGTGTTGAGACAAGTTGTCGTTACACCAAATAATTTCTGGGCAAATTACTTAGAGTCCCCAATGCGTGACCATGGTTTTGGTGGAAGTGTTTATGATGTATTTTATCGTGGAAATGGTTTGAGCAACCAGTATTGCACGATGATGGATATGTCACAATTCGCATGGCAATGGGGTGTTAATAATAAAAATAACTCTGGAAAAATTTACGCACAAATCAGTGGTGCTCAAAATGTAACCACCACTCAAGTAGATACAAAGGCAAATACAATGGGAATTGGTTTGGCTGGTAATAGTGTAGATGTGATGGCAACCGCTACTTTTGGTAGTATTATCAAAGGTGGAAGTAGTCCTCTGACAATTGATTTATCTAATCCTGAAGTAATAGATTTTTGGCCAAAATGTTTGGAAGCTTGTACTAATGCTGCGGTCGGAGCCAAATTTAATGTTACGATGTCTACCTTTAATCAATCTTCTGCTGTTCAATTAATGAAATGTAATGATGAAAATTGTCTTAGTGCGACCGCAACAAGTACTGCTGCCACGTTTGATGTTTCATCAGGTAATACAATTTTAAAAATTGCAAATGATGTTGGTGGCCAGGCGCTTCTACCAAACACATTATATCAAGTAGTGCTGTCAGCCACTGGAACACCAGGACAGGTTGGAACCGATCAGTTATGGTCTGCTTCGGACTCATACAACCTAGCTACCACTTCGAAACCATACAATAAAGCATTTGTATGGAGATTTAGAACAAAAAAAGAAGCTTGTAAAGTAGATCGTGTGGCCGTCTTGCCAACCGTATTCACAGCCGTAAAATTAAAAGACTCTGCGATTTTCCAAGCTCAACCTTATGCTGCACCAGATGCATGTAGTGCTACAGGACAAAAATTAAATCCATGGAGTCAAGATTGGA
>CAINUM010000006.1 GCA_903853785.1 Candidatus Magasanikiibacteriota bacterium
AAGGAGAATCTATGCGAAAATTGATGGCAAATATGAGTTAACTTCGAACACTTTTGTACATTGCTTTTTGCAGACTGAATGGTGGATGTTCAGTGTTCGATTTTGACCGGAAAAGGTGTTCGATGTTGCCGGAATATGCACAGTTTCATATCCCGATTTATCAAAGAACATACACATGGGAAGATAATAACCAAGTTGATAAACTTCTTGATGACATCAAAAGCTTTGGGGAAGAATATAAAGACAATAAACGAGCTGAATATTATATAGGAAATGTTATTCTTAAAAACCAAACACGTGCATTTGTAACTGAAAGGGTGGTTATTGATGGCCAACAAAGAATTACAACATCAATTTTAATGCTTTGTGCAATCCGCGATTTATATCGCAATAAATTTTTTTCCGAAAAAGGCTCGCGAATTGCTAATGAAATACATAAACACGTCTACTCACCTGACGGAATAGATGTGAAATTAAAATTAAATAATATGGAAAATCAGCAAGCCCTTACTAACTTGCTATCTGGTTCTTCAAGTGCTATTTCTCCTGGTGACAAAAAAACAAAATATTACAAAAACTACGAGCATATTTATAAACGTTTGTCGAGAATGGGCGAGGATGAATTTGACGTTTTCTTGGATTTATTAAGAAGAGTAAAAGTCGTTATTATTTTTCTTGATGAAGATCAAGATGAAAACTCAGTTTTCGAATCAATTAATTCACTAGGCAAACCTCTTGCAGGATCCGATTTAATCAAAAACTATTTATTTACGTTTAAAAATTATGAATGTAGTCATAAAAACGAAATCGAGCTAATAAATCTTTATACTAGGACCTTTGAATCTTTATTTAAAAACGATGGCGATGAAAAGAATGAAGAGGATGAAGAGGAGATTCGTGAGCAGTTTTTTAGAGTCTATATAGCAATAAAAACCCAATGGCTATATAAGCATGATCCAAAAATTCTGTACTATAAATTCAAAGAAGTTGTTGGCGAAATCAGGTCTATTGATAGTCTTAAAGAAATTATACACGATCTTGCAAAATGGGGGCTGATTTATCAAACACTTCGAGTGAGAAAACATCGCAATATTAACCCTAATTATATTGGTTATTTAAGGACGTCATTTGCTATATATTCATCATTGATGATGAATTTTCTTGAGCATTACTCACATATTGAAGCAAATGAGTTGATTATCGACAATCCTCTTGAATTCAATAAAGCTATCAAGGCATTAGTTGCTTATGATGCTTCTAGAATTTTGGCTAGTTATCCAGCAGGTGAGCTTACAAGATTTATACCAATGGTTTTTGAACGTCTTAAGTCAAATGACTTTAGTTCATCTGTGGGTTATGGTGATAGATTTTTGACACTTGTTAAAAACGCAGAAGCAGGTCATCAACTACCAAGCCAAAAAGTATTAACGGAAAAAATCGTAACAAATGATCTTTATAGTAGAAAGTCAAAGTACATCAAAAAGTTTTTAATTTTACTGGAAAATATAGGAAAAAACGAGCTTTTAAATTTTGAAAAAGATTTAAAAAAAGCACAAATCGAACACATCGTTCCTCAAAATATTGCGACTGGTCAATGGTTAACTATCTCATTTGAAGATCACGAAAAATATCTCCATACTTTGGGGAATCTAACATTAACATTTGACAATCAAAGTCTCAGCAATAAAGAGTTTTCTGAAAAAAAGCAAATCCTTTTAAATAAATCACGAATTATGTTAAATAATGAACTTGTAAAATTTGATGATTTTAATGCTGATACGATTAAAACACGATCAACAGATATGTTGGATAAATTTTTGTGCGAGTTTTTAGACACGCATCAATTATAATCTTAATTTTATTAAAATATAATTTTGGGCAACTCGCATAGCTCATTATTTCAGAATATCCAGGGAGACCTTCTATGGCACAGCTAAAGTGTCACGAATGCAGCAATCTAGTTAGCAACGAAGCTAAGATGTGCCCAAAGTGTGGTGCAAAAGTGAAGAAGCCTGTCAGTCTTCCAGTCTTGA
>CAINUM010000007.1 GCA_903853785.1 Candidatus Magasanikiibacteriota bacterium
TAACTTTGTAATTCAATTTTGAGATTATGAAAACAACATTCAACGTACTCTTTTTTTTAAAAAGAGACAAACAGAAAAAAAACGGAAACGTACCTCTTATGTGTCGCATCACTGTCGACGGAAACGAAACTCGCTTTAGTATGAAAACCGATATTGACCCTGGTCATTGTTGGATATTCCGGAGCATACTGACCCACCCTTAGGGAGCAAAAACCAATGCGAAAAATAAGAAAATCGCAACAATCAGTCTGCCAATACGGCAGATACTGATCCACCCTCTATTTTAAAATGATTTGGAGTATTTTTTTGTGAATTGCATGTTAAATTATTATTGCGTTCAACGCTAGCGTTCAAGGAATTCGGAGCATACTGATCCACTCTTTACGCTTAGCCGTTAAAATTATAGTAATAACAAGCAACTGGCGTTCGCCCGCAGCGCAGCGCTCAAGGAATTCGGAGCATGTTGATCCACCCTTTGCAAAGAAAAAGCGTTATCAAAGGTGTTTTATATTTTTGAGATTACCGGCACAAATGCAGGGGTTTAAAAAATTCGGAGCATATTGATCCATCCAAAGTCATAGAAATCAAATAGGTTTTGTTTCCTTTGTGGAAAATTTATAAAGAACCACATTATTGCAAGTAAAACAAAACCCATGAGTCAAATTAAACAGTTATTACATTTACATGCACAAAAACAGAGCAATCGATTTATTGCTCGTAGTTTGTCATTGAGTCGCAACACGGTGAAGAGTTATCTGCTCAAAGCAGCCGATTTCCCACACTCGTTGGACGCTTTATTGGAACTAAGCGATCCAGAATTGGAAGCCATGTTTCACGCCGGAAGTCCTGCCTATAAAGAGGATAGGAAGCGTTACGATTACTTTAAAGGGCGGATTGATTATTTCTTTCTGGAACTCAAAAAACCAGGGGTTACACGTCATTTACTTTGGCGGGAATACATTTCTACCCAGTCAGGCGGGTTTAGCTACACGCAGTTTTGCTTTCATCTAAAACAGCAATTAAAAGCCTCAAATCCATCCATGATTCTCACGCACGTTGCAGGTGAGAAGGTTTTTGTCGACTTTGCAGGTAAAAAACTTTCATACATCGATATGAGTACTGGTGAGGTGATTGAATGTCAAGTCTTTGTAGCCTGTCTACCGTACAGCGATTACAGCTTTGCCATGGCGGTTAGAAGCCAGTGCGTAGAGGATTTCTTGTATGCCTTGAGCTGTTGTTTACAAAGTTTTGGTGGAGTGCCACAGATGATTGTGAGCGACAACCTCAAATCGGCGGTGATAAAAGCCAACCGGTATGAGCCCGAATTAAACCGTTGCATGGAGGATTTTGCGAACCATTACGGCTGTACTGTAGTGCCCACAAGAGCTATTCATCCCAAAGATAAAGCATTGGTAGAAAACCAAGTAAAGCTTATTTATCAGCGGGTTTTTGCAATGATTCGTAACATTATATTTCACAGTCTTGGCCAGCTCAATGATGCTATTAGCCAAAAAGTGCTGAATCACAATCAAACCCGAATGCAGCTCAAACCCTATTGCAGAGAAGAACGATTTTTGTCAGATGAACTACATTTACTCAAACCACTTCCTGAGCAGGTTTATGAAATAAAATACTACAGAGACTACAAAGTAGCTAATAATAATCATATCCAATTATCTGAAGATAAGCATTATTACAGTGTTCCATACATATATATTGGCACACAGGTAAAGGTAATTTACACCCGTTCAATGGTTCGTATTTATGCCGAAGGAATCCAGATTGCCGTTCATTCACGCGACAAATCCATGGGACGGTATAGTACAGATAGGGAACATTTATGCTCTGCCCACAATCATTATAACGACAGAAGTCCAACGTATTACGTGAATAAAGCCAAGCAGGAATCATTGGTTTTTGGTGGGTTTATAGAACTGTTATTTATGCAGGGAAAACATCCTGAGCAACTCTATCGCAGCTGCGATGGATTACTTATGTTGTGCAAAAAAACAGAACTTGCCGACTTTGAGAAAGCCTGTCAGATGGCTATCCGCAACGAACAATTGACTTACTCATTTGTGAAAAATGTGATTGAAAATAAAATGACAAAGCAAACAGATCAAGATTTATCTACCAATATAAAACCACTTCCAACACATAAAAATGTCAGAGGTAAAGAGTATTATGTACAAACAATTTTAAATTTCGAGAACAATGAATCAAATTCAGCAACAATTAGTTAGCCTACGGCTAAACGGTATGAATCGTACATGGCAAGGCCTTGTAGAAACGCGCAGAGCGCATGAGTTAACGCTTGCAGAAGGACTAGAAATCCTTTTGCAAGGGGAAACCCAAGAGCGAACAAATAAACGGTTTGAACGGTTAGTAAAAGAAGCCAAGTTTCGTTATCAGGCATCCATCGAAGAACTCATTTACGATGTGGCACGGGGGTTTGACAGAAGTGTCATTTCTACATTAGCCACAGGAGATTATGTACTAAAAGGAGAATCGGTATTGATTACCGGTTCTTCGGGATGTGGTAAAAGTTTTTTAACCTCGGCACTAGGGCATCATGCTTGTGCTCAGGGATATTCGGTAAGGTATTTCAATATACAGAAATTACTGCTGAGTGCTAAAATGGCTAGATTAGAAGGAAATACACTTAAGTTTTTCGATAAATTAGCTAAAACACAAGTGCTTATTCTCGACGATTTTGGATTGGCACACATAGAACAACAACAATTAATGGATCTTATGGAAATTATTGAAGATAGGCATGGAAAAAATGCAACAATTATTGCCAGTCAACTACCAGTTGAAAATTGGTATGATATTATTGGAGAAGCTACAATTGCAGATGCAATTTTGGATAGATTAGTACATACTTCGTACAGAATTAAAATAAAAGGAGAGAGTTTGAGAAAAAAACAGTAATTTTGTCATGCTAAATGGTTCTTAAAAAATGAACCTATTTGGGGTGGATCAATATCACCGTATTGGTGGATCAGTTTCACCGAAATATCCAATCATTTTAAGTATTGCAATTTTTTTAGCCTTACCTGCAAATTATTATGTTCATCGTGCATTGTTACATCAATTACCCAAAATAA
>CAINUM010000008.1 GCA_903853785.1 Candidatus Magasanikiibacteriota bacterium
AAATCTGTTCACTCTCTTGACCAATGAACCAACAAAATTATTATTAAAAAAATTAAAGGAGTGTTTATGTAAATATTCAAAAGTAAAATGATAAAGATCCGCCATTGTCTTTGAACAAAAATATGAGTCTGCAAACATTACTACTCTTTTAAATACAAATTGGATAAAACGCAAGATAATTATAATCAAAAAAATGTGATAAATCTGACTAACCACATCTGGCGCGTTAGCACTATATGCCAACAAATCAACAAATTTTTTCAAATATAAAGGTACAATTGTACTTGAAATGGAAGCGATCAAAAAACTAACGATCGCCAAAAAGAGCGATATTTTATATTGCTTCAAAAATTTCCAATACAGACTAATAGTTTGTTTCAAATATCCAGGCTTTTCATTCATAAAATACATTATGCGCGCTTTTAAAGCACGCCTAAATGAGTAGACGTGAAAAGTGTCCTATTGTTACCTTTTGGCTATTTAAGAGTAATAACCAAGGCACCAGACACCATTACCAACGCTCCTAACACCGTACGCCAAGTCAAAGCTTCTCCCAAAAATATGCTGGCCAAAATAATAACAAATATTAAACTCAAACGATCAACAACCGCTACTTTTGTAGCTAAACCAACTTTTAAAGCGAAGAAATAAAATAACCACGAAAGAGCACCTGACATACCTGCCAAAATAACTAGTGTCCATTCTCGACCACTAAAAGATTGAATACTGAACCCTCTAAATTTACCAAATGATAAACTTGTAATAACCAAAAATACCGCCATAATAATGGAGCGAATGGTCGTTGCTAAAGTTGTATCAATATTTTTTAAACCCATCTTCGCAAAGATAGCAACAAGAGCGGCGGTAATTGCAGATAATAATGAAAAAACTAACCACATATATTATTTTAATTTTCTTTGTTTAAATTGTTCTATTGCTTTGATTACTAAACGTAGCGAATCTTCAGAGGTTTCGACTTTACTTAAATCCTGTAAAAAATTTAGATAAAAAGCCCCGGCAAACATTTCCTGCACTCCTTTGTCCTCAAAAGGTTTTTCATTAAATTGACCGCGTACGAGACCGTCCCAGAGAACCTGTTTATCGACATCACTGTAAGCCGCTAAAATTTCTGTAATTGCATCGATAAATACTAAATATACTATTCCAGGATTAGCTTGTTCATTTTTTAAATAATTATTTTCATATTCAGTAAGCTGAGCGGCAGTAAACTTGCCTGTGCGTTTCGCATAGTCTTTTAACATCTCTACTGATTTTTGTTCGACAACCGCATCGTTAAAAAAACTAAAAAACTCATTTTCTTGATCCCCTATTATTCCCCCATCTTTATCACGATGAATTTTCCGCTCGTTTAAATGATAATTTCCCGACGACACCATTGTTTCTGTTTTTGCTTTTCTAAAAACACTAAAATCTTTTAATAATGTTTCTTTTATAATATCATAAAAAGATTTGAAAGACTTATATGATACCTGATTTTCGTGTTTGCTGGCAGCATGAATTACTTCGTGAAACAACATTTGAGTACGCATAATGTCTACATTCACTTTTGCCAGTTCCGCAACATTTTCAATCAATTCGTTATTCAAACCAATATAATTACCATTCATTTCAAACTGACCAAATGAGTTTGCATCATCATTTTCATTCACAACTCTTCCTGGCCAAATATTATTAATAGTTTTATCTTTTACAGCGGATTTGTCAACCAATTCTTGTACCATATTATCTACCGCAGACCAATCTACACCCTGCATCCATTGATCAAAATTTGCATCATAAATTTCATTATCACGGGCTTGTTTATAATTTTCAGTTTCCAATACAAGTTGCTCATCCCCACTAGCCACCCGTTCGCCAACTTTATATGTACGTAGTGAATTTGGGTCTGGATAGTGACTTACCCATTCGTTGAAATTTGACATATGCATTAAGTTATATTTTTTTTCCAAACACCTCCCAGGCAGTATTTTTTATAAAAGCCAACGATCCCCATGGTGAATATTCTCCAACCAATTCCATAAAACCATTTCCGGACACCATTTCTTTTCCAATTTTTCCTTCTATTTTAGTCGCTCCTTCCCAATAGTTGATTGCATTAAAGCCCACTTCCTGGTCGGTCAAAACCGCTTTAACTGACAATTCGATATCTTCATCTGGTATTATAATTTTCCAATCTAAGTGATATAAATTACCAGACCGATGACTTTTCCATTTTCTTTTCTCTGAAATTATTTCTATTTTATCAGTGTGTTTTTGTAAACCATCCGGATAAATAAATGTTGTATGATATACACTTTTTCCATCTTCAATATATTCAAAACACATCAAATCTAGACCATTATTTAGTTGAATGCTAAACCAATTCCAACGATCTTTGCTGTAGGTCGTATCTGCCCATTGGTGATCCATCCAAGCTTTACCGACCACTTGATATGACTTATGTTTAAAATTTAAAATGCCCTGCACACTCAAGTCTGTGAGAGAATAATAATACGTACTTTTGTTATACATCTTCAAATACCCCTTGCCTCCCTCGAGCATCGGCGGCTTATTGTAAAACAAATTTAAATCTAAACTTTCGGTTTTTAATTTATATTTAAATATTTCGTATTCTTCAAGCAAACAATTTACATAGCCTCCCAATAAAATCGGCTTAGTTTCAGTTAAAAAATTTATATATAATAAATCTTTTGTAAAACTATCGCGCGAAACAATACAATATGGTGCGACAAAAGTTTCTTTTTCGCCTGTGTCTAAGTTTGAAATAATGGAATGAAAAAAATAAACAGTTTTAACTGGTAAACGACTAAGCAGAGGAACTTTTGAACGTTTATTATCAACTTTAAACAAACAATTCATAAATGAAAATCGTTCGCCTTTTTTTCCATTCAAAAAACCATTAACATACCACCATTCTACGATGTTTTTATGTGCTAATTCATCTTTTGGAAATTGTACAGGTCCATTATATTTTAACATATTTTTTACAATTTCATTCTACTAAATAAGTAACTTGATAAAGTTAAAAATAACAAAGCTGATAAACCTAATACGGTAAAATCCGTTGCTAAGCCAAAATGGACACTGCCTGTCAACAAACCTCGCAGGGCATCAACCCCATATGCAAGTGGATCAAGCGATGCAACTACGGTCATTGCGGTAGGTAGCCCCTGAAGTGGGAAAATAGCACCGGACAAAAAGAATAAAGGCATAATTAAAAAATTTGAAATCAACTGAAAAGCGTGCATATCTTCCAGTAAACAAGCTATCGCCGTACCTAGGGCAGTAAAAGTAATAGCGATTAAAAACATCGCTAAAATCACCGCTGGCAACATTATAATTTCATGCATTCTAAATTTTACAAATGATACTAAAATTAACACAATGATACCTTGTAATAAAGCTACTGTAGCACCTCCCAAAATTCTACCAAAAACTATTTTTAAACGACTGACAGGTGCAACAAAGGTTTCTTTTAGAAAACCGAATTCTTTATCCCATATCATTTCAATACCAGAAAATACTGATAAGAATAAAATGCTCATTGCAATAATTCCTGGTGCGAGAAATTGAATATAATCTCCACCACCGGCTTTTTGATATACTGGACCAAAACCAAAACCCAAAGCTACTAAAAATAAAAGAGGTTGACCGAGTGACCCGACTATACGCGCTTTAGAACGCCAGTATCTTTTTAGTTGCCTAAGCCAAAGTATATATATTACCATCATATA
>CAINUM010000009.1 GCA_903853785.1 Candidatus Magasanikiibacteriota bacterium
CATAAATAAAATCAGCCCGATATGTATTATTAGCATAAATACCACCAACTTTAGCCGCTGCTAAGAAAACATATTCCGGTTTTTCTGTCGTAAAAAAATTAGCAACCGCATTTTGATTCAATAAATCAAGCTCATTGTGAGTACGCAAAACTAAATTATTATAACCCTCTTTTTGTAGTTTTCTTATCAATGCCGAACCTACCAACCCACGGTGCCCAGCAACATATATTTTTGCATCTTTTTCCATAAGAATTAAATAATATAATCCCTAGCAACCAAACCTCTAGTTTCAAACTCAGCCTCAAGCATCAATTTTATCAATTCTTCAAATTTAACTTTTGGTTCCCATCCTAGAATAGATTTGGATTTACTAGCATCACCAAGCAACAGATCTACTTCTGTAGGTCGGTAATAATATGGATCAATTTCTACCAACACTTTACCAGTTTTGATATCTATGCCTTTTTCTTCCAAACCACTTCCCTGCCACTGTATTTCATAGCCCAACAATCGCCCAGCATGTTCCAAAAATTCTCTCACACTATGCGTTTCGCCGGTAGCAATAACATAGTCGTCCGGTTTCTCGTACTGCAACATCATCCACATCGCTTCAACATATTCTTTGGCATAACCCCAATCACGTTTTGCGTCCAAATTACCAAGATACATTTTTTCTATTTGACCAAGTTTTATTTTTGCAAATGCATCAGTAATTTTCTTGGTAACAAAAGTACCACCACGCCTAGGTGATTCATGATTAAATAAAATTCCGTTACAAGCAAATAAATTATAAGCTTCACGATAATTGACCACCAAATGATGAGAATAGACTTTAGCACAACCATATGGACTGCGAGGATAGAATGGAGTGGTTTCCTTTTGAGGATTTTCCATTACCTTTCCGAACATTTCCGATGATCCGGCTTGATAAAATTTAATTTTAACGCCAGAATCACGAATAGCATCAAGTAAGCGCAACGTACCTAGTCCATCCACATCACCCGTGTAAACAGGCATTTCAAAGCTTGTGCGCACATGACTTTGGGCACCTAAGTTATATATTTCATCCGGTTTTACCTTTTCTAAAATACGATTCAAATTACTGCCGTCGCTCAAATCACCGTAATGTAAAAACAACCTTCTTCCAGCCTCATGTGGGTCTTGGTAAACATGTTCAATTCTGGAGGTATTAAAACTACTTGAGCGACGAATAATACCATGTACTTCGTAACCTTTTTCCAATAATAAATCTGTTAAATACGAACCGTCCTGTCCGGTGATACCGGTGATCAAAGCTTTTTTCATAATAATTATTTTTTCTTAATATTATTATTTGTATTACCAGTTAAAATAAATTGATTTAATATGCCTTGTTCCTGTTCTGTGAATTTAATTTCATTATCTTGAGCAAGTTTTAATACCTCTTTGACCTTGGTTTCCTGACCACTCATTTTATAAGCATAAGCCAATCTCCAATAACTTTCATTTATCTTTGGATTGTCTGAAAGTGCTTGTTCCAAAATCTTAATTGCCTCAGCCGTTTTGTTTATTTGCATTTTTACACCAGACAAACTATAAATAATTTGCTGTCTTTTTGGAGACTTTTTTAATGCATCCTCCAAGACTGACTCAGTTTTAATCAAATACATACCATTATTATTCATAATCGCTCCCAACTGATACATCTGAGCCAAAGTTAATTGATTGCGAATATCTAATGGATGTAGTATTAAATTTTTTTCTAAATTATCTGACACTAACGTCAATAATTCATTGGATTTATCTTTGCCAATTTTTTGCCAATCACTACTCAATGATTGTGCGGCTGAACGACCAATATCACTACGAATATCGTCAATATGAGGCGAAGTAAATTCTAGTGCCTCTTTTACAACTGACATACCGGCGATTGGATCAGTCATCAAAGCTCGAATCGCATCGAGCGTCTTTTGGTTCGCTCTAGCTGGTTGAATATTAAATATAAATATTACAAAAATACCAACGACGGCTGTACCAAAAATTATGCCATTACCAATTTTTTTATCAGTACTAGCAACTACAGCAGGAATTTTCTTAATTAAATCAACCGGATTGATTTTTGACTCAAAAGATAAAACGCTAACCATAGCCAACCAAAACATCAGATAAATATAAGACGTTGGATCTTCAAAGACGGTAATTACACTTACAAAATGTGCCACCACAAACGCACCACCTATAACCATAAAATGAGAATCGACTATCTTCTTTTTATACGCTATTATCAAACTAATAATTGTAAAAATATATACCAAAAAATAAGTTATCAGACCAAACAATCCTTGAACAGCCAAGGTATTTAAAACAATATTGTGAGCATTATCAAACCAAGTTTCACCATAACCAAAATTTAATGACTTTGAATTATAGTGTTCGTTAAAAGCATAAAAATAATTATTTGGACCCCATCCAAAAATTGGCTTTTCTTTCCAACTTTCAATAGCTATTTGCCAGGCTATCCATCTAGGACTAGTTTTGACATCATCCAGTGAAGTATTAACTATTCTATTGATTGCTGGAATATTTTGAACAAAAGTAGTCTGTTTAAAAGAATATAACAATGATATTCCAACCACTCCCAAAATTGCCACCCCAACCAAACTATAACGTAATTTAGGATAATTTTTCAAGACAACGATATAACCAATCATGGCAAAAGCGACCCCAGCGATCAATCCCAACATTGAACCTCTAGTACCACTCCAGAACATTCCCATAAAACCAAAAAAACCGGCAATACCATAAAACCATTTCCACAAAACATTTTTTTCTCGACTAAATAAAAGTACCGCTAAAAATGTTAGAAACAAACCATAACCACCAACGTAAATCGAATTTCCCAATGTGCTAGCAACACGATCTGAACCTTGGTTCAACAACAGTTGTGAATTTTGTGTTTGCAGCCATCCAATAAACATAACTACAAAACCGCCAGATAAAAATACTCTTCCCGCCCATTTCCAATCTTTCCAATCTTTTAAAACTGCGGCACTAACAAAATAAAAGGCTACGTAATGAATCAAGGTAAATAGCCCCAACATACGTTCGTGATTATCCCAAAAACTATGGTATGAATCAGCACCTGAAAATGTTGAGATTGCAAAACTTAATAAGAACAAAAATACTGCCAAATTTAAATAATTTAATTTTGGCTTGTATTGTTGCCAATTTATCGCCAACAACAAAACATATAATACTGTCATTATTTCCACCAAAGTACGAAAAAAAATAATTTTTGGCACAATAAACGGAAAAATATATGAACTCGGAAAAACCAACAATGGCACAAAGAAAACAGCGTAAATTAACCATTTAATTACTTGTTCAATTTTATCTTTCATACTTACTTTTTTATAATAATATATAGTATTTATACTAACAAAGTATACTATTATCAGCCAAAAACGTCAATAAAAACCAAAACCCACCCCCTTGCGAGGGTGGGTCTGGAACTTAAGAACTAATTCCTTAAAGTATTAAATCAATTATGATTTAGATACACTCTTAGAATTTGTATCCCAGTTTGGTAGCAAGAAGCTGTTCATCCATTCAGTTGAAGTGAATGCATCAGTATCTGCTGCGTTATCAGACCAAACAAAATTCTTGTTTGAATCTGTTACTGTTGCGCCGTCACCTGTTCTAACAACACCACTTAGAGCAGCACTGTCTTGAACAAATTTAGCACTCATACTATCACTAGTTTCAACACCTGTGAAAGTTGCACGAACTTCGTAGGTTTTTGTTGTACCTTTAGCGATAGTAGATAGAGTGGAAGATGTCAAATTGATTGGATATGCAGCAGATGTTGAAACTGTAGCAACATCTGAAGTGCCCAATACAGTAGATGGAGCAGCCATATCAAACAACTGAACAGTTCCAGCTGAGATCTTTAGTTCGTTTCCACCATCGGAATCACTAAATGTGAGGTATGGAGTAACGCGAGCCAAAGTAATATCTTCATTTGCATCAGCAGTTACTGAGAATTTGAAGACAGTAACTGTATCAGAAGTTAATACAGTACTTGGTAAAGATAGAGCAACAACAGATGGAGCTGTTTTCACAACTTGGTAGGAGTTACTTGCAGCAGCATCAGCTACGATGTCTACAGTACCGGATCCACCTAATGCGTGGAAATCATCGGAAACAGTAGATAAAGCAAATGTTAATGCATCACCAGAGTCAGCACCAACACCAGCTGTAGCAACAGTAGCGACAGTACGTTCACCAACTGTACTCATCATTGCTTTTACGATAATAGTTGTACCAGATACTGGAACTGAAATGTTCAAACCAGTAAATGTTGATGTACCATTAGCATCAAGACTTACGCCGTCAGTTAAAGCTACGCCATTACTATCATATAGTCTTAGGTAGGAAACGTTGTCGTAAGTTGTGTTTGCACTACTAACACCTACAGCCAATTTATCAACGATAAATGTTTCTTTTGTAGCTGTTAATTTGATGCGATTAACTTCTTGTTCAGTACCGTTAGCAATCAATGTTTTAGCTAATGGTTTGCCATTATCAGCAACAGTAGTGATTGTACCACCAGCTGTTACAGTAATAGCTACACTTGGAGAAGTTGTACCGTTCAAATTAGTACCAGTTACTGTTGGGTTGTATGTAGTACCTGTGCCATCTTCGTAAGTAGCATCAGCAGAAGCAAAAGTAAATGCAAATGCATCGTCATAACTATTGTATGGAGCATTTCCAGAAACAGTTGCGCGAGCTACGATTGTTTTACTTGAACCAGCTGTGATTGGGTAGTAACCTCCAACAAACTTGGAAGAAGTAAAGATAGCTTTACCATTTGTATCTACGGACACTGGTCCGGCGATTTTGGTATCACCAACATATAGATTTACTTCAGTAACAAGAGTGTTAGCATTAACACCATATTCTGTGTTTAATACGTATACGCCGTCAGCAACTGCAGTTGTACTAGCACTTACATAAGTACTTAGTGTCAAAGCAGTCAACTTAACATCATTGCCAGCACCAGAACCAGCAGTAGCGATCATACCCAAAGCATCAACAACTGAGCCTTTTACTACTGAACGAGATTCAGGAGTAGTAGCACGAGAAATTGTCAAAGCACTTGAGCGAGTAGTAACAGCGTTACTAGCAATTGAAGCAGCAGGAACTACATCAGCAACTGCAACATCTTTTGAATCTTTGATCACAAATACTGAAGCACTTGAAAAATCAAAGGTTGCTGTATATTTAACAGCAGAAATTTGAGCAACATTGATATCAGCAACTAGAGCAACATTTCTTGTAGTACCTTTAGCTACTGTGAAGTAGTCAGTATAAGTACAAGTCATTGTTCCTGTGTTTACTGTATATCCAGTACAATCAGTAATAGCCTTTGAAGAACCAAGTGTTCTTCCAGTATCTAAATCTTTTAATTTAAGGTTGCGGAGTAAAAGAGTAGAAGTTGAAGTGTAGTTCTGACCAACAGCAGCTTTGAAGAAGCCGTAATCATACAAACCAGAAGCTTGTTTAACACTAGCAACAGTTACAGTCATTTTCTGTATTTCTACAGTATCTGACTTAGCAAGAATTGCTACTTTTCCTAATTCAACTTCAGTTGAATCAACTTTTACATCATGAGCAGCTTGACTCTTGTTGGAGATTGTTACACCACCACCAAGTAAAGTCAAAGTTTGACTTGTGCCGTCAGATAAATAAGCTGAACGATCCAAAGTAACACCATAACCATATGATGTACCTACAGCTTTAACATCGTTATCGTTATCTACGTAGAATACGATAGTTTTATTGTTATCAGATGCAGGAGAAACGTCTGCTTTAACTGTCAAAACTTTGTTTGAACCATTTACGATTCTCAAAGGAGCAGCTAAAGAGAAAGTAACTAAACGTGTGTTGACAGCAACAGTAGCAGCCAATTGAGTAGCTCCCTGGTAAACAGCGAAGTTACTTAAAAGATCTGTACTCAAACTGCCGTTATTTTTCAATGTGAAACTACTAACATCAACATCTTCTGTACCTGCAGTCAATTTGAATTGAGCTACAGCAACACCAGC
>CAINUM010000010.1 GCA_903853785.1 Candidatus Magasanikiibacteriota bacterium
GTTTAAAAGCTCCAGGATTAACTTTTTCAAAATCAGGTTGGACCAAAGATTTTGTTATTTCACGCGCTCGATCACTACGTAAGTTGAAAAAGAAAACTGCATCGTTATTTTTTATTACAGCAATCGGCTTATTCTTTTCTAAAATTATTGTTGGATTTATAAATTCATCTGTTTCTCCGCGATTATATGCTTTGAGTAATGCATCCTCAGCTCCGTTGGCAGTTTGACCTTTTCCAATAACCATCGCCTCATAAGCATTTTTTGTGCGCTTCCAGTTTTTGTTTCTATCCATACCAAACAAACGACCCATAATAGTGACAATTTTCTGATTGTCATACATGTGAAGTCGAAGGTTTTCTAAATGACGGACAGCGTCGTGTTGTGCTGAATCTCGACCGTCAGTAAATAAATGTAAATAAACTTTTTTAATATTCTCTTTGTGAAAGAAATCTAACAATGCATACAAATGTTCTGGACATGAATGTGCACTATTATGATTTGAAAGTAGCCCCATTAAATGTACTGCTGTTTTGTATTTTTTAACATGATGTAAAGCTTGTTCAAAAGCGTTGTTTTTGAAGAATGTACCATCGGCAATAGCATCACTAACATACAATCCATCTTGTTTTACTATACGACCTGCACCTAAATTAATATGTCCTGCTTCACTATTTCCTTCTTGCCCTTTAAACAAACCGACAGCTTCACCACTAGCCTGAAGTTGGGTATTTGGATATTTTTTTAAAAAATCAAAATAATTTGGTGCGTGTTCTGGCACAATAGGATTTAAAGTATTTTCTTTTTTTCCTATACCCCAACCATCGATGATGACCAATACGGTAGTTTTGTGTTCTGGCATATTAACCAACTAATTCCATTTCAATTTCCATTAAACGATTATATTTTTCAACACGTTCTGAACGAGAAAGAGATCCAGTTTTGATGAAATCTGAATTTACAGCTACCGCCAAGTCAGCAATAAACGTATCGCTAGTTTCACCACTACGATGAGAAACAGCCACTTTATAATTATTTTCTTTTGCTAGAGCAATAGCCGCCATTGTTTCACTAACGGTTCCGATCTGATTTAATTTTATTAAAATCGCATTGCCTACTTTTTGATTTATTCCCATTTGTAATCGCTCGGTGTTAGTTACAAACAAATCATCACCTACTAAAGTGGTTTTGCCACCCATGTCTTTGGTGAGTTTCTGCCAATTATCCCAATCATCTTCACTCAAACCATCTTCAATAGTAATTATAGGATACTTCTTGGTCCACTGTTTGTAGGTATCAATCATTTTTTCAGCAGTCCAGCCTTGTTTTTTACTAACAAAATAATATTTTTTACTGCGAAAAAATTCTGAAGCAGCCACATCTAATCCTAAAAATACATGCTTACCTGGAATCCAACCAGTGTATTTTATAGCCTCCATAATAACTTGCAAAGCACGCTCGTTATTTAACAACTCCGGAGCAAAGCCACCTTCATCTCCAACTGATGTTACATAACCTTTTTGACTAAGAATATTTGCTAAAGCATGAAAAATTTGTGAACCCATTCGTACGCGTTCACTCATCAACTTATGACGAGGAATGATCATAAATTCCTGAATAGACAAACCATTGTCCGCATGTCGGCCACCATTCAAGATGTTCATCATTGGGACTGGCAAACGAAATTCTTTTTCTTTTATATTATAAACCTGGCGCAAATATTTATAGAGAGGCATTTTTTTAGATTCAGCGCCAGCGCGAGCAATAGCCATAGATACCGCGAGAATCGCATTGGCTCCTAAATTTGTTTTATTTTTTGTTCCGTCTAATTCTAACATTTTTTTATCTAGGTCTTTCAAATCTTCTACCTCCAATCCAATAAGTTTTTTGGCAATTGCAATATTTACATTTTTAACGGCTTTCAATACTCCTTTACCACCATAACGCTTACCACCATCACGCAGCTCAAGCGCTTCGTGTGAACCAGTAGACGCACCAGACGGTACTTTAGCAATACCGACTATGCCATTTTCTAAAACCACTTTGGCTTCAACAGTTGGATTACCTCGTGAATCAAGAATTTCTCTCCCGATAATTTGTTTGATTTTCATAACTTCAAGGGTTGGAATAATAAATTAAATATATTTTATTTATTAGCAATTATACCATATCAAGCAAATTAAAAAAAGAGGTTTTTACACCTCTCTTTTTATCTATGTTAAGGTAAAATTTCGTAAGTGAGACTAACATTCATCACTACATCTTTACTACCACTAGCGACTGAATCTGGACCACCGCCACCTTCAGCTGCACTAAATGACATTACCTTCATTGGATATACATCATTGGCTCCCTCATATTCATTAAATGAAACTACCGGACCTAGATGTACACCTAATTTTTGTGATAAATACAAAGCTTTTACCTTGGCATCACTCAATGCTTTGGCTCTAGCGTCGGTCTTTAAATTTTCTGGATCGTCAATTGTAAAATTTAAACCACTAACTTCAGTTGCGCCATATTTACCTGCCAAACTTAAAATTTGTGGGATTTTACTTAAATCTCGTATTTTAATTGTTAATTGGTTGGTAACTTTATAACCAAGTAATTGTTGACCAGTCTGTTGAGTGTAATTATAATCTGGATAAATAGTATAATTACTCTGCAAGTCTTTGTCGGCAACATTAAATGACTTTAACTCCGACATTATCTGATCCATTACTTTTTTATTGTCTGCCTGAGCTTTTGCAACATCTTTGTCGGTATTTGAATAACCAATAGTCGTGACTGCGATGTCGTTATTACCAGTTACCTTACCAAAACCTGAAACGACGATTGTGCGTTCCATTTTATCGGCTTTTCCTATTGTTAAATATTTTTTACCGTTATTACGAATCTCTGTTCCAACGAACACGATCAGGTAAACTAATAAAATTCCAATCAATGTTTTAATAAGTCTCTTACCAAAACCATGATGACCACAGCCACCTTTTAACTCGCAGCCCATATGGCAACGATCTTCCCCGCTACCCCCACAGCATTCTTTCTTAGCCATAGGCGCTATAGTTGGGGTCTTTGTTATGACAGGCATAATAACTCCAATCGAATTAACAGCGCACACTGTTTATTCGAAATTATTTTAATTAAATTATTTTTTTAATAAATTCGTCAAACCTGGTAATTTTTTTCCACTTAAAAATTCCAACATCGCCCCGCCACCGGTCGAAACTAAGTCTACATCATTTAACAAATTGAGGTGGCGTAAAATTTCTAATGTTTCACCACCACCACAAACACCAAAAGCTTTACCCTTTGAGCGACTGGCAAACAAATTTACCAAAGCATATGTGCCGTGGTGATATGGAGACTGCTCAAACCTCCCCATCGCGCCATTCCAAACTAGAGTTTTGGCTGATTTTAGATATTTTGCAAACAAAAGCACTGTCTTAGGGCCAATATCAAAAATTCCTTCGTCCTTTTTTAAAATTAATTTTTTATCCAACAAAACGACGCGAGTATTTTTTCCTTTATCGGTACCAACGACCACATCAATTGGCATTATTATTTTTCGATTTTTTAATAATTTTAAAACAACATTTTTAAATATTTTATTAATTACAGAATTGCCAACTTCGTGCCCTTTTGCCCACAAAAATGTATTGAACATTTCTCCAGAGAGTAATACATTATTTGTTTTTGGTAATAAATTTTTTAATATCAATAATTTTGTTTCTGTTTTTAAACCGCCGAGCATTAACACCATTGGTTGTTTAGGATTTAAAACTACCTTTGACAAACCTTCTACTTCTGACGAGAGCAAAAACCCAGCATAAGATGGCAAAAACTTTGACACACCACTTACCGAGGCGCTATTACGATGTGAAACCGCAAAACCATCCAAAACAAAAATATCTGCTAATTGCGACAACTGTTTAGCAAATTTTAGATTATTTGATTCTTCTCCTTTATAAAAACGAATATTCTCTAATAAAACCAGCTTTTCCCCTTCCCAATCATCACGATTTTCCAATTTATCAAAAACAACCTTTGTACCAATTAATTTTTTTAGTTCCAAAGCTACTGGTAAAAGTGAAAACTTTTTTTCTTTACTTAAAGGCCTTCCTAAATGACTAACCAAAATTACACGCGCCCCGCTATGCAACAAAAATTTTATAGTCGGTAAACTGGATTGAATTTTAAAATTATCTACGACTACACCTTTTTTTACCGGTACATTAAAATCAACACGCACCAAAATACGCTGACCAAATAAATGTTTTACTTCTTTTATACTTTTTAACTGCATAGGTATACATTATACCATAAATTTATAAAAAACAGAAAACACAACAGATTACTTTTGAGCGGGTTATGAGCCGAGGCTCATCCTTTTGGCCTCATGGCCAAAAAAAGCGAAAAAGCAATTTGTTGTGTTTGATAATATCTATAAACTAAATTTTATTGCGCTAATTTTTCATAGCCAATATCCCCTGGCCAAGAATAATGCTCAAAAGCCCAGGTTGCCAAATCGCGCGCTTCACTAAACCGCGCTTCTACGGTATCGGCACCAAATACCACCGTGCGAATAGCCCGCTTTCCTCCATTTTCTATTCGAACCGCAAAATTATATTTAGAACCATCAATAAATCCTGTTTTTCCAGCAATGGTTAAGTCACCAAATTTGTTAGGCACCCATTTTGTTAAAAGCCAGTCTGTAGTCCAAATTCTACGTTGTTTTTTATCCAATGGTTGGGCGTAATATTCTGGGGTTTGCAATGTATTATAAATCTTATCACTAGCCAATGCATACTTTAATAAACGTGCGGTATCACGAGCACTACCAACATCTCGCTCGTCAATTCCAGTAGGTTCTACAAAACGCAAACTACGTAAACGCAAATCATGAGCTTTCTCATTCATTTTATTGACAAAATCTTCCATTTTAATACCACTACCGTTTACCAATGCATTTATTGCACTATTTGACGATCCGACCAAAGCTATATTCCACAAATCTCCCATTGTAAATTTTTCACCAGTATTTATAAAATGACTATTACTATCATAGATATCTGGAGTAATTTCTACTACTTTTTTCCAATCAGGATTTAGGTCCAACAAAACTAGAGCAGACATTAATTTTGAAATACTTGCCAACGGACGAACTGTGTCCGCATTTTTTTCAAACAAAACCGTGTCGGTTTTATCATCCATTAAAATTGCTGTAACAGCTGTGAGTTTTACATCGCATGGCTGCTGATCTTTTTTTAGTGGTACATTAGGATGACTGATCGGAAGTGCGGCAAACTGCTCATCACCGCCTACCATTATTATTCTTGGTTTTGATTTTGGTAAAAATGATATTTTTTGAGAAGCTTGTGGATATGAAACCGACCCAACAAAAAGAAACACAACACCTACTAGCATTATGCCAAATGAAGAAATAAAATCAATTATATTTTTAGGCATAACAAAAATCTTTACGAAGCAGTTTCATTACTTTGTGATAAAGCAATACTAATATGTTCATGACTGTGAAGCTTATCATACTCTGGCAACTCATTCAAACTATTAATTCCTAAATGACGAAGATAATCCATAGTGACTTCATACTTTGGCAACAAACCAGATGGATCATCCGCTTCTTTTACCAACCCGCGAATCATTAAATTGCGAATTATCAAACTACAATTAACTCCACGAATTTGTTCCATCTCTGGTCTGGTAATTGGTCCACAATATGATATAACCGTCAGGGTTTCGAGTTGTGGTCTGGTTAACTCACCACTAACTTCTGCCTTTAAAAAATTCTCCGCCGATTCACGATTATCTGGATTAGCAACCATTTGCCACTCATCATTATTTTGTATTATTACAATCCCCGATTCTTGATTATTGTATTTTAAACAGAGCTCAGATAATGATTCCTGTACCACCGCTTCCTCTGCTTGTAAAACTTTTACAATCTTTTTTAAAGATAAGGGTTTGCTTGCAACAAATAAAATTGTTTCCAGTTGTGAATTTAATGTCATATTATAATATTTTTATTCCTAATTTTGTAAAAATTTTGGCAACTTTAAAAAGCGGTAGGCCCATGATACTATTAAAATCACCGGATATTTTTTCAATAAAAACCCCACCCAAACCTTGAACTGCAAATGCACCGGCATGCCCCATAGGCTCACCACTATTGATATAATTTTCTATCTCGGATTTAGACAATTTTTTTATTTTTACCTTTCCGATTTCAACGATTGAAAAATGTTTGTTTGTACTAGTATCAATAATCGCCAATCCCGTAATAATTTGCACTGTTTTATTACTTAAAGATTGCAGCATTTTTACAGCCACTTCTTTTGTCTGTGGTTTACCCAAAAGTTTATTTCCCATGGTCACAAAAGTATCCGCAGCAACAACTATACTATCTTTATAATTTTTTGCCGCTTTTTTTGCCTTTCCCATCGATAGGAATTTAGCCAAAGCAGTTGGCAACATCTTGAGACTCATATCCTCTTCATATCCACTATCAACAATTTGAAAATCAATCTTTAATCTAGACATTAGCTCTTTGCGTCGTGGCGAAGTGGAGGCTAAAATAACTTTTTTTTGAATCATAAATTTTTAAACTAAATTTACTTCCATATTTCCAAATGCACTGTCTTGATTGATAAAAGCTTTTTGATCTCGCATTAGTTCTAATAGCGCCAAAAAACTTATTATTACTTCAGTTTTACTTTCTGCAACAGATATCAAATCTTTGAAATTAATTTTTTTATGTTTTTTTAGGGCACTCCATATTGAATCTACCTTTTGCTTTACCGATATTGCACGATCAATAGTAATTTTAGGTAATGGATTTAATGGGCGCAAGCGCGACACTAATTTTTCCATTGATTTCAAAAGGTCTTCACCGTGCGCATTGAGTGGTAAAACAAATTCAGTATTTTTAACCGGTGGTTCAATACGACCATAAGCTATTCTATTTTGATTCCACAAAATATTCATTTTTTTGCTAGCCAAAATATATTGTTGATACATTTTTAGTTGATCAGCTAAACTTGGACCTTCCTCCTCTTCTGGATATAAGTAAGGCAATAGTGTTTTAGATTTTAAATATACCAATTTAGTAGCAATCACCAAAAAATCGGCCAACTCTTCACTACGATCATTTTCCATTTTATCAAGAAAATGCAAAAACTGCTCGGTGATTTGTGACAACGAAACTTCTGTAATATTCAGTTTTTCCAACTCAATTAGTTGTAATAGCAAATCAAGCGGACCCTGAAATTTTTCTAATTTAATTTCGGGCGTCATGGACTATTGTTTGTACTCCGGAGGAGAAATTTGTAAATCGATACGATTCATATCGCGTGGGAACAAAGTGGCATATTTTACGTTGTCAATTTCTAGCAATCTAGCAGTAAGTCGTTCAAGCCCTAAGCCTAAACCACCCTCTGGTGGCATGCCGTATTTAAAAGCTTCCAAATAAAATTTGAAATCATCTGGGTTCAGTTCTTTGCGTTTCATACTTTCTACCAATTCGTTGTAGTCATGAAAACGTTGTCCGCCAGAAGTAATTTCAATACCACGGAAAAGCAAATCAAAACTCTTGGTAAATTCAGGATTTTCTTCATCTGGATAAGTATACATCGGACGCTTGGAAGTCGGATAATGAGTGATAAAAATAAAATCAGAATCAAATTTTGTTTTGGCATATTCACCCATGAATCGTTCTTCACTTGGTTCAAGATCGGGTTCATTTGTGTGGTCTACGCCAGTTTCATCTTTGATAATTTGCTGAGCCTCACGCAATTTAAAATATGGAACTTTTTCTGGAACAGATGGACGAGTGTAATTCCACAATTTTAATTCAGACGCACAAGTAGCATCCAAATGATTTAAAATATGACGCAACATATCCATTTCCAAATTCATCACATCGTGATGGTCTTTGATCATACCCATTTCCAAATCAAGGCCGGTGAATTCATTTAAATGACGAGTGGTCGCATGTTGTTCAGCACGGAAACAATTCCCAACAGCAAACACACGCTCAAAAACACCCACCATAATCTGTTTGTAAAATTGAGGGCTCTGTGCCAATGTAGCTTTATTTTTTAAATATTTTACTTCAAAAACATCCGCTCCACCTTCGGCTGATGCGGCCACAATTTTTGGAGCTTGAATTTCAGTAAAATCTTGTGAAATTAAATAATCTCTAAAACCACGAACAATCTCAGCTTGAATTTTAAACACCGCGCGATATTTTTCTGCACGCAAAGTAATCGGCAAAAAATCCAAATGAATATCCAAACCAATTTTTTCATCTTCAAGATCTAACGGTAATGGTTCAGCTTTGGCCATCACTGCAATCCCCTTAGCCAAAACTTCCACCATACCTGTCGGCATATTTGGATTCTGTTGTTTGGCGCCACGAGCATTTACAATACCGCGAATTTCTACCACCCATTCAGGACGAATATCTTTGAGTAATTCATTTGATGCTTCATCGAGCTCAGATGGCACTCCCACTACTTGTAAAATTCCTTTGCGATCACGTACATCCAAAAACACAATTTTG
The DNA here is from genome assembly GCA_903853785.1 of Candidatus Magasanikiibacteriota bacterium. GTDB lineage: Bacteria > Patescibacteriota > Patescibacteriia > Magasanikbacterales > GWA2-37-8 > CAIOJG01. The sequence goes on from CAINUM010000010.1 coordinate 8,579, forward strand.
CCCATGTTACGACGAGCATTTACCCAACCTTGCACTATTACTTCCTCTCCCACCTTATTTGCTGTTTCTGTAGTCAGTGTTCTCATATAAACTGTTAATATAATTTTAAGCGTAAAGTAAAGCCATTTCAACTAAACGATGGGCATAACCATATTCATTATCATACCAAGCAATAATTTTTACCAAATCCCCATCTACAACATTAGTAAGTGAAAGATCTACGGTACATGAACTAGTATTGCCAATAAAATCAGTAGATACGAGTGGCTCGTTAGTAACCGATAAAACTCCAGCAAAACGAGATGATTTACTGGCTGCAATAAATGCATTATTTATATCTTCTTTAGTTACTTTCTTTTTTAACACAGCTGTAATATCGGAAAGAGAA
>CAINUM010000011.1 GCA_903853785.1 Candidatus Magasanikiibacteriota bacterium
ATCCGTTGATTGGTGATAATGACCAGTCGGTTGGGCGTAGAGTAGATGTTGATTTGAACACCCAACAAATGAAATATTATTTTAATGATATTTTGGTTGGAACGGCACCGGTTTCTACTGGTGTAATTGGTCACGATACGCCGACTGGTAAATTTGCCATTATAAGAAAATTGCCGGTATACCGCTATGTTGGTCCAGGTTATGATTTACCAAACACAAAATGGAATTTAGAATTCAAACGGAGTTTTTATTTGCATGGCGCTTATTGGCATAATCAATTTGGCATTCGACCAATGAGTCATGGTTGTGTAAATATTGGCTATAAAGATGCAGAAAAAATTTACAAGTTTTTAAAAGTAGGGGATAACGTTAAAATTACCGGTAAAACCCCACGTCATGCAATCGCCAAAAAATAACGCAATAATGCTAAAACAGAGGCTTAAATTGGCTGATTTGACATCTTTTTGAAAAACTGGTATATTGACATACAGAATATAAAGCACTTCTGTAGAGGGTGCTTTTTTTAATAAGTTAATTAATTTATATATTTATGTCCGATATTACAAAAGCTATTCAGTTGTTGTGTGACGAGAAAAATTTGTCCTACGAAGCTGTAATGGAAACTATCGAAACCGCTTTGGCTGCCGCTTATCGCAAAGATTTTGGCAACAAACAACAAAACATCAAAGTAAAATTCAACCCAGAAACTGCTGATATGCAAGCTTGGGATATCAAGACTGTGGTAGAAGACATTGATGAGGAGGTTTTGAAAACTGCTCAGGAAGAAATGGCTGATCGTCGTGAAAAAGCTAGGAATGAAAATCGTGAATTGAGTGAAGAAGAGACATCGGACTTACCACACTTCAATCCAAAAACTGAATTGATGATGGCAGAAGCAAAAAAAGTTAACAAAAAAGCAAAGCTCGGCGAAATTTTGGAAATTCCTCTAGAAATTCCAGGTGCATTTGGACGTATGGCTGCACAAACTGCCAAACAGGTTATTATCCAAAAAGTTCGTGAAGCAGAACGCAACATGGTTTTTGGTGATTTCAAAGGACAAGAAGGTCAAATTATCATGGGAACAATTCAACGCGCCGAAGGACGCAAAGTTTTGGTTGATCTTGGAAAAATTACTGGCCTGCTTTTAGGCGAACAACAAATTGAGCGAGAACATTATCGTCCAGGCGCTCGTATGAAATTTTATGTCACTTCTGTAAATATGGGACCACGCGGTCCAGAAGTTTTACTTTCTCGCTCCACTGGCCGTTTGGTAGAGGAGATTTTTAAACAAGAAATTCCTGAAATCGAAAGTGGTGTAGTAAAAATCAAAGGTGTCGCTCGCGATGCAGGATATCGCAGTAAAGTAGCTGTACAAACTGACGATGAAGCTATCGATCCAGTTGGTGCTTGTATTGGTCAGCGCGGTAGTCGTATCAACACTATTATTGAAGAATTGGGTGGAGAAAAAATTGATATTATTGAATTCAATTCAGATCCAGCATCTTATATTAGTAAAGCACTTTCACCAGCCAAAGTTTCTTCAGTTGAATTAAATGATGCAGAAAAAACCGCTGATGTACAAGTAACATCCGATCAATTTTCTTTGGCGATTGGACGCAGTGGACAAAATGTACGCTTAGCAAGTGAACTCACAGGTTGGAGAATTAATTTGAAAGATTTAGGTGGTAACCAAGAAATTAGTAGTGATGAGGTTCCAGCTGAAACAGAAACTTCCGAAGAATCATTAGAATCTAAAGAAGAATAAAATTTATGTTTTCAACTTTTTTTCACGTTGTTTTGTATCAACCATTATTTAATATTTTTGTTGGACTATATAATGTCTTACCAGGCCATGATGTTGGTTTGGTAATAGTTGTAGTGACAGTATTATTACGTTTGGCGGTATATCCACTAACAGCATCTTCAATCAAAGCACAAAGATCACTTCAAGAACTTCAACCAAAATTGGAAGCTCTAAAAAAACAACACGCCGGTGATCAGCAAAAAATTGCACAGGCAACAATGGAGTTGTATAAAAATAATAAAGTAAATCCATTGGCTTCTTGTTTGCCTCTATTGATTCAACTGCCGATTTTGATCGCTCTATATTGGGTGATGCGCGATGGTTTAGCTTCGACAAATTTAGCCGGATCACTTTATTCCTTTATAAATAATCCTGGTACAATCAATCCTATTTCGTTTGGTTTTTTAAATCTATCAAAGCCAAATGTAATTTTAGCAGTTTTGGCTGGTGTCGCTCAGTATTTGCAAGCTAAAACAATGAGTCGCCAACAGCCTCCAAAAGAAGCTGGTGAAGGTGGTAAGGACGAAAATATGATGGCCATGATGAATAAACAAATGTTGTATATGATGCCGGCAATGACAGTTTTGATCGGCTTTAGTTTGCCAGCAGGGTTAACACTTTACTGGTTCTGGAGCACTATCTTAATGGCCGGTCAGCAATATTATATGGCTAAGAAAAATCCAATAGTACCAGTGAATAAAGTGATCGATGTTAAGCCGATTGAAAACAAAGTAATCGAAGGTGAAGTTATAAAAAAATAAAATTTTATGATCATCGATTTGCAACAATTAAAAAAATTACCGGTTGTTACAAAATCGGGGATAAAATTGGGCAAAATAAGTGAGATTAATTTTTTGGTAGAAACTCAGACCATTTTTCAATATATTGTACGACCGTCTTTTTTAAGCGGTCGTATTTTTTTGATTAAAACAAATCAGGTATTAGAAATTAGCGACAAAATATTAGTTGACGATGCAGTGGTGGAAGAAAAAAAATTAACAAAAGATAAATCAAGCGAATTTGTTGAAAATAAATTGTTGGGCGGAATGTCGGCGAGAGAAATTAATCGTGAATAAATATGACAAATGTTTCATCAGGTGAATTGGAGCCAAAAAATGAAAAAGAAGAAGAGCCAAAAAATCCGGAAAAAATAGGTTCAAATCCTAGTACAGAACGACAGGATATGCTTGGTAATTTAAAAATAACTTTTCGTGAGAAATATAATTTGGAAGTTTTACCAGCAAATGTAGCTGATGTTGAAAAAATATTGGGTAATGTTTTGCAGAGCGAAGTGGATCGTGATGAAAAAGAAATGGATGCCATTCGAAAAAAAATAACAAAGAATGAAAATTCGGGTGAAACAGACGAAATCGCCACTGAAAATATAGAAGCGGCAGAAAAGCCAAATGATCAGCTGGTAGTGGAAGATGACCATAGAGTGCGAGATCTTTTTTTGCGTTTGGTTAATCAGTTGGATGTCTGGCCAAATACCTCCCAAAAGAAAATTCGTAAATTGACTGATGTGGGGAATCGCTATGTTTCTTCAGAATTCATTACTTCTTTTAATGATTCAAGTCAAAATCGTTTGGCGGATAACGTCCCTGATCATTGGGCAAACGAACAGGATTGTTTTGTAATTTCAGATGCGACGGCCAGTGAAATTATTAAAACATTTGATGGAGTAAATGATAAAGCTAGGTATGGTTATCAACTTAACGGTGACAAGGAAGATGTGATGATTTTAAATTTAAACGGAATTAAAACCGCCTTTATTATTGACGGCGGACATCGTACGCCCGATAATGTAAAAGTATGAAAAAGGCGATTTTACGCACTTTAGCTTATTTTGATCTAAGTGCTTATCCGCTGACCGCAACAGAAATAAAAAACTGGCTTTTCAGATATGAAGTGTCAGATTTTTATAATCTACTGTCGGTGCTTGAAGAGATGAAAACACAAAACATAATTCAGGAAAAATATGGCTATTTTTATTTGCCAGGTAGAGAAGTAACAATAGAAAATAGGCGTTGTAATCTGGTCATTTCCGAATTGAAATTAAAAAAAGCACGAAAGGCGATTAAATATATTCGCTGTGTGCCATTCTTGCAAGCCGTATTCGTTTGTAATACGGTAGCGGCAGGCATAGCTATTGAGAATAGTGATATTGATTTTTTTATAGTAGCCAAACAAAAACGAGTTTGGTTGGTTAGGTTTTTTACAAATTTAATATTACGTTTGTTAAACTTGCGAACTTACGGCGATAATAATCGAGACAAAATCTGTTTATCTTTTTTTGTTGATGATAATAGCTTAAATTTAGAAAAATTAAAAGCTTGTGAAGAAGATATTCATTTTGCGTATTGGATCACTCAAATGGTTCCAATCTACGATCCTCAAAATTACTGGAAAGTTTTTATTTCCGCAAATTATTGGTTGAGGGATTTTTTTCCAAATTTACCAAATACTTCAAATTTTTTAAATTTAGTTTCACCAGGTAGTGTTGCAAAGGTATGGAAAAAAATCTGGGAAGTGATGTGGTATGGTTCTTATGGTGATTTAATCGAAAAACAGGCGCGTGATTGGCAAATGTTAAAAATGAAAAGTAGTACAAAGGAAAAGGCGCAACTTCACGATAATGGCGTGGTGTTAAATGATGGAGTAATTAAATTGCATGAAAATGATACGCGCTTAGAATGTGCAAAACAGTGGGAAGAGAGAGCGCAACAAATTTTGAAATCATTATGAAATTAAAGATTAACCAGATTAAAAATTTTCTACTTCTAGCTCTGTTATTTTTTTTACCTTGGCAAACTAGATTAATTTATCAAACTGCTTTTATCGGAAAGAGTTTTTGGGAATATGGTAGTTTGTCGCTATATGGTACAGAAATATTATTAGGAGTTATAATTTTATTATTTTTGATTGAAACAATTCGCGGTAATTTTAATAATTTTTTTGTTAGGCATTTTAATACAAAGCGATTAGCAGTAATATTAATCGGATTAGTAAGTTTTTTTTCACTTTATCTTTTGACGAGTGTAAACAGATCGATAAGTTGGCAATATTTAAATTGGTTAATATATGGAATTTGTTTATCATTTATTATTTTGATGAGTGAAATTGATTTAAAAAAATTAACATTGGTAGTTTGGGGTGGCGGTTTAGGGCAGGGGATTATTGCAATTTGGCAATTTTTTAATCAATACATTCCAGCAAACAAATGGCTTGGAATGTCGGTACAAAACCCTCAACAACTCGGAGTGGCGGTGGTAGAATTTGGAGATGAGCGGTGGTTGCGGGCTTATGGTGCCTTTGGTTGGCCAAATTCATTGGGAATATATTTAGCAACTATTTTCGTTTTGGGAATCATTTTATTAAATTTAGAAAAAAATAATAAACTAAAGGTATTTTTGTTTATTGGACAAATATTAGTTTTATCTGGCTTGTTTTTTTCGTTCGCTCGTGGAGCATGGTTGGCTGCCGCTGTTGGTGTGTTTGTTACAAGTTTAAAAAACTATAAAAATAGATTTTTTTGGCAACAAATTGCCCTGTACACTATAGTATTTTCTATTTTGATTATAATATTTAAACCATTAGTTTTTTCACGATTAGATTTTCAAAATCGATTAGAAAAAACCTCGCTTTCACAGCGGGTTAGTCAACTAACTGAATTTAAACAAGTTTTTTCAAAAAATAATTTTGTAGGTTCTGGGCCAGGTAGTTATACTATGGTGCTTCACAATCTTTATCCAAAATATTTTGTTGATGATCTAAAACCGGTACATAATATTTATTTGTTGTTTATTGCCGAATGGGGGGCGGTGGGGTTGTTTTTACTATCATGGTTCTTAATTTATACCAAAAAAATACTCAATTGGTCTTTTCCTCCCTTGATAGTTTTGTTGATCGCAGGGTTTTTTGATCACTGGAGTATAAGTACTTTTATAGGATTGATATTTTTGTGTTTGATGGTTGGTTTGTCTGTTAAATATGTCGGCATTGACACAAAAGTGTCTCAAGAGTAAGATTAAGGTTC
>CAINUM010000012.1 GCA_903853785.1 Candidatus Magasanikiibacteriota bacterium
AGATGATTTATCTAAAAAAGAAGATAATCGAACAATAGAAGAGGTGTTATTTACAACCAGCTCAGATAGTAGTAAGCTGTTGAAGCCAGAAGAAAATAAAAAGGAAGTAACAAATAAATTAATTAAATCAAATAATATGGACAAATTTGACGAAAACAAACAGTATGTCGCTGTTGTGCATACTTCTTTAGGAGATTTTACAATAGATTTTAATAAGGGGCAGACCCCAAAAACAGTTGAGAACTTTGTTACCTTAGCCAAAAAAGGATTTTACGACAAAACAATTTTTCATCGGGTGATTAAAGGTTTTATGATTCAAGGTGGCGATCCAGTTGGAAACGGGACTGGTGGTCCTGGCTATAAATTTGATGACGAACCTTTTAACGATGAGTACGTTCGTGGTGCGGTAGCAATGGCAAATTCCGGACCAAATACTAACGGAAGTCAATTTTTTGTAATGCATGCAGATTATCCATTACCAAAAAACTACACAATTTTTGGTCATGTAGTAAGTGGAATGGAAACTGTTGATAAAATTGCTGAAAGTAAAGTATCGTCTGGTGCTTTCGGAGAAAATTCAACTCCAGTTGTGCCAACTGTAATTAAATCGATTGATGTAAGTGTAAAATAAAAATATAAATTTATTCTTCAGAGTCGGGTTTCTCTATCAAGAGGGACTCGATTTTTTTTTCGGATCCAACTATTTTAACAACATCCTTATCTATTTTCATAAACTCCTTATTTGCAGAGTTGTAACTGTTTACTGTAGTGGATAAATTGTTCCCAAGTTTTTTTAAATATTCATCGTAGGCCAACAGATGTCTTCCTAACTCCTCTACTCGTTGGCGTATTTCTTTGGCTGACTCCTCGATTTGTAATGCTCGAAGACCTTGGAGTACTGTCTGTAGATAAGCCAAGAAAGAGGTTGGTGAAACAATAATAACATGTTTTTCTTTAAAGGCGTATTCGATAAGATCATGAGTATTGGTTTTTAGTGAACCAACTTGGTTGATTAATAAATCATAATAAATTCCTTCTGAAGGAATAAACATAAACGCAAAATCCATTGTTCCCTCTTTAGGTTTGATGTATTTGCTAGTTTCGTTAATTCTGTTTTTTAAGTCGTTTTTGAAAATATTTTCATATTCATCTTTTCTAGCTGGGTCTTTTTCGCTAACTGCTCGATTATAATTTTCCAAACTGAATTTGGAGTCAATTGGTATGACTTTGTCTTTTACAAACACAACTGCATCTACAATGTCTCCGTCTGTAAATTTATATTGCATTTGAAAGGACCCTGGAGGTAGAACGTTAAGTAATACATTCTCTAGATAATATTCACCAAGAATGCCGCGCTGTTTAGGGTTTTGTAAAATATCTTCAAGCCCTTGGAGCTGAACCGCAAAATTCATGACCTGACGGTTTGTTTCGTCAATTTTGGTAAGCTTTTCAGTTACATCAGAAATAATCTTTGCGCTCTGACCAAATTGGCTCTGAATTGCAGAATGCATTGATGTTTGGTTTTCCGTCATGGCTTTGTGGGTTTCACCAATCTTTTGTTCAAACTGACGACCTAGGTCTTGTATTTGGGACTGAAGCATAACAAACACATCTGTACCCTCCTTTGGTTTAGTGAGTTCTTTAAGTTTGTTATAAAAAACTACTAGAACAATTGTAAGTGTCGCGATAATGCTAATAAAGATGAAAGTTTCCATAATATTTTAGTTAATAGCCTATATTTTACCATTTATTGTGCTTTACTTCAACATATACTATTGCCAGATATGGGATGTTGTTGTAAAATAAGCTAATTGATATCCATTGCCCCCATAGTTCAATGGATAGAACAGGCCCGTCCTAAGGGCAAAATGTGTGTTCGATTCATGCTGGGGGCACAAATTGAAGCTTTGATTTAATTGTTTCCCGTGAAACATTATAAACTATTATGGGCCTGTAGCTCATTTGGTAGAGCGCAACATTCGCATTGCTGAGGTAAGGGGTTCGATTCCCCTCAGGTCCACATATTTCAATAACAAGGTATTTGAACAGGTGTTTTACCTGTTTTTTTGTTAAAAAGTGGATAAATCTGGGTATAACTCTGTGATAAAGTGGATATTTGTATAGACTAGTGTATACAAATATATTAATTTGGATGCTTAGCTCAATTGTTTCACGGGAAACAATTATTCAACTGCTCTAAATTTACGTTGAATAGACAAAAAAGTTGAACAGTTTGAGCTGAGCGGATCCCTATGCTGTAGTATTAATTTTTAAGCAACTCACAAATATGAAATATTGTTTCCCGTGAAACAATTGATATTTGTGTCTCAATGACTGCAAGTGTTGCATTTAGTTATTATTGGCAACGAACAAAGCAAATAGTGTACTAAAATAAGTTTAAAAAAACATAAAATAGATACAACAGAAAAAGCAGTATAAAATTTGAATAATAAATCACTAAAATAGTATTATAAACAATTGTTGTGAATAACTTTTTGTGTTATAATATTGATGTTAAAAATATTTTTTTAAAATATAATTTTTATGTTTAAGCAATTCCGAATTGGTAAGATAATGGACGTTGTGTCATATGTGTTTTTGATCATAAACATACTGATTGTTCCGCTGTTTTTAGATAAAAATTTAAATAATTTTTATATCATACCGAAGCAGTATGTGTTTGGAGGTTTGGTACTTTTAAATATATTGTTGTGGATATCAAAATTTGTATTTACAAAAAAAATACAATTTACAAAAACAATGATTGATCTGCCAGTATTGGCTCTAGGAACAGTAGGTTTATTGTCAGCAATATTTTCAGCCAATGTCTATGATAGTTTTTTTGGAAGAGCAGAATATTTTACACTAAATTTCATTCTTCTTATCTTATTCTTCGCTTTGTATTATATAATTGTAAATTTTGTTAAAACAGAAAAACTTTGGCGCGGGATTCTTGATTCATTGATGGCGGTAGGATTTATAACATTGTTAATATTTATTTCAAAAATTGTTTTTAAATTTGCATTCCTAACAAAATTACTTGGACCTACTTGGAACACAGTTGATTCGATCAACAGTATCTTTGGTGTTTGGGCGGTTATGATGTTGGTATTATCCTTTGGCCAGCTAATGAAAAAAGATCTAAGTTTTGGACGAATAATCTGGTCGTTTATAATTGGTAGTTTGTCGTTGGTGGTATTGGTTATGATGAGTTTCAATATATTATGGATAATATTATTGGTAGCTTTAGTATTAATGCTAATGCTAGGAGTTAGCTTTATGCGCGAAGTACACCTTGGTTGGGTGTCAGCATTATTTGCCGTGTTGGTTTTTACAATTATTTTCGTAATATTTGGTACACCAAAATTTGTTCAGACACCAATCCCAACTGAAGTTGCCCTTGGTTTAAGACCTTCCTGGTCAATCACACACGCAACATTATTTTCTGGTGTTAAAAACTTTTTTATTGGTAGTGGGTTGGGGTCGTTTGGTGTAGATTTTTCACAGTTTAGAAATGCGTCATTCAATGCTGATCCAGCAGCATGGTCACTTCGCTTTAATCAGCCATTTAATACTTTCCTTGGTCTATTATCAGAAGGTGGAATACTTTTTATCTGTGCATTTGTATTTATAATATTATTAACACTCGGGCATGTCTTTGATGTTTGGAATAAAATTCGAGCGTCTGCCTCCTTTATTACCGAACCAAACTTCAAAAACGATAACGTGCTATTTGAATCGTTTTTAGTTTCAATTGCTTTTGTGGTTTTAACAGTTGGTTTGTGTTTGGCTTTTTATAGCCAGGTGTTATGGCTGGCTTGGTGGGTATTGTTATCATTATTAGTCGTAGGTTTTTCTTTCCATAATAAAAATTTTACCAGTGAAAAAGAAGTAACGCTTGAAAATACCCCTCAATATAGTTTATCCTTTTCATTTGGTTTGATTGTGGTTATGACCGGTTTAGTTATGATTGCTGTTTGGGGCGCAAGATTGTATTTAGGTGAAATTTCATACGCGAAGGCTTTGTCTAGTGGCAACAATAAAGCTGCCGAAGAATTTATTAATGATGCGTTAAGTAAAAAGCCAAATTCTGACGTTTATCATTCTGCTTTGGCACAAATATATTTGAATCAAGCTGTGGAACAAAGTAAACAAGCAAATCCAGATGTACAATCGATAAGTTCAATAATGGCAAAGGCAGTAAATGAAGCAAAGTATGCTACAGATTTGTCGCCAAAATCAGTCGCGTTGTGGGAAAATCTTGCTACCATGTATGAAAATGCTTCAGCTTTAGTGCCGGAAGCAAGAGAATGGGCGTTAAAATCATTGCAACAAGCCAGAGACTTAGAGCCAACAAACCCATCACACTGGTGGCGTTTAGGTAATAATTATGCCGCAACAACTAAATGGGATGATGCAATTAAAAACTATACAAAAGCGATCGACTTGAAAGCTGATTATTTTGGTGCCTATGTTGGTTTGTCAAATGCTTATGAACAAACTCAAAAAATTGATAAGGCTATCGATATATATAAAAAATTGGTAGAAAAAAACCAAGCTGATCCTGAGACTTTATATAACTATGGTCGCCTTCTATATAACAACAATGGTGCAGGTGACCGCGCAACTGCTGAACAAATTTGGAATCAAGTTATAAAAATCCAACCAAATTATTCTAACGCCCTTTATAGTTTAGGTTTGTTGTATGAAACAAACGGCGATAGAGCAACCGCACTACAATATTATTACAAAGTAAAAGATTTGAATCCAAACAACAAAAATATTTCAGACAAAATAAGGAAGATGGTTGGATCCATATAAAATATGCGAGATTTAAAAATCATTACACTGCTAACCGTTGGACTTTTAATTGTCCCTAGTTTTGTAATGGCCGCCATGTCTTCGACCAACTACTATATATATGCCGATAGCGTAGATTTTGGTGGTGGTACAGGCTCAAGCACAAGTTTTGGTCTTCAAGATTCATTGGGTGGGTATGCAGTTGGAATTAGTACAAGCACCAGCTATCAAATTCGAGCTGGTTATCAGGCTGCAGAAAGCGGTCAATTAAGTTTATTATTAAACGGTAATAGTATTGATTTAGGGACACTAAATACCGCCAACGCTGTTGCAACTGGAAACATAGTTGCGACTGTTGATACCGACTCCGGCACCGGATACACACTTTCAGTTTCCAATGTAAGCGGCACATCTTTGGCACCGGTAATAGATGGAACTGTCGATGGTGTGGGCAATATTGATGAGTACGGCCTAGCGGTTAGCGGTACTCATGTTGCTTACTCAAATGATACAGCTATAGTTAATTCTCTTGTTTTATCTTCATTTTCATCAGCAATAACATCTGATGTTACAACCCTAGCTTTTAAAGCAGTTCGATCCACTGGAAGTGCGGCCGCTTCATATTCACAAAATATTACATTAACGGCGGCGGCAAATATTTAGTTATGTTTAAAAAGAACAAAATTATTTTAAGTGCAATATTAGTACTATCTTTTTGGTTTGCCGGTCCGGCAAATGCATTTTCGATAAGCCCTCTAAAATATTCTGTTAGTTTGAATCCGGGAGATGACAAAGATCTAGTCGTAGTGGTAAAAAATGATTCAAACAGCAATAGTGATTTTCAACCGGTCGTGATGGGCGTGCAACAAGATTCATTGGGCAGACCAGTATTTAAAAACAATATTGATGTTGCAGAAAATTGGGTTAAATTTCCAATTGTAAAAAAACTTTTAAAAAGTAATGAAAGTAAAGATTTTGTTTTCACTATAACTATTCCAAAAAACACACCACCTGGGGCACACTATCTTGGTTTTGGTGCGCGAGAAAATAGTGATCAAAATATTGGAGGTCAGTTGATGTCCATAATAACCCTTCAAGTTGCTGGTACTGCTGATGAATTGTTGTTGTTAGAAAAATACGATTTACTCAAAAACTATTCTTTCAATAAAAATATTTATTATTCTTTACAAATTAAAAACGTAGGTAATGTAGATTTGTTGACCAACGCACAAATTAAAATTTATGATTTTAAAAATAAAATATTAGACACACAGTCTGTAAAATTGGGAAGTAAATTATTTTCTAAATCTGTTCGTACTGTCGAGTCACGTTCTTTAGCGTTAAATAAAATATTTTGGCCAGGAATTTATCGATCGGTCATAGTTATTAATTTTGGTCTTACAAACCAACAAATAGTGGGAAGCGCAAATTTTTGGTATTTACCAAGTTGGTCTATTTGTTTAGTTGGGTTGATAATTATTTTTACTTTATTATTGTTTAAAAAAAAGAATAATAAACATGAAACAGTATCATAAAAAAATAATATTAATATTAGCTGTTATATTTATAAACGGATTATTTTTTTATACAGCACAGGCGGCAAATAAAAATATTAATGTACAGTTGACGGTGCCATCAGGCCCTGTAGGGTGTGGAAATAATTGTCCTCAACCTGATGTCACACCACCGGTAATATCAAGCGTCGCCAGTAGTACCACAAAAACAACCGCTTCGGTAACTTGGTTGGCCAGTGATAATATAGCTATCTCATCCGTATCATTTGCATATGGAACCACCGTTGCTTATGCACAAACCGCTTCTCCGGAAGGGACATACGGTGTAAATTTAACCGGTTTAACTTCTAGTACCGTCTATTATTTTAAGATAACTGTTGCTGATACTAGCGGCAACAGTGTCATTTATACAGGCACTTTTCTTACAGCGTCAGATGGGGTGGTTTTTTTAGATTCGAATCCACCGGACATCACCAATGTTGCAACTACCACCTCATATACGACCGCTGCTATAACATGGAATGCTACAGATAACAAAGGACTATCGTCAGTACTGTTTAACTACGGAATTAGTTTTGCCTATGGACAATCATCAGTTCCAGGTGGAAGCTATGTAGTAAATTTGTCTCAATTAGCAACTAACACAATTTACTACTTCAAAATTAAAGCCATCGATACCAGCAACAACAGTTCTACATATTCTGGAAGTTTTAAAACCGAAGCATATAACCCGATAATAAATGGACCGGTAATTTCAAGCGTAGTTGTTTCGCCTGGAATAAACTCCGCACTGATTACTTTTAATACTGATGTAAATTCATTATCTCAAATAAACTACGGTGAGTCTGCATCGCTTGGTAGTAGTGCTTCTGGAGGACAGACACCACTGACAAGCCACTCTATTTCATTACTTGGTCTTTCACCAAACACGACCCATCATTTTCAAATAATAGCAACTGATAATGTAAATCTAATTAGTACCAGTACCAGCATATCAACTTTCAAAACACTACCAGATATCATTGGGCCTCCTGATGTTTCTAATTTTCAAATTTTAACCAACCAAAACTCTTTCACATTGTCCTGGAAAAATCCCTCATTAATTTCAGTGCCTGATTTTGCCGGTGTTAAAATTCTAAGAAAAATCGGCAGTCAAGCTACTGGACCAAATGATGCTGGAGCAGTTTTGGTATATAATGGAAGTAATGAAACTGTAAATGACAGTGCCGTTATAGCTGGATTTACATATTATTATATAGTTTATTCTTACGATACGTCTGGTAACTATAGTCCAGGTAATTTTGTTAAAAGTAAAATAATTATCGTATCACCAGAAATATGTAATGACTTAATAGACAATAACAATGATGGAAAAATAGATTGTGCTGATCCTACTTGTGTAAACACTGTAGAATGTATAATTAACCCAAAAGTATTAGTTGAAATTTGTGACAATAATAGCGACGACAACAATGATGGAAAAATAGATTGTGCTGATCCCACTTGTGTAAACAATGCATATTGTAAAAAAGCTGACGAGCCCACAACAACCGTTGAAATCGGTGGTGCTGCTGCTGTTTGTAGTGATGGAAAAGACAATGACAGCGATAGTCTTGTAGATTTTCCAGCTGACCCAGGGTGTTCTGATGCTAGTGATAATGATGAATACAATCCACCCGTATCAACAGTTCCTGAGTTCGAAAAATTAAGTTTAGACAAATTGAAATTCTTTGCCGGAAGTAGACAGATAGAATTGTCTTTAAAAGACAAAACCATTGCTGGTTTGGCTGGTAGTAATTTAAGTGTTGGTATTAAAAAATCATCATTAATAGGCGATCCAAAAACTTTAATTTTGCGTGTTGGAGATACTGATCAACATCAGTTTGTTTTTGATAATGCTAATAACACCTATTATTCGGACATATTATTTCCGCAAGATAGAAAAAGCCAAGCCTATATCGAAATTGATTATGGATCAAATCAAATAGACTCGCTTGGGGTTGATTTGCAAGCAATAAATTTTGGAAAAATAGTTGATGGTCAAAATAATGCGCTAGCTGGTGTTGAGGTAATTCTGCATAAAGAAAACGGAGATGATTTTCCCGCACAAACATTTGGTCAAAAAAATCCTCAAATTACTAATGGTAGCGGAAATATAGGCTGGATGGTTCCAAATGGTCGTTATTATATAACGGCAAAAAAGGATAAGTTTTATGACTATAGCGGGTCATTTGTTACTATTAACAATAACATCATAAATGATTTGATAAGTTTGGTAGCCATCCCCCCAAAAATTCAGGATGTAATTGATCCAAACGCATCGGTAGTAAAAAATGTTGCCAATGTGGCAATTAATATTGCTGAAAAAACCTCGGTGGCCGCAGCGGTGGCTGTCAAACAAGTTGAAAATGCCGTGGCGGCAGTTCAGGAGATTGCCGCTGATCCAGAAGTAAAAAAAGTAGCCAGAACCGTGGTTGCACCTACCGCGGTCGGTGTGGCAGCCGTAAGTTCTGTGGCTTTAGCTTCTTGGGCTGATATTTTACCGCTATTAAGATTTTTGTTCTTACAACCTTTGTTGATGCTCGGACGTGGAAAGCGTGAAAAATGGGGTATGGTTTACAACTCATTGAGTAAAATGCCGGTAGATTTGGCTTTAGTTCGTCTTTTCAATTTAGAAACAGGAAAATTGGTTCAAACAAAAGTTACTAGTTCGGATGGTAAGTATTTTTTTACCGTTAATGCAGGTCGCTATCGCTTGGAAGTTCGCAAGGGCGCTTTTGTCTTTCCAACCTTGTTATTAAAGGGTTTTGAGACGGATGGCAAGCGGGTAGATATTTATCACGGTGAAGAAATTAAAGTTGTAGAAAAAGGTTCGGTTATTACAGCCAATATTCCACTTGATCCGGCTGGTCAAAAAATGAAGACACCGTTTAGGTTGATTTTCGGAAAAATGATTCACAGAATTCAAAATGTCATTTCATGGATAGGTTTGGTTGTTACATTAGTATCTTTGTATATTTCCCCAACTTGGTATATGTGGGTGTTGCTTGGAGTACATTTATCTTTAACATTTGCCTTTAAACGTTTGGCTAAGCCACCAGTCGCTAAGGGTTGGGGCATTGTTTACGACGAACAAACACAAAAACCACTATCTAAAGTAGTTGCACGTTTGTTTGATTCTAAATTTAATAAATTAGTGGCTACTGAAATTACTGGTCCGGATGGAAAATATTATTTTATGGCTGGAGATAATCAATACTATATTTCATATGATCGTGATGGATATCACTCGATTAAAACAGATATTATTGATCTCAAAGGTAAAGAAGCAGAGACGATTGCGCAAGATATAAAATTAAAGAAAAAATAGTAGATAGTTATACACTTTTTGTATTCTAATTTTGTTAAAAAAGTAGTATAATATCTATAGAATTTTTTTTATGGATGTTTCTGTAGAGAAACAATTTAAGGAGAAAAAATCCCGCATATTTTTGTGTTCGGGTGTATTGTTATTTTTAATTGTATTAATATCTACTTTTGGATATATAAATATTGGCAAGGCCGCAACTTCACCAAATATAATTACATATCAAGGAAAGTTATTGAGCGGAGGTGTGGCAGTGACGACCACCCAAGACATTACTTATGTTTTGTACAACGACCCAACTGGAGGCACGGCATTATATTCTGCTGCTGGAACCACAAGCTCGCCGTCCGCGGTAAGTACAACGGTTAGCGATGGTTTTTTCACAATTGATCTAGGAGATACTGGTACAAACTCAATCGATCCATCGATTTTTAAAAACAATTCTGCCGTGTATTTAAAAGTCATGGTTGGATCTGAAGCTTTAAGTCCACGCAAAAGAATAACCGCCAGCCCATTTGCTATAAATTCAAAATATTTAGATGGGGTTGGCTCTTCCTCCACTCCACAATCTTCTACATATATACCAGTTTCTGACGCTAGTGGTAATTTTGCTTTCAATAATATTACTTCGACCGGTTTGTCTGCTTCTAGTGCAAATTTCGTAAACGCGACTAGCTCTGGTTCATTTTGGACCAGTCTTTTGAATGCTACTACAGGTTGGATTACAAATCTATTTTGGACCGACGCCACTTCTACAGGTAGTACTCATTTAAACACTTTGGCGGTAACAGGAAATTCATATTTTGGAACAGTGGCTTCTGGTACTTGGCAAGGAAATATTGTTTCAAATGCCTTTGGTGGTACTGGCCAAGACACATCTGGCTGGACTGGCTTTGCAAAAATAACCGGTGGTGTATGGTCTACTAGTACTATGGGTATTAATGATCTTGCCAACTCTTCAACGTTAGCATATTTAAACAATAATCAAACCTTTACCGGAGCAAATACTTTTAGTTCTACTACCGTCTTTGCAAGCACAAGTTTTAATGGGTATGTTGGAATAGGGACAAGTACACCCTCGGAAAAATTACAGGTTAATGGTGGAAACATTTTACATAATGCATTTGGAAACCCAACAATAAAAAGTTCATTAGGTGTTTCTTCACAGGATGTTTATGTTTCTGGTAAGTACGCCTATGTTGCTGGTGGTAATTTTGGCTTGCAAATCATTGATATATCGAATTCAGAAACACCTTCCGTAGTGGGAACTATTGATACACCTGGATGTGGTACCTCTGTTTTTGTATCTGGTAAATATGCTTATCTCGGTGATTGCGGGTCTGGCCTACAAATAATTGATGTGTCTAACCCAGGTAATCCAACAATTGTTGGTAATATAAATGTTGGTGGTGGTCAGATGAACAGTGTTTATGTCTCTGGAAAATTTGCATATGTAACTAATATCGTAGGCTTGCAAATATTGGATGTTTCTAATCCTGTATTACCAGTGCTGGTTAGTACTTTTGATGCTCCAAACATTTCTGGCGTTTATGTGTCTGGTAGATATGCATATTTTGGAGGTCAGACGCCAGGTAAATTTTACACTGTTGATATTTCATCGCCAAATTCACCTAGTTTAATGAGTGAAATTTCAACCACAGGAACCTCAAAGGTTTATGTTTCTGGGAAATATGCATATTTAGCTGACACAACAGGTGGTTTAAAAGTAGTAGATATTTCAAATCCTTCATCTCCAGTTGTAACTGGGGCGCTGGCCACAGCGCTTGCGTCCGATGTCTTTGTGTCTGGGAAGTACGCTTATGTTGCAGATGCAAATACTGGTGTTAAAGTTGTAGATATTTCAAATCCGTCAAACTTATCATTAGTTGGTTCTGTTTCGTCATACAATCCACGCGGAATTTATGTATCCGGCAAATATGCATATTTAGCAGATGATACCACATTTAAGATTATTGATATTAACGGTATAGATACCCCATCTTTAAATGCAGGTAATATCGCGACAAATGATCTTACGGTTTGGGAAAACATGGATGTTGGAAATAATTTGTATGTCCGCAACGGTTTGAATATAGGTAGTGGCGGTTTATTATCAAACGGCGCTTTGGCAATTACGGTTTCTTCAACAATTAGCACAAGCACAATATTTAGTGCCGGAACTATTTCAACAAGCTCTATTCTTGCCGTCAATGCAGATGGTACCGTAACTATAAAGGCACTTACTGTTTCCGGAAATACCTCATTAGCCACAACAACAATTTCTAGTTCAACGATCGGTTATCTAAGTGTTGTTGGAAATTCATATTTTAATACAATTGCTTCTGGAACCTGGAATGGTTCTTTAATCGGAAATAATTATGGTGGTACTGGGGTAGACAGTTCGGGTTGGACTGGTTTTTCACGAGTAGACGGTGGCGTTTGGTCAGCCACTAGTTCAATTAGCTTGAATGCTGATATTAGTGGAGTGCTTGCTGTCGCAAATGGTGGTACGGGAACCAGTACTTTTAGTAATGGAGGTGTAGTATTTTCGGACGGCACACAATTGTTACAAGATAATTCAAATTTTTTCTGGGATAATACAAATAACAGACTTGGCTTAGGAACGTCTACACCGGCTTCAAGATTGCAAGTATATGGTGGAACTTTGTTAGTAGATAATCCAGTAAATCCTTCTCTTGTTGGAATAACCAGTACAACCGATATTCCTGGTACTAGTATTGTAAAAGTGATTGGTAATTACGCGTATGTTCCAACCGATGGAGCTTTTATGATTTTTGATATTTCTAAAAAAACCACACCTGTTTTAATAGGAAGTGTAACATCGACATATTTTACGAGTTCATTTGACATGAAAATATCTGGTAAATATGCATACGTTATCGGCCAAGTTGCAATATATTCAGCTTATCTAAGTGTTGTAGATATTTCAAATCCATATTCTCCGGTTGTGGTCTCTAGTCTGTTTGATGCAAATTTTGGACGAAGCATAGACATATCGGGTAAGTATGCATATATTGGAAATATTGATGGTGCTTCTACGGCAAGTATAAATGTAGTAGATATTTCTAATCCGAGTGAAATGCACGTTGCAAATATAGTGACTGCACCTACTTACGCTCTTTCTGTTGCAAATCATTTAACAGTTTCTGGTAGATATTTATATGTTGCTGCATATCAGGATAGTAAATTTACCATTTTAGATATTATAAATCCAAGTCAGCCTGTGCTGATGGGAACTGTGAATGTACCTATAGCTTCGATCACTAGTAATATATATATATCAGGTAAATACGCATTTTTTATAAACAATAGCTCTGGGTCTTACTTAGGAATTGTCGATGTTTCAAATCCAAGTGCGCCTGTATTTGTTAGTGATGGGGGTGTTTATTCTGATTTTAACAATGGTACAAGTATTGAAGTATCTGGTAAATACGCCTATCTTGTTGGAGGTCAAGGTTATACAAACGGCGGAATTGGCGTATACGATATAAGTGATGTTGCAAATCCTGTATTTAAAAAAGGGTTTGGTTCAGGGTCGTGGGGTAGATTAGCATCCATTGATGTTGTTGGTAAATATGCATATATAGTTGGCAATAGTTATAGTAGTGGAAGTAATCTGTCTATTGTCGATCTTAATGGTGCAGATATAAGTGCTGCAAATATTGGGAATGTATTTTCAAACGAACTTACTGTCTCTGAAAATATTGAAGTTGGCAATAATATTAGTATCCGCAATGGTTTGAGTGTTGGTATTGGTGGTATATTGTCGAATGGAACAGTTGCCATCTCAGTCTCAAATTTAAATAGTACAAGCAGTATTTTTAGTGTTGGTACTTCTACTCCAAGTATGTTGACTGTCATGGGAAATGGGTATATTGGTATTGGGACTTCGACACCATCTGAAAAATTACAAATTAATGGTGGAAATGTGCTGCACACTGCTTATGGTGATCCGATTTTGAAAAGCAGTATTTCGGTCACCAATGCAGCGGGGGTCTATATCTCAGGAAAATATGCATATCTCGCGGATTTTAGTGGAGGTTTTAAAATTCTAGATATTACCAACCCTTCCTCATCGACCCTTGTTGGAGTTGTTACTACAAGTATATCTTCTGCAAGAGAGGTTTTTGTCTCAGGTAAATATGCTTATGTTGCAAATCAATCAAATATTAAAATTGTTGATATTTCTAATCCAACCCTCCCTAACATCGTTGGTTCATTTACTACTGGCGCTTATGGGATCTATGTTTCTGGAAAGTATGCTTACGTATCAGCTTCCAATGAAGGATTAAAGATACTCGATGTCTCAAATCCAACTGCGCCTGTTTTAAGTGGTTTTGTAACTTCCACAAATGCAGTTTCATCATATGTTTCTGGTAAATATGCATACTTGGCTGATTATGGTGTAGGATTAAAGATTGTAGATATCTCAAATCCTGCTTCCCCACAAACAGTTTCTACTTTTGTTACAACAGGATCTACTTACGATGTATATGTATCAGGAAAATATGCATTCATTGCTGATAATAATAAAGGTTTGGAAATTGTAGACATTTCAAATCCGTTAGCGCCAGTCTTAGCCGGTACGTATGACACGACTGGTTTTGCTCAAAAAATATATGTTTCGGGAAAATATGCATATATTGCAGGTGATGCATCCGGACTTCAGGTTTTAGATGTCTCAAACCCTGCTTTACCATCATTGGTTGGTACTCTTAATACTGGCGGTTCACCATTTACGATGCAAGATATATTTGTAGCAGGTAAGTATGCATATTTTGCGGATGGTACAAGCTTTAGGGTTGTTGATATTAATGGACTAGAGACTCCAACAATAAGTACCGGTAACATCGCCACCAATGACCTCACTGTTTCTGAAAATATCGATGTTGGAAACAGTCTGAGCATTCGCAATGGTTTAAATGTAGGCATGGGTGGAATTTTTGCTAACGGCGCCGTTGCTATTACAGTTTCAACAACAATTGGAACGAGCACGATATTTAGCGTCGGTACTTCTACGGCCAGTTTCTTGACAGTTATGGGTGATGGAAAAATTGGAATTGGCACTTCTACTCCTTCGACAACTCTTGGTGTTGTTGGTGATGTAGGTATTACAAGCGGTGCTTTATATATTAATAATAGTAATTATAGCCAATATTTTGTTGGTTCGGCTGGTACCGCCGGTCAATTGTGGCAGTCAAATGGCACAACAGGAACCTGGGCAAATACCAACGGAGTTTTTGGACAGACCATGACTTATGGTCTTTATGGTTGGGAAAAAACCTCTGCTATCAAGACAACGTCAACAGTTTATACCTTTGAAGGTAGTGATGGTTTACCGTCTAGTTTTGTTGCTTCTGGTCCAAATACGAACTGGACGGTTACTTCTGGCCCATTTTACAGTGGATTTAAATCACTACAATCTGCTACTACAACCGATAATTCTTCTTCAACTATAACAAATATCGTTTATTTACCTACAACCACCACCATAAGTTTTTGGTGGAAAGTTAGCTCGGAAGGCTCTAGAGATTATTTTGTTTTTTGTATTGATAGACCAAATTGTTATGCAACTAATGCGGCAAGTAGTTCAGACGGAAATATATCTGGTTTTCAATCATGGGCACAAGTAACATCCACTCTTTCTGCAGGCACACATACGTTAAAGTGGATTTATATGAAGGATGTAAATACTGCGTCTGGAGCTGATGCAGGTTTTTTGGATGACGTGTTTATTGGTAAAAATGATGGTGTGTATGTCAATGAAACCTTGTCCGTAGGTTCGCAAGTAGTTATTGGC
The DNA here is from genome assembly GCA_903853785.1 of Candidatus Magasanikiibacteriota bacterium. Classification (GTDB taxonomy): domain Bacteria; phylum Patescibacteriota; class Patescibacteriia; order Magasanikbacterales; family GWA2-37-8; genus CAIOJG01. The sequence goes on from CAINUM010000012.1 coordinate 15,503, forward strand.
ACCTCAACCTATGGTCCGTTAGGATATAAACTGACAATTGATAGTGGTTCAAGTGCCGGTGCTGGTATAGGTGTAAACGGATATATAAAAGCAACGGGTTTCATAACCGGAACAACCACCCTAGATTTAGCGGAAAATTATCCTATCAACATGTTATGCGAGATTAACAACAATTGTCCTGTAGAAGGTGATATCGTATGTAGTGATTCAACTGTTGTATCTGGCGTTAAGAAATGTTCTGTCAGTGAGAATAGTCATCTCATCGGTATAGTTTCAACCAATCCAGGCTTTTTATTAGGTGGCGGTAGTTTTGATAATCCAACTCAAAATGTAGGTACTGTAAAAGTAGCTCTTGCCGGTCGTGTCCCTGTAAAAGTTTCTACCATAAATGGTGAAATCGTTTCTGGCGACAAATTAACACTTTCTAATATTGATGGTGTAGCAGCTAAAGCTGTTGGTGAAGTGCCGGTTGTAGGTATTGCTATGGAAGGATATTCCGGAAGTGGTGAGGGATCTATTATTGCTTTTGTAAATCTTGGTTGGCAGAATCAACTTTATAAAGCACTTACCATTGATACAAATACGACCACTTTAACAGTTGGTTCCAATGTTACCCCATACAATTTAGCGCTGAGTGGTGAATTTACCATGTTTAATGATGTTTTAAATAAATTAGTATTTAATGCAACTGCAATTTTTGAATCAAAAACAAACAGCACTCACGCCTTTGTGTTTAATGCTGTAAATTTTGGGACATCTACCGATAAATATTTATTATCTTTGAGATCAAATGATGATCCAAGATTTTCAGTGATGAGCAATGGCGATGTTCGCGCTTCTGGTAATCTGTATGCTGCTAGTGCTGTATTTGGTACATCTTCAAATCCAGGAGATTTAGCAGAACGAGTAGACATTGCATCTGATGATATAGTTGAGCCGGGTGATGTACTGGTAGTTGATATGAACAACCCGGATACATATCGACGTAGTAGTGGTTCAAACGAACAGGCGGTCGCAGGTGTGGTATCTACAAATCCAACTATCGTAGTTGGAAATGGTAAAACTGAATACACTTCTGTAATGGCCATGGTTGGTCGCGTACCTCTGAAAGTATCTGATGAAAACGGTCCGATCAGTCGCGGAGATTTATTGGTAACGGCTTCTAGTACTGGCTATGCAATGAAATATGATCCTAAAAAAGATAACGATGATAAAATGATCGGAGTGGTTGGTGTTGCTCTTGATCCATTCAACGGTGGTAAAGGGAAAATTATGGCATTGGTGAGAACCGGATGGGTAAATAGTCGTTATGAAACTATCTCTAGCATAAAAGAAAATATTCAACAATTGGCTACCGCTCAAGGAATTACATTAGGAGCTACTAGTACAAATAATTTAAATATTGAAAAGAATAGTAGCGGCCAATTATTCTATGTTCGCGGCGATCTAAATTTACAAGGAAATAATTTGATTAATGTAAATTCTATCATCGGTAAAAATAATCGTTGGTCCATTGATGGATCTGGACATTTTATTACTAAAGTAAATACTTCTGAGGGTGAAAAAGATATGTTCTCGATACAATCTCCAACTTCTGAATTTGTTTTTTCAAGTTCATCGCAATTAATGGGTGGCGAAGTTAAGGTTGTGTTTGATCAGACCATGCAGGATGTGATTGATGTAGGACAACCTTTAAAAATTAATATTACTTTAACATCCGGAGAAGCTAAAGGAATTTTTGTGAGTGAGAAAAATGCTCAAGGATTTACAGTAAAAGAACTTAACAGTGGAACAAGTAATGCAACATTTGATTGGATGGTAGTGGCCAAAAGAAAAGAAGAAATTACAAACTTGAATATAATTGAAAATTTATCAAATAATATTATTGAAAATATAGTTACGCCAACAAATACACCATCTCCGGAACCTTCACCAACTTCGTCGCCGTCATCTTCACAAGAAATAATAACACTTTCAACACCAGTAGTTGTTGTACCACCAGTCCAAGCAAACCCAGCTCAAGAACCACCAGCACCGACGAACAATCCGGTAGTTGAGCCGGTTTCCGTAACACCGCCAACACCAGAACTAGCTCCAGCACAATAGACAAACAAAATGCTAAATTAATTACACATTAATATGAATAGTGTATCTCTAAAACAAGCCCCATTATTTCAATATTTATTTTCTTCAACGCAATTTGCGTGGGTGTGGCTTGTAGTAAGATTATTTATTGGTTATGAATGGTTTATGTCCGGTTGGGAAAAACTGTTTAATCCATCATGGATTGGGGAGAATGCCGGACAAGCAATAACTGGATTTTTGCAGGGAGCTGCCCTAAAAACGGGCGGAGCATATCCAGATGTATCAAATTGGTATGCGGCCTTTATTAATAATCTCGCTTTACCGAATGCCTACACACTATCCTACATTATTACCTTTGGTGAACTTTTAGTTGGCATGGCTCTAATTTTTGGACTGTTTACTGGTATTGCAGCCTTTTTTGGTGCCTTTATGAATATGAACTATCTCATGGCTGGGACTTTGAGTATAAATCCTGAAATGTTATTGGTAGAATTTTTTATAATAACAGCCTGGAAAAATGCTGGTTGGTATGGAATGGATCGATGGCTTTTGCCAAAATTGGGTTTACCATGGCAACCTGGTAAATGGTTTGAGAGTTATGGAAATAAAGCTGTAAAGTAGCAATATTTCTTGACATGACATGATGTTCGTTATACAATGTCCACAATCTAAGGGCCTTTAGCTCAGCTGGCTAGAGCGCTTCCATGGCATGGAAGAGGTCGAGGGTTCAAATCCCTCAAGGTCCACCAAGGGAGTCATTGCTGACTCCTTTATTATTCTAACAAAATATTATTATGTCATTTTCTATTGGAATTGTTGGGTTGCCGAACGTAGGAAAGTCTACACTGTTTAATTCTTTGACTCGAAGTAAGCAGGCGGAAGCACAAAATTATCCATTTTGTACTATTGATCCAAATGTTGGAGTGGTAGAAGTACCTGACGAACGTTTGTTAAAATTAAGTATTGCTTCAAAATCAAAAAAAATTATTCCAACAGTCATTGAGTTTGTAGATATTGCTGGTTTGGTAAAAGGTGCGTCTGAGGGACAGGGTTTAGGAAACAAATTTTTATCACACATTCGTGAGGTAGATGCTATCGCTCAAGTAGTGCGTGCGTTTTCTGATCCAAATGTTATTCATGTTAATAATCTAGTAAATCCAACTGATGATGCGGATGTGATAAACTTAGAATTAGCTTTGGCTGATTTACAAACTGTAAGTAAAAGATTGGAAAATGTAAAAAAGGGTGCTAAAGGTACTGCAGCAAAAGAGGTTGCCAAACAAATTGAACTTTTAGAAAAAGTGAATAAGCAGCTTGAAGAGGGAAGACCAGCACGTGATTTAGAATATGATGATGAAGAAGTTTTGATGGTAAACGAGCTGCATTTGCTTACTATGAAACCAATGTTGTACGTAGTGAATGTTGATGAAGATATGACTGGTGGTAAAAAATTTGTTGCTCCACCTGGTAGTGAACAAATTGAAATTAGTGCGAAGCTTGAAGCTGAATTGGCTGATTTAAGCAAAGTAGAAGCGGCAGAGTATATGGCATCACTTGGTTTGACTCAGACTGGTCTGGATAAATTAGTATTGGCTAGCTATAAACTTTTGAAACTAATCACTTTCATCACATCTGGTGAAATGGAAACACGCGCTTGGACAGTAAAATCAGGTGCTAAAGCCCCAGAGGCGGCAGGGGTAATACACACTGATTTTGTTAAAGGTTTTATAAAAGCCGATGTTGTAAATTGGAAAGATTTTGAAGAATTCGGCGGTTGGAGTGGTATTAAAACAAGTGGAAAATTAAAATTAGAAGGCAAAGATTATGTTGTTAAGGATGGTGATGTAGTATATTTTCATATTGCCTAAAGACAAAAATAAAAAACCAGACATATTCACTTTACGCTCTCCTCGTCCGCGAGGACTCAGGGATGAAGCCTCGGCTTCATAACCCGCTTTAAAGTAAATATGTCTGGTTTTTTATTTTTAAATTTTTCAATAATTTATATTTTTTTAAATCTCCAAATTTCTCGTCCGACATGCTGACCTGGACGCCAGTATAATAAATGTTTCTGTTCAGGTAATACTGAATCATTTATAAAACCTAATTTTAAGATATCCTTTTCACAGTCGATTCTTATCCAATCTTCTTTAAATCGAAAACGTGGAATAATAAATATTGCTACTGCACCAGGTTTTAATAATTTTTTAAATTTAGAAAAAGCATTTAAATAAAGCATTTTTAACTCGGTCGCCTGAGATTCTATCATTTGTTTAGTTTCACTTCCGCGAAGTGGTTTTCCTAAATACGGTTCGGCCACAACGGCATCAATAGTATTGTCGCTAATTTTTTTATTAATATCAAAAATATCAGATTTAAATATATCTAATTTTAAACCAGCAGTATCAACATTAAAAATATTTTCTATCCATTTAATATTTTGAATTGTGTCGCTAACGGCTTTTTCGGATACATCAGAACCAATTAGGTTTTTATAACCCATTAATATGCCCTCAGTAATTATCGTTCCAGAACCGCAAAATGGGTCTAATATAAGATTATTATTTCTTTGAATGGCTAAATTTAGCATCATCATAGCCAATTTTGGAGGTAACATACCACTTTCATCATCACGTCCTGGTCTACCAAAATCACGTCTAGAAAAATCATCAATTGATTGAATAGCTTTTGTTACAAAAATTTGATTATGGCAGATTTCAATATCAGCCCCTTTTTTTATTAAGTTATTAAAAATAACAGTAGCGGTATTTTTGGCTTCAACATAACGAGCAGATCGTCCTAATTCCTTTAAAACTTTTTTTGTTTCAATACCTAGTGCATTAAAACCATTAATTGAAAATTCAATTTTACCCGTTGGAATGTAAGTGTTTAAAAATTTTGCGAGTGAATCTTTTTGTGTTTTTGTATCATTAATACCATCACAAATTTTTACTGTACCACCCAACAATTTAATTAGATCCGACAAATTAATATCATGATCTACAGATAGTATTAATTTATTTTCGTGGTTATGCTCAATCTCAAACTTAATGTTATTTAATATAAAATAAGATTTTATTTCAGCTAGTGATAAAATGGTTTCTCTACCTAAAATAAAAAGTATATTCTTCTTATTTATTTTTTCCGGTTGAAGTTGTGCTGGTTGAGACTTGGTCATAGTAAAAAATATTTCTAATCTTATCACCAACTGGAGGTAAAGAATTTTTTAAATTAATAATATTCTGAGAGATTATAAAATTTTTATTATCGATTAAATCCACCCCTAAATTTGAACTAATTGTCATGATTGCGTTTGCGTTTGAGATGGTTGTATATGAATATTGATAGACAAAATAAAAAACAAAGAAGCTACAGGTTAAAAGCAAGCCAATCATCAACAAACCAGCCGCCTTCCAAATAGTGTATTTGTTAGCCGGTTTAAGATACCCTGTTTTTTTGTTTTGGTCAAATTTTGTGTTAGTTAACATAAAGTGTTAGATCGAGGTTCATTATAGTCGCGTTTGGATTATTGTTTTGAGGGCTAGTGGCGGAAACAATCTGAAGATTTGTAATCGTAAAATAATATTTTTCTTTTTCAAGTGACGATAAATATTGAAGCACATTTTTGTAGTCACCGTTTACTGTAAGGGAAAGATTGACCGCTTCACCTATTTTATCAAGATTCGAATTATCAATTTTTTGCTCTACTCGATTGTTGGCGGCAAGTCTTTCTAGGGAAGTTATAAGTTTAAGTTCATCGCCGTGATAAAATAAGTCATCAGGATATGTCGATACGATTGATTGAATTTCTTCAATTTTTTCTTTCGAAGTTCGTAAAGTCTTTGTATTTTCGTATTTCTTTTCTAAATATTGTCTCAGTGTACTAGTTTCTTGATCCAATTTTTTAATATATTTAATGGTTGGCAACAAAACACCAAAAATAATCGACAGTGAAATAGTTGAAATAACTGCCAATATTATTAATGTTTTTTTCTCTGTATTAAGGTTTAATTTCATATTGTCTTTATTGAGAGTCTCGCTCGACTGAAGGTTTTGTTGGTTTTGCGTCATTTAATGGTGGAAAATTGTTTGGAATTGCTTTCATTTCAAAATTAACATTTTCTTTTTGAAACAACTGTGAGGTTGGTGTTTGAATTGCGCTTAACCAAGAATAATTTTTTAATAAAGCTTGATAAGACAAAAGCGCATCACGAGTTTTTGCCACGCCAGATATTGCCACACTATTATTTTTTCGATCAATTGATATGGAATTGATTTTAATATTATTAGGTAATTTTTCAATAAGCTCTAAAATTTTTGGCGATAGGGGATAATAGCTTTTATTGGCTGTATTAAACTGTTTAACTACGCTGTTTAATTTTCGAATTTCTTGGTTGTAGTGAGAATATTCTCGATTTACAAGCATCGCACTTTGTGACAAATCATTAAATTGATTTTGTAAGACATACCAACTCCACAACAATATTACAGATAGAAATGCAGCAACTAACAAAATGACCTCGACCATTTCTTTAAAGAAAATAAACTTTATTAGCTTATCAGAAAGCTCTTTTTTAGATGGTGGTAAAAGATTTATTCTAGATGATGGCATATTAGTCGTTATATGGATTGATAATAGCCCGTAATGCAAGACCGGTGGCAGAGGCCATGGTAAGTTCTAAGCTTTTTTCTTTTTCAGTAAGCGTAGCTGGATTAATCTTGTTCCAAGCGCTTCCCGGTTTGGTTGAAATTTTTAATCTACGTGCCAAAGTTTGAGATAAATTATACATCTGAGCCATTCCTCCGCAAAGTTCAATATGTTCGATTGGTGTGGCTTGAGGGTAATGATCTTGATAGTAGGTAATAGTTTTTTTAATTTCAATAATCAGTCCATCGATAAGTTCGTCTAATATTTTAAGATAGTCTGGTTTTTCTTTTGTATAATTAAGTCCATTTTGTGTTTTTAATTCTTCTGATTCTTCGTAAGTTATTTTCAGTTGTTGAATCAACGCCATGTTAATAATTTCACCAGAAAAATTTATAGTTGTACTAAACCTTACTCCGCCGGCATCATAAATAATAATAGATGAACGAGTAGCTCCGAGATCAAGTATTGCCCCTGCTGAATCTCCCTTGGCCATCAAAGCACGTGCAATTGCTAACGATTCAATTTCTAGAGCGATTGGCTGAAGTCCTACGCTTTCAAGTAAATAGGTATAAGAATCAGCAATAGTTTTTGGAGCAGCACCAACCAAAACTCTCGTGTGTCTAGATTTTTCCAATTGTAATACTATCTGCCAATCCAAATAAGCTTCTGATAGGTCAAATGGTAGGTGTTTTTGACATTGATATTCCACATCTTCACGAGTGATTTGTTCTGGAGGTATGTCAATTTCTATGGATGTAAGAAAAGTCTTAGGTTCAGGCAAATCAACCACTACCCAAGGGGAGCTTATTTTTTTGCCATGACCATCTTTTCCGAGAAGCTGTAGTAATTTATGTCTTACCATTTCTGGTTGCTGAATTTCGCCGTTAACAATATATCCAGGAGGTAAAATAATAGAACCCATGTGGTTTATATGGAAACGTTTGTCATTACTTAAAACCGATGCCGGAGTAAGTTGAATTAGTTTTAGTGATAAATCACCAATGTCTAACCCAAACGCCCCTTCAAATGGATTGTTATTAAACATATTTTAGAAATTTTGGGCCAATGTATACATTGGCATAATAACCGCTACTGCGATTCCACCTACAATTAAACCGAGCATAACGATAATAACCGGCTCAATAATAGTAGAAAAATTTTTCATAGTTGAATCCACTTCATTACCATAATATTCTGACAATTCTTTTAACATGTCATCCATTTTTCCAGCTTCTTCACCAACCATAATCATTTCAGTAACCATAGGTGGAAAAATTTCTGGATATTTCATTAAAATTTTAGAAAGATTATCACCGCGTTTTAGTGATTCACTAACATCTAACAAACTATCGTGGTACATCAAATTTGTTTGGACACTGGCTGTAATTTTAACCGCCTCAACAATTGGAATAGTGCTTTCTAATAAAGAAGATAAAGTTAAAGTGAAACGAGCTAGGTTTATTTTTTTTATAACACCCCCAAAAATTGGTAGTTTCAAAGTAAAGTGGTGAAGTGATTTTTTAAACTTTACATTCTTCAAGGCCCAGAAAAATAAAATTATTGTTAAAATTATACCAAGCAAAATATAGACTCCGTAGTTCTGAGTAAATTTCACAGTGCCGATTAAAATTTTTGTTGCCAACGGAAGGTCTGATTTAAAGTCCTCAAACATTACCATAATTTTTGGTAAAACAAACACAACCATTTCAACTACAATCCCCATAACCGCAGAAAGAACTACGGCGGGATAAATCATAGCACCTCGAACGTGTGAGGCTAATTCATGACTTTTTTTCATCTGTGTTGCCACCTGTTTTAAAGACTCTTCCATTTTTCCGGCTGCTTCACCAGCAGCAATCATACTGACATAAATTGCTGGAAAAACTTTTGGATATTCAGCCAAAACGTCGCTTAGTTGGCGGCCTTTTTCAACCTCACCCTTAATTTTCCCAATGATAATTTTAAATTTTTTATTTTCAAGTTCCTCACTTAAAATTTTTAAAGAAGCTACTATGGACAACCCGGCTTTGGTCATTATTTGTAAATGAAAAACAAATAACATTTTCTCAACAAAAGAAATGCGATTAAACAAAAAACCAAAAATATTATTTAATTTTTCTTCAAGTTTAGATGGTGTTCTATTTTTTTTATCCTCCATAGAATTATTCTTTGGTCACGCGTAAAATCTCATTGATTGAGGTGATTCCAATTTTTGCTTTAACAATTCCATCTTCTAACATTGTGGCCATTCCATTTTCTCTAGCATATTTTTTTATTTCATCAGCAGGTGCGCGCTCGTTTATTTTTTTTGCTAAACCGTCGTCGATCTCCATAACTTCATAAATACCCATACGTCCTTTATATCCCGTTTGACCACAACGGACGCAGCCAGCTCCTTGATAAAAAGAAAGTGAATTTGCTTTGGTGTCAAAATCTTTAATATTTTCTTTAAATAATCCAGATAATTTTTCAATATCAAACATTTTTGCAAGTTCATCCAAAGCAGCCCCTTCCAATACAAATTCTTTTTTGCAGTATGTGCAAATTTTACGAACTAAACGTTGGGCAATAATAATATTAACCGTATAAGCTACCAAAAACGGTGGAATGCCCATGTCGATCAGACGTGGAAGTGTGGTTGGGGCATCGTTGGTGTGCAATGTAGACAACACCAAATGGCCTGTCATCGCGGCGTTGATTGAGATGTCGGCTGTTTCCTGATCACGGATTTCTCCAACCATGATAATGTTTGGGTCCTGGCGCAACAGGGATCTTAATCCGCTGGCAAATGTAAACCCGACTTTAGGATTTATTTGACTCTGATTAACACCGTTGACTCGATATTCAATCGGATCTTCAACGGTTGAAATATTCACCCCCGGTTGATTTAAAATGCCTAGAACTGAATAAAGGGTAGTTGTTTTTCCAGAACCAGTAGGTCCGGTAACCAAGATCATACCGTGTGGCTTTTTTATCGCAGATTCCAACTTCTTTTTTGCACTATCTAGAAAGCCTAATTCATCTAAAGTTAGCGATTTTGCACCTTCATGTAGTAGACGCATTACAATTTTTTCACCATCATAAACTGGCAAAATAGATACACGAAAAGCTAGTTTTTCCTCTTGAATTTGAATTTTAAAGCGACCGTCCTGGGGAATCATGTGTTCATCCAGTTTCAAGTTGGATAGAATCTTGATTCTAGCAGTTATGCCATTTTGAACATTTTTTGGTAAGGTCATGACCGCTTTCAATATGCCGTCGATACGATATCTAATGGCCACTTCCTTTTCTTCAGGCTCAATATGAATATCAGAAGCATTTTCGTAAACTGCATGCTCTAAAATACTATTAACGATATTTATAATTGGTAGCTCTTCGGCTGCTTTTTTTAAGTCTCCTTGAGCACGTTCTTCGCTAGTATCTTGTTTGACTACTGAAAATTCATCTTTTAGTTCAGCGTGATAACGGCGGATTGCATCCTTTAGATCACTTGGGGTGGTAATGTATACCAATGGTTCTAGTCCGGTTTTACGTCTTAAAAATTCAATTGTTTGAATGTCTGTCGGGTCTGTCATGGCTAACTTTAGCTGATCTTTGTCTTTTTCAAAGGCCACAACTTGATGGGTGCCAGCCACTGGCCCAGGAATGAGATTGAGAATTTCTTTTTTAATTTCTTTTCCTTTTAAGCTAACCATTGGAACATCTAACACCGATGCAGCTTTTTGATATAATTCGTTTTCTTCAACTAAAGCCTCAGAAATCAGCACTTCTTCCAATGTTTTGTGGGTTTTTTCCGCTGTTTCTTGGGATTGTGCTAGTTGGCGATTTCCAACTTTCTTTTCTAATTTTCCCAGAACTGTTTTAAGTGTTTTTGCGGAAAGCATAAAGCTCGAATTAATTCTTTTTACAGGTTAATTATACCACAATTTCTCATAAGCCTCTAATCCGACTGTTGATATTGACTTTTTTTTGATTTGTGGTATTATATTTTTGCCTATCTACAAAGTATCTAAGGAAATTTTAATCATACATAAGCCTGTGTGAAACATGGAATTTAGCTGTGTTTCGCAAAAGAGAAAATCAATTTTCTTTTTTAGGTTCAACACTAGTAATTATGAAGAAATACGAATTATTGTTAGTTTTGCCAGGCACTCTGGATGAAAAAGAAGCAGAAACTCGCTCAAACGAAATACTTTCAACTGTGAAAGAATATGGCGCTGATGCTGAACTTGCTCCTATGGGTAAAATGCGCTTAGCATACCCAATCAAACAGATTCGCTACGGATATTTTTATACCATCATTTTTGGTACAGAAACTAAAGAGTTAAAGGCTCTTCAAACTAAATTGGGATTATTACGTGATTTATTACGTGCAATCATCTCTGTTTACAACCCAAGCTATACTCCAGCTTCTAAAATGTTGTTTACTACCACTATAACTGGTGCAAATAACACAAATAACAACAACAACGAAGAGGTTTCTGAAGTAGAAAAATTTGAAAAACCAACTGAAAAACCGGCTGATAAAAAAGTATCAATTCAAGAAATTGACAAAAAATTAGAAGAAATTTTATCAGGTGAAATAATTAGTGGCGTTTAATAATTAAACGAAATTATATGGACTTAAATCGCGTTACTCTAATTGGTCGTTTAACTCGCGATCCTGAAGTGCGCAGCACTCCTGCTGGACGTTCCGTTGCATCAATTACTGTTGCTACTGGACGAGCTTGGACTGATCAAGCTGGTCAGAAACAAAAGGAGTCTGAGTTCCATAATGTCGTAATGTGGTCAAAATTAGCTGATATTGCCGGACAGTATCTACGCAAGGGTGCTCGTCTATATGTCGAGGGTCGTTTAAAAACCCGCGATTGGACGGGGCAAGATGGAGTAAAAAGATACCGTACTGAGATTGTTGCAGACAACATGATTATGTTGGATGGACCAGCTCGTAGCGGCTCATCTCAAGATGCTTTACCTAACAACCCAAACCAAGATTCTTCCGAAGAACCCCAGCCAATTATTGAAGAAGAAATTAAAGTTGAAGATATTCCTTTTTAAAAAAATAAATTATGTCAGTACCTAGTAACAACAGCAACCAAAAAACCGAAATCAAGAGCTGTTTCTATTGCGTAAACAACAAAGTGGCAATAGATTACAAAGATGTTATGAATCTACGTCGGTTTGTATCTTCTTATATGAAGATTGCTCCTCAACGTCGCAGTGGACTTTGCTCCAAACATCAACGTCATGTGGCTAATGCAATCAAACGCGCACGTCAAGCAAGTTTGATGCCTTTCATACCGAAATAAAAATAAATCATCCCGATTATGTCGGGATGTTTTTATTATGTCTACTTTTAGTGAATTAAAAAATAATCATCGTTTAAAAGAAATTTACGAAAAGCGCTTGGAGATACTGCGTTTAGTTCGTGAATTTTTTTGGTCACAAAATTTTGTTGAAGCAGAAACACCGATCGCATTACGACTGCCTGGACAGGAGCCATATTTAAATCCGATGGCCGTTCATTTTATAGATCCATATTTAAAATCTCATAAATTCTATTTACGCACTTCACCTGAATATGCTTTGAAAAAAATTCTTTCAGCCGGATGGCAGAAAGTGTTTGAGATTAGTAAGTGTTTTAGAAATGTGGAAAGTTTTGGCGGTACTCACAATCCAGAGTTTACCATGATTGAATGGTATCGTGCCCCTGGCTCTTATTTAGATATCATGGATGATACGGA
>CAINUM010000013.1 GCA_903853785.1 Candidatus Magasanikiibacteriota bacterium
AGAAGGTAGGACAGTTTTGTTCGTAAGTCACAATATGGCTGCGGTACAAAGATTGTGCACAAAGTGTATTTTGTTAGAAAACGGTCAAATTAAATTTATCGGCGAAACTAGTCAGGCTATCAATCACTATTTATCAGCATTCGATGAACAAAAATTTTCAAATTGGTCTAATCCAGGTAATCTTTTTTGTAACCCATGGTTTAAGCCTCTGAATATTTTTATTTCAGATATAACTGGTCAAAAAATAGAAGGAAAAATATCAAATTTTAGTGATGTTTGGGTAAATATTGAAGCTGATATTGATGAGGTGGAACCAGCGTTAACAATTGGTTATGGAATTTATAACGAAGACAATGTAGTTGTTTATATGTCTTTTCATACTGATGTCGCAGAAGACAAATGGCCCGTTATTAAGAAAGGGAAATGCTTGTTGAGAAGTCGTTTGCCAGAAGGGCTGTTAAACGAAGGTGTTTACAAAGTTATACTGAATGGTGGTTTGATACATAGGCAGCGTTTGTTTAGTGCCGATACTATAAATGTTCCAACGATAAGTTTTAAAATTGATGGGGTGCAAAGCACATCACCTTATTGGTATTGGTCAGAAAAAAGAGAAGGTGTGGCAGCCCCATTGATTCAGTGGGAAATAAAAAATTAAAATGTTTGAAAATACTAAAGGCAATTAATTTGGGTATTATATGTATAAAAATAAAAAAATATTAGCACTAATACCTGCGCGTGGTGGTAGTAAAACCTTGCCCCGTAAAAATATTTTACCATTAGCAGGTGAATCTTTGATCGCTTGGAGTATTAAAGCTGCATTTTTTAGTAAGTTTATTGATCGTGTAATTGTTAGTACGGAGGATCATGAAATTGCTACTGTCGCTAAAAAAAATGGGGCAAGCGTACCGTTTTTAAGACCAAATGGATTAGCTCAAGATAATTCCACCTCGATAGATGTTGTAATTCACACTCTAGACACCTTAGAAGAACATGGGGAGTCATATGATTTTGTTCTGCTTTTAGAGCCAACGTCTCCACTTAGGAAAAAGGACGACATTGACAATGCAGTTCGTAATTTAATTGATGATGATAATTTTGATGCTATAGTAAGTTTAGGTCAGATACAGTTGGAACATCCGAGTTATACGAAAAAAATTACTGGGAAATTTGTTAGCAGCTTTACTGATGCGCCTAGTATCTCCAGGAGACAGGATAACAATAAAGTTTATTTTCCTTACGGAGTGTTGTATATGATTAAAACAACTACACTTTACAAAGAAAGAACATTTTATCCAAAAAAATTAATGCCGTATTTGATCGAAAGATGGCAAAATTATGAAATTGATGACGGTTTGGATTTTTTTATTGTTGAAAACATTATGAAAAAATACAAACCATTAACATGATTTTTTAAAATGTTTATATGAATGTAAATATTAAAAAACTTATTAAAAAACGCCACTCTTTAATACCTGGGGGAGCTCATACGTATTCCAAGGGTGATGATCAATTTTCAGCTAATGCGCCAAAAGTTATGTTCAAAGGTAAAGGCGCATATGTTTGGGGTGAGGATAATAAAAAATACCTTGATTGGTGTATGGGTTTACGGTCTGTATCATTAGGACATTGTTATCCAACTGTAAATAAAGCAGTTATTAAACAAGTAGGAGAAGGTACTAATTTTGGCCGGCCTCATATTACTGAATTTATTCTCGCTGATTTATTAAAGAAGACATTATTAAATGTTGACATGGTTAAGTTTGCAAAAAATGGATCTACAGTAACTTCGGCTGCAACTAAGTTGGCAAGAGCATATACAGGTCGTAAATATATTGTACTTTGCGGTAGCCATCCTTTTTTTAGTTATGATGATTGGGCGATGGGTACGACTGTTTGTGATAGCGGTATTCCGAGAGAAATAAAAGAACTGACCTTGTCTTTTAAATATAATGATATTGAAAGTCTAGAAAATTTATTTAAAAAATTTCCTGGAGAAATAGCTTGTGTTATCATGGAAGCAGTTACTACAGAGCCTCCAAAAGATAATTTTTTACTCAAAGTTCAAAAAATAGTTAAAGATAGCGGTTCTTTGTTGATAATCGACGAAATGATAACTGGTTTTAGGTTTAGTCAACAAGGGGCGCAAAGACTGTATGGTTTAAAACCAGATTTGACAACTTACGGTAAAGGAATTGCTAACGGATATTCATTGGCGGTGTTGGCGGGTAGAAAAGAAATAATGGAGTTAGGCGGTCTTTTACATAAAAAAGAAAGAGTATTTTTAATATCTACGACACACGGCGCTGAAACGATAGGTTTGGCCGCTGCTATTGCGACCATAAAGGAAATGAAATTAAAAAAAGTTCAAGACCATTATTGGAGGATGGGGAAAATGCTTAAAATAGGATTGATTTCACTGGTTAAAAAACATAAATTAGAAAATTTTGTGGATATAGTAGGTTTTGAACCTAATCTAAGTATGAATTTTAAGGATAAAGATAATTCTACATCATTTTTACTCAAAACTATTTTTTTACAAGAGGTGGTTAAAGGAGGAATATTATTTCAAGGATATTTTGCTATTTCGTATTCGCACAAACAAAAAGAAATAATTAAA
>CAINUM010000014.1 GCA_903853785.1 Candidatus Magasanikiibacteriota bacterium
AACTTTTAAATAAATAATAACTAAACATGGAATTATATCTCGATTCAGCCAACCTCAAAGAGATTGAAGAAGGCTTTAAATTAGGCTTTCTCTTGACAAAAAGCTTGTAATTGACTATAATTTCAATGTCAATTATATCCTATTACCTATAAACAATCAATCTTATGAGTAAATTATGTTCAGTTTGCGGAAAAACCAGTGCTCGCGCTAACCATGTTAGTCACAGTAAACGCCGCGTACCTCGTCGTCAGCACCCAAATTTACAACCTCTTTTGGTTGGAACTGAAAAAGTTAAGGCTTGCTCTTCTTGCCGCCGTACTGCTTCCAAAAACGCATAACACACACTTCAAAATCCTTCCAAACCATGGAGGGATTTTTTATTGCCAAATTTAGCAAACACAGCTATAATTCACTGGTTAATATTTAACGTTATTATGAAAAAAGCATTTCCCTATATTATTACCGCTATTATTGTGATTTTTGCAATGTGGCTAATATTTTTACCAAGTAAAGTGGCTGGTATTCCAAAAGATGCGATCCTGTTTGTTGGCGAAGGCTGTCCTCATTGTAAAATAGTCGAGGATTTTATCTCTGCTAATGGTGTAGATAAAAAAGTTCAATTTTCAACTAAAGAGGTTTGGCATGACCAAGACAATGCTTTGCTTATGACTAAAATTTGGAAACAATGTGGATTGAGTACTCAAGACGGCATGGGAGTGCCTTTATACTGGGACGGAACACAATGTTTTAATGGCCAAGAAGAAATCATAAATTACTTTAAAACAAAAATTTAATATAATCATACAAAAAACCCTCGAACTAACGAGGGTTTTTTGTATCCGGCTAAGGGTTTAATGTCCCTAACTTGTAGGGTGGTTGACCTCACGCTTACCCCACGGGGTAATCAAATATTGGCCATCCAACATTAAAAAATTGTAGAACATTTTTTACCGCTTAACCGAGACGACTATATTATATCAAACACCGGAATATTCTGTCAAAAAAAAGACCTTCAAATTTTGAAGGTCTTAATGTTATATATAAAATTATTCTAGCAAACCATCAATATTCACATCGTACAAAATCTGCTCTTGAACCAAGCGATAACTTAAAATTTCTTTAGGATCAAGCCAGATAGCGATTTCTCGTTCAGCTTCTTCTGGCTTATCAGAACAATGAATCAAATTACGCACCGCACGACTAGCCAAGTTGGATAATTCATATGAATCTAGAGTAAGGTCTCCACGAATAGTACCAACATCAGAAGTTGTAGGTTCAGTTCCACCAACTAATTTTTTTACGATATTTACTGCTTGGTTACCTTCCCAAACCATCACCACTACCGGTCCACAAGTCATGAATTTTACCAAAGCACCGATAATATCGCGCCCGTATTCGATTGCTTCTTTTTCAATTGGCAAACCGGCGTTTGTGCGATTTTTTACCACATTCGCACCTTTTTCTTCATACCATTTTTCGTCTTTATTGTAATGAGTCCAACATTTGTCGGCAGTCGCCATAGTCATTTTCAAACAAACCAACTTCAAACCAGTTCGTTCAAAACGTTTTATAATCTCACCAACTAGTGATCTCTGAACACCGTCAGGCTTAATTGCCACAAAAGATCGTTCTTTTTGAGGTAAATTCATATTCTTTAATATTAATATTTAATTTGGCTTAAGTTTAATGAATTTTGACGAAATTGTCAATGTTCAATTAAAAACAACAAAACGAAAGTTGACGATTTTCGAAATATTGTCATAAACAACCAGCAAGCCGGCTAAAATGATAGCTACTTCTTCTACTTTCCGGTGATAACAATACTTTCGTACAGTTTTCTCCATTTTATGTTTTTTGGGTTTTGTGATTGCCAAATCGCTAGCCAACTCCCCACTAACTCGTGTTTTTACCTCTACAAAATAATAATCCCCACCTTTTTCCGCAACAATATCCAACTCCCCCACGGTCGAATAATAATTTCTGTCTTTAATAAAAAACCCGTGCCGAATTAAAAAGGCACAGGCTTGATCTTCTCCCCACTTTCCGATCTTCTTACCCCTCCCAGAGTCCATATTATTTACTTTTTGGTAGATACTTATTCATCATTTGTTTTTTTGCTTGTTCGCTACTGATCATTGGAAGACGCTTTGTAGCGTAATAACTTACCTTAAAACCCCACCAAGCAAACAATACAACCCACAATAACAACCAGAAACGCCAAGCTAAAAAAGCCACTTGTTGTTGTCTGAAAAACATCCACATCAAACCAAGCAACCCCATTGTAATTAATAAATTACCAGCACGACGTAAAACTTCTTTAGCACCTTGATCAATTTTTTGATTGTTCATTCGAACGATTTTAGCTATCATTCCCAACAAAACTAATACCAAAAAACTAACGATCCAAACCCATTTTACTCCTCCAACAGCTATAAACGGCTGATAAAACCAATACGACGTTCTTAATATATTCTGAATTTGCATAATTATATTTTTTTAAATATCAAACAATAATGGTAATTACTAACTAAAATATTTTGAACTAATTTTAAACCACATTGATCAGCGATCTCGGCTAATTGTTTTGGGTCCACCATTTCTTCGTCAGACGGCCCCAACGCCCCTAGTCTTTTTGCCCAATCCACTACAACTATCTGACCGTCACTTTTAATTAATCGTGACGCTTCAGTCAAAACAGCTTGCTTGTTCTTTATCGCAAACATCACATTCATATAAAAACACATATCCAAACTCTTTGGTGGAATCGGTGTTTTATTTACCGCTTCAATATCTGACCACACCACTTGAATGTTACTAAGTGCATGCGACCTAACCCAACTATTAATACTTTCTAATACGTCCTTTAAAATATCTACTGCATATACTACCCCAGTTTCGCCCACGATTCTAGCGGCAGGAAAAACAAAATGCCCGGTGCGACCACAGCCCATATCGGCTACCTTCATTCCTTTAGTTAATCCAACTTTTGAAAAAATACTAAATGGATCGATTAACGCACGTCCAGCATGTAACATATTTTATTTTTAACCTCTTACTAATATTTTACCAAGTGTTCCCATTAAAAAACCTTGGAACATGTTGGTAACCAGTAAAAAACCAATAAAAATTCCGACTAGACCAATTAACTTATACATCAAACGGCTACCTCCACTTGTTCCCATATTTGCCTCTGCCCAACCAATCGTTCCAAAATTTTCCAAAAACCATTCCGTTTTTAGAATTAAGACGGACCCGATTAATACACAAACTATTCCTACAAAATAATTCATAAATAATTTTTAATAAGTGCCCAGGAGAAGAGTTGAACTTCCATGACCTTGCGGTCGCAGCCACCTCAAGGCTGTGCGTCTACCATTTCGCCACCTGGGCTAAATTTTTAAAACTTTCGATTTCTACCTACAATCATATCAATTTTGCCATGGGCCAATTTAATTTTTACTTTGACCTCTTTTGATACTTTACCATCGGCTTCAACGGTAAAAGGTGAGTCCGACACAATCTCCATTTCTTCAAATGGAAAAACACTTGGATCCTCATATTTATAGCCCCACCACCCCTGCTTTGTCAATGGTCGTAAAAACGCTTCCAATTTTCCATCTTGTGGATGAACGACTTGTTCAGACACATCTTTTTTATCTTTTTTCCAATAAAATGGTTGTAAGTTACAAACAATAACTTCCATTTTTTCATTAGCAGTCACTGCAAATCTTTCATCATAAACAACTTTAAGTTTGGCGGGCAAGACATGTAGTTGAGAAACAAAATATCGATTATTCATCCATCCCACATCCAAACTTTCCTTACGGCGCTTAGAAAGAACATCACACGCTTCAATACCTGTTTGTATACCTAACACCTCAGAAATGGTATTACTAGGACCAATTGGCAAAAAACCAAAGGTGCAATCACAGGTGGCCGCACGTGATAGTACATAGCCAAAGGTAGCATCATTACCAACTATAACTACGGTTTTTGCACCGCGCTTTATTTCATCATCTATTATCTGTTTTGGATCAATAAAATTATTTAAGCGCAAAATCTTTCCAGCAATTCCATAGTCAGTCAAACGCACCTCCACCGCTTTGATTACAGAATCATATTTTTTTTGTCGCAAAAAATTGTCATAAAGATAAACATACATATGCTTCTACCACATTTTCAAATCTTCTAAATAACTCGACTTATTCTCCAGCTTCTGCTGTTTCTTCACCGCGACGAGTTACACGTGGTTTTGCGCTTCTTGTTTCAGCACCTTCAATCCCAGGCATCGATATCTTACCAAATAATAAGGCGCCTGGTTCTACCGATAGAACTCTAGTTTCAATGTCACCCAAAATCTTAGCGCTTGAAGTAAGCTCCAAAGTTTCTCTAATTTTCAAATTACCCTTCACTTCTCCAGATATTTTAGCTGTACCAGCACGTACATTAGCCATAATTTTAGCACCCTGTTCTACTGCTAAAAACCGGCTTGTATGAACACTTCCTGATACCGTTCCTTTAATAATAATATTACCTTCGGAGGCAAAATCGCCCTCTACGTTTACAGATGGACCAACTACAGTCTCAACTTCATCCACTCGTTCAGTGCCAGCCGGTGTTTCATATTGAGGCATTTCTTCTTCAACAACATTTTTAGAAGTGGATTTTTGAAAAATCATAAAAAATAGAATTAATATTTATTACTTTTATTTTACAATATTTGATGAAAAAAGACAACCATCTTTCCTTAAACTGCACTGTTGACCACTTCAATTGGCTTGAGTGGTAGCCAAAAACAAAATTCACTACCTTTTCCAAGTCCTACACTGCGCGCCCAAACCTTCCCACCGTGCGCCTCAATAAATTTACGACAGACGTACAACCCCAAACCAGTACCGGTAACATTGGTATTTTTAACATTTTGGCCACGATAGAATTTTTGAAAAAAATTCACTTCATCGACTTTTTCAAAACCGAAGCCATGATCACTAACTGTGATTTTTAGACCATCTTTATCGTTGTCTACACCAACTTCAATTACACCCTTTTCTGTATATTTAATAGCGTTATCTACAAAATTAAATACAACATGTCGAATTTTTTCTTCGTCACCAACAATATGACGAACACCTTTGCCCGCCATCTTTAATTTCAACCCCTTATCTTCGGCTCGCTTGTCTAGCTCAACCACAACACCCTTTACCGTATTAATTATATCAAAATCTGCAAAATTATATTTTGCTCTACCTTGTTCAATTCGTGAAATATTTAAAAATTCGTCCACCAACTTAATTAAATGCTCATTACTTTCATCCATGTTTTTCAAAATTTGACCCGTTTCTTTGGTAATTTTACCGTAACCACCATCTTCGATTAACTCGATGTAGCCTTTCAAGATAGACAATGGTGTTCTCAATTGGTGTGATGCAATCGATAAAAATTCTGTTTTTTGACGATCCAGCTCTTGTAATTTTAAGTTGGCAATCTCCAAAGAATCAGCCATACTGGTCGCCGCTTCTTTTTGTTTTACTTCTCTTTCAACACTTCGAGACAATCCAATGCCAAAAATAAATATAACTAAAAACAAAACGATATCAATACTATATTGTCGAGTTGATTCATTTAAAAATATACGCGAGAAAAATATAATCCAGAGAGTGACTATTAATATTTTAGTCGCAATTACTTTAATATTAAATAATCCGTGTTTTATAATTGCAAAAGCTACAAATGATGATAATATAACGAATGATATTGGCCCAAAAAATACTCCGGACGATGTCTTAAACAATACCACTGCCACAACCGTAAATACTCCCATGAATGTAAATGTAAACAATACACCCAATAAAAATAGCAATAATTTTGCTTTTTCTTGATCTACCGCTTTACGATATTTATAAATCAAAACCCCAAAACTAACTAAAAATAAACCAACAAAATCCAGCGCAAAAATGACAATGCCGGCGCCAGGGACCGGTACTGGACTGCCGTTTGGATATCCGATTGATTCAAAAACCAAATTTGATAAGGATGCGCCAGCCGACAAACACATCAACGACAGCAGTGGAATTAAAAATTTATTCTTTAATAAAAATAACCGTCCAGGAAAATTTATCACTAACAAAAGTAGAGTTGGGCCAATAAATGAACAAACAAACATAACTATTCTGATCCAAAACAACTGACTTTCTGGTGTCGCTTGTGGCGGGTGTAAAGAAAGATAGTTAACTACTATGTATGTATCTATTAATAGCGCTAAAATACCAAACAATCTGTTAGTCCAACTTTTGCGATCTTTAACAAAGGTTAGTGTTCCTAAAACACTAGAAGCGAAAAATGTTATAAAGTTTAATAAAATTTCAAAACCTTGACCATTAAAACTAAACATATTGTATTAAAATAAATCGACTGTTATAATATTAGAATAATCACATTATACACTATTTTTAATCTATTCACCAGGAAATTATGAATGATTACTCCGGAGAAAACTACTCGATTTGGCAAACCGCTCCATTAAAAATTGACGAATTTAAGAACCTTACAACAAAAGAAAAATTAACACACTTTTGTTTAGTTGCTCACCTAGCTCCGAGCTCACACAACACTCAACCTTGGCGTTTCAATATTAATTCTGAAAATTTTGAAATATCCATCAGTGTTGCAAAAGAATATATTCTACCGGCTTCTGATGTTAACGGTCGTCAAACTATCATAAGTATGGGTTGTGCTCTCGCAAACATAAAAATTGCAGCGTCTTTATTTGGATATAAAACTGAAACTATTATTCTAAACGAAGACAAACAAATTTTTAAACCTACTGAGCACAATACAGAAATAATACCATTATTAAAAATAACTCTGTCTTCCGATACTCCAATTGAAAGTTTTGATGATCTATACCAAGCAATTTTTAAAAGAAAAGTAACGCGTGCCGAATATTTAGAAAGCTCTGAAATTCCTACAAATTTATTAAATGAAATTGAATCTTTAAATAATGATAAAATAAAAATACATCTTGTTTCCGATCGACTGCGTCGTTTGACCATCGGGGAATTTCAAGGGCAAGCTGATAATTTTGTAATTAACTCCAAAAAATTTAGCCGTGAATTAGGTGAATGGTTACTACCAAACAACTCCGCTAGTTTCGTTGGAATGCCAGGAATAGGTTTTGGCCTAGGAGATGACGAGGCTCAGAGATTGCACCTAGGATTGACCGGAGCGATCCCTTTGAACCCAGCCGATGGTCTAAAATTTTCTACTGGTGGTAAAATCGGTATTGAGAAATCTCCAACCATCTGCTTCTTAACTGCTTCAGACGACACGCTGGAAAATTGGATCGCTGCCGGTGAAATTGTAGAAAATATTTTTTTAAAACTTGCAGCCCACAATATCATGTTTACGATGCACGCTGGTATAACTGAAGTGTCACTCATAAACAAACTTTTTTCAATGTCATTTTTAGGTACAAACCGAAGAATCCTTTCCCTTTTTAGAATGGGATACATAAAAAGAAAAGAAGACGCTGAACGTCCTCATTCTCCTCGCTGGCCACTAAACAAAGTAATTACCAACTACTAATAAATTTTTACTTCCAGAGTTTTTTTATTAAACAAAAATCGTTTAGGATAACTATGTCCTAGGCGAATTCTGGCTACCAATTCCGCTACAATCGCCCCTGAGGCCGCTGCTGTCGATCCTAACTGGGGTATTATGGTTGAAGTGGGTATTTCACATCTTTCTTCCATGATTCGCAGCAACTCATCCTGACGATAATCCGTGCCAATCAAAGTATCCACGAATTTAAAAAATACTTTTCGATCCGTGCCGCTTTGAGAAAAATTTTCTACTGCCAAAATAAGTTCTTCGTCACTAACTCCAAAAGTCAAAGGCAAATTTTCATCAAGATCATATCTCGAAACTTCTACTTGAACTATCGACCCCATATCGCTAGCCATAATCAAAGGAAGACGGCGTTTTCTAGCTTCCTGACGGATAAATAATTTACTTTGAGGGTCGTCAATTTCTTCGATAATTATATCCATTTTAGGTTCAAATTCATCTCCATCAAAAAATTTTACAATATTTTCTTGATTCAAACCTTCATCATAAACATGTACATTGGTAAAAGGATCAATACTGTATATTTGATCAGCAACGACATGTGCTTTGTTTTTTAAACCTACATCCAACAAACTCATGCGATTAGAATTACTTTTAACCATGTCCCAATAACCCAAACGTACTCTATTTATATTTTCCATTTTATAAGGAACTTTATCCGCAATCTTAATATTATCTGGACGCATATCCATCATAATATTATGTATAATATTGCTTCCCACACTACATCCTGCCACACCCACCACAGTCTTTGTAAAAATTTCACGAACTTCGCGCCACTTAAATTTAAATTCTGGATCCGTTAATAGAGTAGAGCTACTAGCTACTGACACAACTTTATGCCAATACGGATCACAGAAATGAACTAAATGATTTTTTTCTGGATAATATGCAAAATATCCGTAACTCAACAAATCATCATTTTCAATGGCCAAACTATATAATTCCCATTCTTCATTAAACTTTTCTCTTAAAGTTAAACCAGTATCATCGATCAAAGGGGAAATCGCTGCCAAAGTTAAACGTTCGTTTAAACCAAATATTGTGGCAGCAGTCAGATCAAATTGATTTTCTGGTAATACAGAAAGCCAACTATCATTATAATAAAATTCCACCACACCATCATTATTTTTTTTTAATT
>CAINUM010000015.1 GCA_903853785.1 Candidatus Magasanikiibacteriota bacterium
CTCTCAACACTGGTCGTATTTCTGTCTCTTCTCTTCTGGGGATTTATTTTGGGTACCGTGGGAATGTTCTTGGCAGTTCCTATCACCATGACCATTAAAATCGTCCTGGAACATAATGAAAAAACACAATGGATCGCAATCCTTCTGGGAACACCGGCTGAAGCAAAAATTTAGGCTATTTCTTATTTTGAGGTGCTATGAAAAGTAGAAGGATTAACTTTGTGGCACGATGGGACAAAAGCAGAAGCAACCACAGCAAGACTTATTTTTCGAGATGACCCGGATGATGGTACCTCGGGATTTTTTGGAATACTTTTCGGTATTTGAAGTCAAAGAACTAAAAAGCGAATGGCAAATAGTACTTCACGAAAAAGGAAACTTAATTCCTGACAAGCTCAAAGGGCAGGAGGATATAGTATTAGATGGTTATTGCAACCCTATGCACATACTAAGCCATTGTTTTACGTTAAAGCCAGTATACTTGGTAATGAAGCGTCGAAGATGGAAACAAGCTGGCTCCGATATCCATTACAGCAACGAGTACACCCTTACGAAAGACTCTTCAAAACTCACTCCCGACATGGCAGGCTTTTTAAAAATATAGAATAGAACAACACCCGGTGAACATCAGTTGCGTAGCCTATATGTTTGGCCTCAAACCCAAAACGCTGCACTACTGGTACAAAGAGAAACTGAGCGAATACAGGCCAGATGTGGCAGCAGGACGTTGGGGCGAAAAGAAAATAACGATAGTTGATAAAGACACGGGTGAAGTGTTGAAGGAAAAACCAGTTCCCATCGCCAAAGTCGAAAACTTTGGCACTCACATGACCATTGATGAAAAGCAGATAGGGAAAAAGATGTACACCATCATGACCAATTCCAAAACCGGTAAAATAGCCTTTCTTGCCCAAACCCTGAAGCCAGAATATCTAAAGCAAGCCATGGAAAATTATCTGTCAGAAAAATTAAGCGAAGTAAAATCGGTAAGCTGTGACATGAGCCCATCGTATAAGAAATTTTGCAAAGAAGTGTTTCCCAATACACAATTGGTTATAGATAAATTTCACGTAATAAAACACCTGCTGGATGCTCTGAATCAGGTGCGTAAACAACTCAAAACTCAATGTCTTACCGACTCCCAGACCCTTTTAACGCAAACCACATCATATAATACCGATCAAGACAACAGATGGACAGATGTAGAATTATTAGAACGTAGCCGTTATATCCTCTGCAAGATGCAACCCGATTGGGAAGAAGATGAAATAGAAATCATGAATCATTTGTTCTCCAGCTTTCCTATACTACAAACAGCTTATGAATTAACCCAAAAACTAAGACTATGGTACCAACGTGGCAACATTGGCAGACATATCATTTCAATTGAACGAGAGTTGTTCGAGTGGTACGATCAGGTAGATCAGGCTAAAATAACAGCATTCAATGGTGTGCGTAAGATGATAGAAAAGCATCAGGACGATATAACCAATTACTTCAAAGAAGGTCAAACAAATGCCAAAGCCGAAAACATGAATAGTAAAATACAACGCTTCCTATTCAACAATTTTGGTATCAAAGACAGGGATTTTTTCTTCTATCGGGTGGCAGGTTACTTTTCATAGCACCTCAAAATAAGAATTAGCCGA
>CAINUM010000016.1 GCA_903853785.1 Candidatus Magasanikiibacteriota bacterium
CATTTCGTATTTGTAAAATAATTTTACAAAAAATGACTGTTTCGTATTTGTTTAATATTCACCACTATAAAAAATCCGCCAGACTTCATTAATAGAAATTAGCCCTATTTTTAAAAAATTATACACTTCTGTAAAATATTTCTTTACCTTTTGGTACAATTGTAAATATTCTTACCTATATTTGCAGCACGAAAGGATTATTTATTTATTGGCTTAAAAATATTAAAACAGAATACCATGAAAACGAATTTTACACTGATTTTTGCAGCAATACTTACACTCACATTGGGAGTGTCAAGGGTATGCAGCGGTCAGATTGTAGCAATCGGTCATGTGTCTGCTGAAGTTATTGAGTCAGTTAGTGCAGCGTCAAATGCAATTACAAGCTTTGAACTTGCAGCAATTACCGAACGTAAAGCAAACGAACAATCTTACAAAAATTCTGAAAATATCAATCTTGGTGCAATTACTTTATTTTCAGGTAAAGACGTTACATGCAATGTAGTTGTTAAGTCGGCATCTCTTTCGGATTCAGTAGGTAATGGTTTTACATTAGAAACATCAATTAAAAATAATACCTTTGCTTCAGTTGCACAATCGAATGGTTCTCAGACTATTCAACTTGATGGGAAAGCTAATTTGGGTGGCAGTCAGGCTTCAGGGCTTTATCAGGGTTCTTACACTGTTGTCTTTGCATACAATTAATTTTAAGCCCCTACTCATATAGAGGGTGGCGATTGAGAATTAAAAAATAAACCCGGTGGATTTTTAAAATCTATCGGGTTTTGTATTTATAAGATTTAACCTAATTTGCGCTAATCTGAATAAATTATCTTGGGATCAATAAATTGGCCACTCTCGATTTTTCGATTTGTTTACTACGGATTTTGTATATATAAAGGTAAATATTTTGAGTTTCAGAAATCAAAGATTTTTTTTACGAGTTAGTTTGTCGCTGAATGGAGACGCATCAGAATTACCTCTTCGTGATTGTTCGGAGACAAAGTTGAAATTCCTTTTGTGAATTCACTATGCGAAGAATATCTCGCCGGTTACTTTAAATTTCCCATTTCTTCATTTGATGCTTAACAGCTTATCCAACTAAAATACCACGAAACCAAAACACAGGTGAGCCTTATTATTTACTCTCTTCAGTAATAATGTGACACTAATCAAGCTCTCTAATGGTGCGATACACCACTCATTCATTGCTTATTAAGCCATTCATTTCCTACGAATAACTATAGCATAATATTTAATGATACTATTCAAATACATGGTTTAGACGGCATAACTTTCTTATGATGTTTTCTAACCTGTATGTTTTCAAGAAAGTATATGCTTTTAACACAAATCATACTATTGTAAAATTCGTGAACATTAGCGGATGGCTAACGGGTCAATAGTAGATGAAAGCACAAATAGTAAAATGTAAAAATTATTAATCATTGCGATAAAATCCTTTGAATAAATTTGAGCTGTTCGCGATTAAACACCACATAATATCAAAATTATATACTGTAAAATAGAA
>CAINUM010000017.1 GCA_903853785.1 Candidatus Magasanikiibacteriota bacterium
ATAGACGGCAAAATCTTTACCGAAAAACTTGTAATCAAATAGGTTTGTGTTAGGTTTTTTCTTGTATAATACTCCCCAAAATTCGGACCACTAGTTAAGTTGAAAAAGTAGTAATATTAACGGTGGAAAAAAAACGTAAAACATGAAAGTAAAGAGAAGAAAATTCGCAGCAGCATTTAAAGCCAACGTAGCCATTGAAGCACTCAGGGAGCGTGAAACGATGGCAGAACTATCCAAGCATTATGAAGTTCATCCCAACATGATTTCAAAATGGAAGCAAGAGTTTTTGGATCGGTCATCAGAAATATTTGAGACCAGAGCACCAGAAGAAAACTTTGAAGCAGAAAAGGAAAAGCTTTACGCTAAGATCGGGCAACTGGAAGTAGAGTGTGATTGGCTAAAAAAAATTTCACGAAGGGCCGGACTATGAACGAGATGAAATCGTATATTGCAGTAAATGAGAAGATAAGCATCCGTAAGCAATGTGAATTGTTAGATATCAATCGCAGCAATGTATATAAAAAAGTTGTGGGTGAATCGGATGAAAACCTGAAAATTATGCGAATGATGGATGAAAACTATTTAGATCACCCCACCCATGGGGTACTTCAAATGCAAGACTATTTGATGCTATTAGGCTTTTTTGTCAATCATAAACGAGTACGCCGATTGCTGCGAAAGATGGGCATAATGGCAATTTACCCGCAACGCAATCTGAGCAAATTAGGCAATGCAAAATACATACGGCCATATCTATTAAAACGGATTGAAATAACAAAACCAAACCAGGTATGGGCAATAGATATTACCTATATACCGATGGCCAAAGGGTTTATGTATCTTACTGCAATCATTGATTTGTATAGTCGGTATATTGTAGGCTGGGGTATTTTCAACAGCCTGGATGCCGAAAACAGCCATGCTGTTTTAAAGAAAGCGATAGCAGAATATGGCAAACCAGAGATCATCAATTCCGACCAGGGCAGCCAGTTTACCTGTGCCTTATGGACGGAATATATCGAAAAAGCAGGAATAAAAATAAGCATGGACGGCAAAGGTAGAGCCATTGATAACATTTTTATCGAACGGTTTTGGAGGACTTTAAAACAAGACTATGTATATCTGCATCCTGAAGAAAACGGCACTCAACTTTACAAAGGACTTAAAAACTTTATAGAGTATTACAATCACCGCAAAACACACCAGGGCATAGGCAGGGTTACACCAGTTGCGATGTATACAAAGGCAGCATAAGACAATGAAAAGCGAAAACAGCAATACGCCAAAGATGCTATTAATATCGAGAATAACTCTATCGAGTTATTTCCCGATATTAACAGCACAACAACAACAAAATAAAATAAATTTAAAAAATTCAATTAAGAAAGATACATTTGTGGTCTGATGAATGGGGAGTAGCATATCCAACTTTTGGTTATTCTTTCAAATCCAACTCCTTTTCAATGGCATTTTTGATAAGTTGATTTAACGTAATTCCTTCTATGAT
>CAINUM010000018.1 GCA_903853785.1 Candidatus Magasanikiibacteriota bacterium
GTTTTTTTTATTTTTATTTTAACACCCAATGGATTTTGATCTCCAAATAAATCTTTTGCAACCTGTCCTCCTATTACTGCGACTTTATCCGAACCGCGATCTTCATCGGAAGTAAAAAAACGGCCCGTCTCGACTCCCGCATCTTCTACAATAGGAAGATCTGCATTAACACCCACAAAGGTAGTGTCGGTTTTGTGGTCTCCCCACACAACAGTGTCTGTGCCTTTTACATAACCGGTAGACGCAATCAAATGAGAATTTTCTTTCATTATAGCGTTGATGTCGTCGTCTTTTAGTGAAGTTACCACAACACCAAAAACCGAGGCGGGTGGTCCTTTTTCATCTGATTGACCTGGCATTACACCAATTAAATTTGACCCTAAACTACTCACTTGATTAATAATCAAGCTTTGAGCTCCAGCCCCCACCGACATAACAATAATAACGGACATAATTCCAATAATTATGCCGAGCATAGTCAAAAACGAACGCATTTTATTTCGCCCGATAAGACTCCACACCCCATTAATATTTTCTACTAGATTCATAAATTTTAGGGTCGCCTAATATAGAATTTATTTTACTAAGTCTGACGTTTCACTGGCTATTATGCGAACCTTAACCAACTCGTCTGATATAATATTTCCGTCACTAACACGCAAAATTCTTTTGGCATGGTCAGCGGTATATTTTTCATGTGTTACTAATATGATTGTATGTCCATCTAAATTTAGTTTTTGCAAAATACGCATGACCTGTAAACCAGACTTAGAATCTAAATTACCAGTGGGTTCATCGGCAAAAATAACAGAAGGATTATTTACCAAAGCACGAGCAATTGCAGCACGCTGTTTTTCACCACCCGAAAGTTGACCAGGTGAAAATTGCAAACGGTGTGAAAGCCCCACTGACCCCAAAGCTTCAGTAGCTCTTTTTATTCTTTCTTTTTCAGACACATTCGTATAGATCAATGGCAGCATGACATTTTCGAGAATCGTTGTTCTTGGTAATAAATGAAAAGCCTGAAAAACAAAACCTACGGAAGTGCCTCGCATTTGAGCTAAGTCATCATCTTCCAAAGTACTAACATCACGACCATCAAAAATATATTTCCCAGTAGAAATCTTATCCAAAAAACCTAGGATGTGCATTAAAGTAGATTTGCCTGAACCACTAGGACCCATAATCGCAACAAACTCCCCTTTTTCAATCTTAAAATTTATATCATGCAAAACTGGGGTTACCAAATCTTCATTGTGATATTCCTTCGATACATTTTGTAATTCAATAACTGGAGGCATATTATTTGGTGGATTGTAAACCAAGAACAACCAAATCGCCTTCATTTAAACCTTCCAAAACCTCTATTTTACCGTCGTTTCCTTTGATACCAAGTTTTATTTCTCTTTTTTCTTCTTGATTATTTATCAAAAGATTTACATATTTACCAACGTCCGATCTAACTGAACGAGATGGAATTATAAGAGCGTTGTCTTTCTGATCTGTTTTAATTATAACATTAGCTGTCATTCCTGGTTTGATTGCCTTATCTGAATCGTCCAAACTAATTTTTACTTTATAATAAACTACATCTTGGATCACAGTAGAACCAGGATCGATATTTATAACTTTTCCAGAAAATTTTGCATCCTCACCAAAGGCGTCCAGAGTAATAATTACAGCATCAGTCAATTTTAATTTTGCAATATCAGTTTCTGAAACATCAACTTTTATTTCATAATGAGGTGAGAGTAATTTAAATACTACTTCACTGGAGTTTACGGTTTCTCCAACTTTACTATTTACCTGCGTAATGACACCGTCAATTGGCGCTTTGATACTTGCCTTTTCACGGTTGGCAACAGCTTGAGCCAAAGCTGCTCGATATGACGCCACATCAACTTCACGTGGTGGATTTTCTGCATCTTTTAAGGCAGCTTGGGCTTTGTCCACCAACGTTTGATATGAAAAATAATTATTGCGAGCTGTTACTACTGAATGGGTTTGGTCAATAATTGTCGCATATTTAACCGACAAAGCCGTTCGTGAAGTTTGAACCGTAGTTTTCATGGCATCCAGTGTGCTTTGAGAGAGTGAGCCGACTGGTGGAGTTTTGTCCAAAACTGCAGAAACATAGAACAAACAGTCCTTAGCGGCAAGCATTGCTGTTTCTCCATTTTGTACCGCCTTATCAATGTCAGTGTGTGAACTATTTTTTGTAATTGCATTGGCTACTAAATCAAAATTATTTTTGGCTGTTTTAGCCAACAAATATTGATTTTTTGCTGAATTCAAACTTGATGTATCTAAAATTGATAAATAACTTTCAAAGCCATCATTACCCAAAGTATTGTCAACTCCTAAAATATTATCCGCAGAGGTTAAAGATGTAGACAAAACAATTTGAGCGGATTGTAGGCTAACGACTAAATCGTCGTAGACATTTTGAACTATTTTACTATCTTCAGTTCCATTTCCATTTCCCTGCGCTTGCATTAAATCATTTTTTGCTTTATCTAAGTTAGATTTTAATTGGGAAATATATTCAGGAGTAGAACCGGCTAGTTGTTTGTTTAAATTCGCTTGAGCTTGAGCTACAGATGCGTTAATTTCAGTTAAACGCAAATTGCCAAGCAATTGTCCGGCCCTTACTTTATCACCTTCTTTTACATTTACAGTACTTAAAATTCCTGGAATTTCAAATTTCAAGGAAAGATCCTGTGCTGACTCAATTTGTCCGGTGGCATCTACACTTTGAACTAATGTACCACGCTCTACTTTAACAGTATCGTACAAAGGTGGGAGCTTAGATTTTTGATATTGTTGAAATCCGTACCAGCCAGCACCTACTAACAATATAAGAATAAAATATAATTTTTTTTGTTTGAATATTGACATAAAATATTTATTTTAAGTGTTTTGTTATATTTTTAATCATTGATCGCATCTCATCTTCTCGCACTAAAATCATTTTTCCGTAATGAATTACTACCAGAAATTTATCGCCGGTTTTAATTTTTAAAGTATCGCGAGCTTCTTTTGGTATAACAATCTGACCACGTTCACCAATACTAGTGGTACCAACTACATCCCCAAATGAGCAATTATTCTTTTTCATAATATAATTAAGTATGATTTATCATATTTATCATACCACGATTGTGTACTTCGGTCAAATCATGATCTTTCCCAGTCTTTGGCGTCATCTAAATATTCTTTCCGAATTTCAAGAAAATATTGTTTAGCTTCATTGTAATCATTTTTAATCTTTCCATCCAATATAGCTTCTTCAATCGCCTCTTTAATCCTTCCCACAGTTGGACCTGGCTTCAACCCACATTCTTTCATTATGTCCTCACCTCTAAACGGAGATTGAAAAGCCCTCAATTGATCACGCTCTAACACTTGTTTAATCCGCTCCTCCAAATTATCGTAATTCTTTAGTCTTTTTTCTTTTTTGTATGGATTTCCTGTAGTAATATCGCTTCTCCCCAAAATCAACAAATCATTCAATTCTTCCCCAACCGCAACTATTAATCGACGAACGGCCGAATCAGTAATATCATCATCCATTAAACTAATTGGCTGTTGGTGCCAACGCACTAAATTTGCTAGATATTCTGTATCATTTTTAGACAATTTTAAACGCTTTGAAATCTGGTATACCATTTTTTTACCAACAAATTCATGGGCATAAAAAGTCCAACCAATTTTAGGTAATAATTTTTTAGTTTTTGATTTTCCAATATCATGCAACAATCCAGCAAAACGCAACATCACTTTATCAGTTCTCTGAGCAATATTATCAACTACCTTAAATGTGTGAACTAAATTATTTTTGTGCTGATGACCAAAAATTTCTTCTACACCGTCTAAGTCTACTACTTCTGGTAAAACCAAACTCAATAATTTAGTTTGAAACATCAACGCCAAACAAACCGATGGTGTCTTTACCGCCAACATTTTTAATAACTCCTCTTGTATACGCTCAGCGGAAATTATTTTTAGGCGATCAAAATTATCATTAATTGATTTTAATGTTTTAGAGTCTATTAAAAATTCGAGTTGTCCAGCAAACCGAACGGCTCTCAACATTCTCAACGGATCATCACTAAATGTGATATCTGGATCAAGCGGGGTGCGTAATGTTTTGTTTTCTAAATCAATTTGACCATTAAAAGGATCTATCACTAAACCGACTATTTTTTTTATAGACGGCTTTAAAATCCCGGCAAAGGCAACCACCGGTACAGCCATAGCATTAACAGTAAAATCACGACGAGACAGATCTTGTTCTAAAGAAGCTTTTACAACTTTGGGTTTTCGTGAAGTAGCTTCATAATTTTCCGATCTTGCACCAGCAAACTCAACTACCATTTTTTCCGCCCCTTCGCCAATCACATAACGGGCAGTATCGAAATCCGGAAATTCCACCAGACTCCCCGCCTCTTTCATATATAAATCAAATTTTTTGGCGAATTCAAGTCCGCTACCTACCACCACAAAATCAACATCTTTTTTTTCTTTTCTTCCTAAAATATAATCACGAACAAAACCACCAACAGCATAAACTTCGGTTTTTTCTTTTTTGGCACAAGTATTAATTTTTTTTATAACTTTGATCGCATCCATAATTACTGAGTTTTTATACCGATTTGCTTCGTCCAGTTCTTTTTTGTGCAGTCTCCTCAGTTATTAAATCATCTTTAAGCAATTGTTTAATTGAATTTTCCATACTGACCATACCATCTTTTGATCCGGTTTGAATGGCGGATTTGATTTGATTAACATTATTTTCTTTAATCAAATTTGCAACACCAGTAGTATTAACCAAAATTTCACGTGCCGGTACTCGGCCACCGTCTTTTGACGGTACGAGTTGCTGGGCAACTACTACGCGCAGAACTGACGAAAGCTGGATTAAAATCTGTATCTGCTTGGCCCCCTCAAACACGTCTACAATACGCTCTACCGCCTCTGACGCGCTGCTAGTATGTAAAGTTGATAATACTAGGTGACCGGTTTCTGCAGCCGTTAAAACTGTGGCGATAGTTTCTGGGTCTCTCATTTCACCAACCAAAATTACATTTGGGTCCTGACGTAAAACATGTTTAAGAGCATTCGCAAATGAATTTGTATCTGTACCAACTTCACGTTGTTCAATTAAACATTTTTTATCTTCAAATAAAAATTCGATAGGATCTTCAACCGTGACAATGTGAGCTTTACGTGTTTTGTTTATTTCTTCAATAATTGCCGCTAATGTTGTGGACTTTCCGCAACCAGTCGGTCCGGTCACCAACACCAAGCCATCCAACATTTTTGAAACATCGTTTAAAATTGGTTCAAAGCGTAAATCTTCTGGGCTAGGTATAACCGCCGGAATTAAACGAGCGCTCAAACCAACCACATCTTCTTGGCGGTGTAAATTTACACGAAAACGCACTCCGTCCTGTTCGTAACTAATATCCAATTCTTTTTCTTCTTCAAAACGGGCTTTTTGATCCTTGTTTGCTAACTCTTCATAAATCGCCAGTTCCAATTCTTTAGCATTCAATTTTTTTTCATCCAATTCCTTGAGCTCTCCTTCAACACGAATCATCGGTAATTCATTACCAACCAAATGCAAATCCGAAGCATCGGCTTTTATCGCATCCTTAAAGTACTGCTTAATGTTCATATATAATCAAAATTACAACTAAAAATTAGTCAAATTAACCATTTCCAGTATAACATTAATAGTATAACTTGAAAAGACGACTAAAAAGCCTTACTTCTTTGTTTTTTCTTCAATTAATCTTAGATACATTTCACTGTTTTTTTTGTATACATCAGATAGCGATGAAGCTACATTAAAATTTATTCGAGCTTTTTCAAACTTATTTACTGATAAATATGACTGACCGAGTTCAAAATATAAATCTGGTTCATTTACTAAAAATGGTTTTATTCGTTCGAGAGTACTAGTTGCTAAATCAAAATTATTTTGACGGCGAGCAATCAGGGCTCCGTAATATTGACCGTATAAATTTATGGGATCATTTTTCGATAAGTTATTTGACAGTTCTGCAGCAAGTTTAAGACTGTTATTAGCGCTCTCATTATCACCCAACACGGCAGCTTTGTCTGAATTAATTATCAAAACTCTTACCGCCTTACGCATCACGTCATAATTCATTGGAAATTTTTTGATTAACAACAAATAATACGAGGATGCATCTTTTTCTGCTCCTGATACATACGGTATTAAGAAATCGTAAAATTGTGCCAGACTCAAAAGATTGTCATAGTTA
>CAINUM010000019.1 GCA_903853785.1 Candidatus Magasanikiibacteriota bacterium
AGAATCTAAAGATAAAAATAAAGATCAAACATATTTCTTACATCAATTAAATCAAGAACAATTAAAAAGTGTTTTGTTTCCAATTGGAGCATATAAAAAAGAGCAGGTGCGTAAATTAGCTACAAAATTTGATCTGCCTACGGCTCAAAAAGAAGAGAGTATGGGAATCTGCTTTGTGGGAGAAGTTCCAATGCGTGATTTTTTAAAAAACAAAATTAAGGTAACTCCTGGAAAAATAGTAGACGAGAATAAAAATGTATTGGGACAACATGGTGGTTTGGCATATTATACTATTGGTCAAAGAAATTTGGGATTGAACAGTAAAGATGGTAAACCGATGTTTGTGTTGGAGAAAATTTTTGATACCAATGAATTAGTTGTGGGAGGAGAATCTAGTCAATTATTATATAAAAATAACATTACAGTGGGGGATATCAATTGGGTGTCCGATGCTATTCCAAAATTACCATTAAATTGTAAAATTCGATTACGCCATCGACAAGAATTGCAAAATGCCAAAATTTATTTGGATAAAAAAGAAATTAAAATAAAATTTCATAAGCAGCAGCGGGCAGTTACCCCAGGTCAATTCGCAGTATTTTATAAAAATGGTTTGTGTTTGGGTGGGGGAGTTATTTTATGAAATTTATTAGCCGCTTTACAGAAATATCATTTTTAGATAAAATCACGATATGAATATGGATTTTACTACAATTTTAGGGATAGTGGGTGCCATATTCATTTTGGTTGCCTTTATTTTGGAACAGAAAAAGATTTGGAATAGTGAAATGTTAAAATACGATTTGGTAAATTTTATTGGTAGTGCAATTTTAGTTGTCTATGGAATTTTGATTAAAGGTTATCCGTTTGTTGTTTTAAATTTAGTTTGGGCATTGGTTTCACTCAATGATGTTGTAGCTGATATAATTAGAAATAATAAAACAAAAAGTTAATATGATTACTTCCAGAGAACTCCGCCAAAAATATTTAGAATTTTTTGCTAGCAAGGAACACAAAATTATTCCAAGTGCTTCTTTGATTCCAGAAAACGATCCAACGGTTTTGTTTACTACTGCCGGTATGCATCCGCTTGTGCCGTATTTATTGGGAGAAAAGCATCCAGAAGGAAAGCGTTTGGCTAATATCCAAAAATGTATTCGCACTCAAGATATCGATGAAGTTGGCGACACTCGCCACGACACTTTTTTTGAGATGATGGGAAACTGGTCATTGGGAGATTATTTTAAAAAGGAAGCAATTGAATGGAGTTGGGAATTTTTAACTTCTCCAAAATATTTAGGTTTAGACCCACGTAAATTAGCGGTTACTGTTTTTGCTGGTGAAAATGAAAACGGCATTCCTCGTGATGAAGAAGCGGCTAATATATGGAAAAGCTTGGGAGTAGATGAAAATAAAATTGCCTATTTACCAAGAAAAAATAACTGGTGGGGTCCAGCTGGTCAAACCGGTCCTTGTGGTCCAGACACCGAAATGTTTTTTTGGAAAGGCGAAACAGAATTTCCTCCAGCCGGAAGTAATGCTGGAACCGATGAAGACAATTGGTTGGAGATCTGGAATGATGTTTTCATGCAATACAATAAAAATAAAGAAGGTAGTTATGAACCTTTGGCCCAGAAAAATGTTGATACTGGAATGGGGCTAGAAAGAACACTAGTAACCCTCAACGGTTTTGCCGACGTTTTTCAAATCGATACTTTTTGGCCATTGATCCAAAAAATTGAAGAGTTATCTGGCCGTGAATATATCGAAAGTCTTGAAGTGACCAAATCCATGCGCATTATCGCTGATCATTTACGTACCGCTACTATGATAATGGGGGATGATAAATGTGTTGCTCCAAGTAATGTCGATCGTGGATATATTGTTCGTCGTTTGATTCGTCGTGCTGTCCGTCATGGACGCCTACTTGGAATTAATGAAAATTTTTGCGATAAAATTGCCGCAGAAGTAATCAATATTTTTAAAGATGTATATTCTGAGGTCGACAAAAATAAAGAATTTATAACGTTTGAATTGGCCAAAGAAGAAAGTAAATTCAGAAATACAATTGAGCAAGGACTGAAAGAATTTGAAAAACTACTAAGTGGTTTTAGAATTGCTTTTGAAAAGACTGGAAAAAATATTACGGAAATTTCTGGCAAACAAGCCTTTAAATTATTTGAAAGTTTTGGATTTCCATTGGAGATTACTTTGGAGATGGCATTAGAAAATGGATTGACAGTTGATGTGAATAGTTTTGAAGAAGCATTCAAAGCACACCAAGACTTATCACGTGCCGGTGCGGAACAAAAATTCAAAGGTGGTATGGCCGATCACGGTGAGATGTCGGTGAAATATCATACTGGTACACATTTGTTAAATGCCGCTTTACGTCAGGTGCTTGGTTCACACGTTGAACAGCGTGGTAGTAATATTACCGCCGAACGTTTACGTTTTGATTTTTCTCATCCAGAAAAAATGAGTGAAGAGCAAAAACAACAAGTAGAAGATTTGGTAAACTATGCTATCAAAAAAGATTATCACGTTTCGTTTGTTGAGATGACTGTTGCTGAAGCGAAAGAACACGGAGCGATGGGAGTATTTGAAGATAAATATGGAAATAAGGTAAAAGTTTATTCAGTTGGGGAACCGGATGTTGCACCTACTGCGACCATAAATTCCCAAACCTTTAGTAAAGAGATTTGCGGTGGTCCGCACGTCGAACATACTGGAACCATGGGACAATTCAAAATTGTAAAAGAAGAAGCCGTATCATCCGGTATACGCCGCATTAAAGCTGTGCTTCTATAAAATTAATCTCATGTTTGTAATTATCGCCAACAAACTCTGGTCCATGCGTGAGCAATTTATTCGCTATTTTGTCGTTGGTATTAGTGGTTTGGTGGTAGATATGACGACATTGTGGATATTCATTGATCTTTTTCATTGGTCGCCAATTTTCTCGCTCATGTTGAATCAGTTTATAGTTTTGACCTACGTTTTTTATCTCAACAAGTTGTGGGCCTTTAAAAGTGTAGGACAGACCAAAAAAGAAGTTCAGCGTTATTTTGTGCTGTATTTCTTTAATTACATATTTGCGATTGGGTGGATGTGGTTGTGGCATAACAAATATGGCTTTGAACCGAAGTTGGTGAGGTTGGTGAATATCATCCTGGCAGTGTCATGGAATTTCCTACTTTACAAGTTTTTTGTATATCGGGTTAAAGATGAGGATGTGAATAAGTTGACAGTAGAACCAGTAATATAGTATTTTTTTATCTAATTTAAGCCATTTTTTACTAAATTAGCGAGTATAAATCAAAGTTGGCCTAGGCCCTTGACTAAATTCGATTTTTTAGCTAAACTAATAGCAATTAATATTTTCCCAAATGGTTAGCAAACAAGACGTAATCGAATTAAAGGGAGCAATTGAAGAATTGTTACCTGCTGGCACTTTTCGCGTAAAGCTTGAAAGTGGTCAGACTATCATCGCACATTTGTCTGGTAAAATGCGCTTAAACAAAATTCGTTTAAGTTTAGGTGATCAGGTAAAAGTTGAGATGACTCCTTACGATTTGACCAAAGGTAGAATAACTTTTCGTTTCTAAACAATTCAACAGTAAGAAGATCAACCATTGCGGTGTAGTTCCTCACTTTTTTTAGAGGGGCGTCGATATCGCGGCAGTGGTTGGTATTTTTGCTTTACTTAATTATTTATTTTTCAATACCATATGAAAGTACGCGCTTCCGTAAAGAAGATTTGTATGAAGTGTCAAACCGTACGTCGCAAAGGCCGCGTGTTTGTTATCTGTGAAAATGCAAAACATAAACAACGTCAGGGTTAATTTAATTTTATTCATCTATGAGAATAGCTAGTACGAACATTCCAAGTGATAAGAAGATTGCCTATGCTCTACCATACGTATTTGGTATCGGTATAACATTGGCAGCAAAAATTTTAAAAGATGCTGGTATCGATGGTAACATCCGTTCCAAAGATCTTACTGAAGCTCAACAAGATAAATTGCGCGCTATTGTTGAAAAAGATTACAAGACAGAAGGTGATTTGCGTCGTGAAATCATGAGTAATATCAAGCGCTTAAAGGATGTTAAATGTTATCGTGGCATCCGCCATATGAAACATTTGCCAGCTCGCGGTCAACGTACCAAGACTAACTCAAGTACTGTGAGCGGCAACGTTCGCAAGACAGCTGTTAGTGGTAAGAAGTTGGCTGGTCAGAAGACCTAAAGCGGACGCTTGTTAATTTTAACTACCAGAGATTATAAAATATGACAGAAAAAACAATTAAAAAAACTGATGAAGCCTCTGCTAAAGCTGGTAAAGCTAAAGTAGGTACGGCTAAAGCCAAGAAAAAGAAGGTGGCGGATCGCCAGGTTCCTCGCGCTAATGCTTACATTCAAGCTACTTACAACAACACCATCATCACTATTACTGATCCAAACGGAAACGTTTTAGGTTGGTCTTCAGCTGGTGTAGTAGGTTTCAAAGGTCCAAAAAAAGCTACTCCTTACGCTGCTTCTCTTGTAACCAAGGATTTGATGGATAAGATTGCTGCTTACGCAGTAAAAGAAGTTAGTGTATTTGTGAAAGGTATCGGCGGTGGTCGTGAAGGTGCAATTCGCGCTCTTCATATCAACGGCTTGAACGTTGTGTCAATCAATGATGTAACTCCTATCCCACACAATGGTTGCCGTCCACCAAAGAGACGTAGAGTATAATTTACCCTATTGTAATAAAAATATTATGGCTAGAAAAATTGGTCCAAAACATAAGTTATGTCGCAAGTACGGTGAAAAATTGTGCGATTCTGCAAAATGCCCACTGACTAAACGTCCTTATCCACCAGGTCAACATGGCCCAAGTAAGAAACGTCCAAAGGTTTCCGGTTACGGCAAACAACTTTTAGAAAAACAAAAAGTAAAAAGAATTTACGGAATTTTAGAACGTCAATTTTCCAACTATGTTGCTGAAGCTTCTAAAAAAGTTGGCGATACTAGTAAAATTCTTTTGAACTACTTAGAATCACGTTTAGACAATGTTGTATATCGTGCTGGTTTGGCATCTTCTCGTGCAGCTGCTCGTCAGATGGTAAATCATGGACATATTACAGTAGATGGTCAAAAAGTAGATATCGCATCTTACCGCGTTAAAGTTGGACAAGCTATTGCAGCAAGTACAATTTCAAAAAGTAAGAAATTATTTGAAGGTATTGGTGAAAAACTACAGAAAGTTGAAGCTCCTTCCTGGTTGAGTGTGGATAGTAAAACTGTAGGTGCCAAAGTTTTGAATGCACCAACAGTAGAAAATCCAAATTTTAATCCAAAAGTTATTATCGAGTTTTATTCTCGTTAATTATAAATTTTTTATCTTATGGAGAACTTTCTTTTGCCATCTAAAGTAGAATTTCAACAAGGCGAAACCGAATTAACCGGCGCTTTGGTTATTACTCCATGTTTTCATGGATACGGTACTACGCTAGGCAATGCTTTGCGTCGCGTTTTGTTGTCTTCACTAGCCGGCGGTGCAGTTGAAGCTTTTAAAGTTAAAGGCACACAGCATGAATTTACTACTGTTGAGGGTGTTCAGGAAGATGTAGTAGAAATAATGTTGAATTTAAAACAATTAGCAGTGAAAGTTTACGGTGATGAATCTGTTACTTTAAATTTAGTAAAAAAAGGCCCTGGTCTAGTGACTGGTGCCGATATTGAAAACAATAGCAATGCTGAAGTAGTTAGTAAAGATTTGGTAATCTGTAATCTTACTTCCAACAAAACTTTCGAAATGGAAATAATCGTTGGAAAAGGACGCGGTTTTGTACCAGTAGAAGAGAAGGATAAGAAAAACTACCCATTAGGCACAATTGTTATTGATTCTGTTTATACTCCAGTAAAAGATGTTGGTTATAAAGTAGAATATACTCGTGTTGGTGATATTACTAACTACGAAAAACTAACTGTAAATATTGAAACGAACGGTACTATTTCTCCTCAAGATGCAGTTAATCAGTCCGTTAAAATTTTGATCGATCATTTTTCAATTATTTTATCTAGTGTTGCTTCTACACAACCTGAAATTGTTGCACAGGAGCCCGTTGCAGCCGTAGATGAACCAGTTGAAGAAGGAGAAGACAAACCAAAAAAGAAAGTTTCAAAGAAAAAGTAAATTATTAAGGATTTTTATTGATATGCGACATTTAGTAAAAAAAGCTACATTAGATCGTAAAACGGCAGCGCGTCGCTCGCTTTTGGCCAACTTAGCAGAAAGTTTGATTATCCACGAAAAAATCAAAACTACTAAAGCCAAAGCTAAAGCATTGCGCTCCATGATCGAAAGATTGATTACAAAGTCTAAACCAAATGATTTGGCTGCTCGTCGTCAATTGATGCGCGTTCTTTATACAAATAACGCCATTAAAAAAATGTTGGAAGTGATTGGTCCACGTTATGCCACAAGACCAGGTGGTTACACTCGTATTACCTTACTTGGTGTTCGCAAAGGCGATGCTGGAGAAGAGGCGATGATCGAGTTTGTTTAATAGATAATTGATTATTATGTCTACAAATAGAAAGACTATCGAACTTGACGCGACTGGAATGGCTCCAGGTCGTTTGGCAACTCAAATTGCCACATTTTTGATGGGCAAACACAAAGTAAAATATACTCCACATATTGACGCTGGAGATAAAGTAGTGATTACAAATGTTGATAAAATTGCGTTCACAGGTAAAAAAATGGAACAAAAACTTTATCGTCATCACTCCAATCATCCAGGTGGTTTGAAAGAAAAGCAAGCTAAAACTTTGATGGCCGAAAGTCCAGAAGAGTTGATGAAGTTGACAGTTGCTAAAATGTTGCCAAAAAACAAATTACGCGATCAACGCATGATCCGCTTACATTTTAAGAAATCATAATTATGACAAAACTTAGCACAACTGAATCAAATCGCGCGGTCGGACGTCGCAAGCGTGCATCTGCTCGTGTTCGTATCACCAAAGGTACTGGTAAAATCACTATCAATGGCATGGATTTCAAAGCATTTTTACCATATTTTGAATATCAAGATATCGTAATGGCTCCTCTGAAAGCTTTGGCTAAAGAAAAAGATTTAGATGTTTCTTGTTTAGTACAAGGTGGTGGAAAAAAAGGTCAAGCAACTGCAGTACAACTTGGCATTGCTCGCGCATTGGTTCTTTGGAACGAAGAGTTACGAAAGACTCTGAAGACTCAAGGCTATTTGACTCGCGATCCACGCATCAAGGAAAGAAAGAAATTTGGTTTGAAAAAGGCTCGTCGTGCTGCTCAATGGTCAAAACGTTAATCGATTTTACAGAATTTTCAAAATCCTCCAATTCAATTGGGGGATTTTTTATTTGATAATGATAAATTTGTGTGTTAGGCTACATGCAGAGATTTCTTTTGGGGGTGTGTGATGCCAGATAAATTGAATCGTCCGCTTGTGTCTGATAGTTTCTCGTGTGTCAATCATGAGCGCACCATGTCACTTGGTGATTGTTTGGATTGCTTCAGAAACGCAAATGCGTTTGTCGACAAAACGTCGCCTTGTTGCGAATGTGCACAGGGTGCGTCGAATCGGTACTGTTACGCACGCGGTCATCCGATCGCTGGCCAGGTCGTTCCCGTGAAGGATCCTAGCCTGGAGCGCTAATTGGCGAACCAGAACGGTAAACGGGCGACCACCATAAGTGTCGCCCAATAACAAGAAATCTGATTTTGATCAGGTTTTTTGTTTGTTGATCTTAGAGGTGTTTTAAGGTAAAATAAGTGTAATGTTAATAATATTATTATGATTGAATCATTACGAGCCTCACAAGACGCACAAGTTGTCAGTTTGGTTGAAAGAAGAAATTTGGAGATCACTAGAATGTTACATGATTTACATTCTGATGTAATTACAATAAAAAATGATTTGGATAGAGAATACGCCGAATTGAAGGAGTTGATTCGTTTGCCTTTTCTAGAAGAAACAAGTATGGGAGAAAATGTAGTTGATTTTCAAGCTTTTAAAAACAATAAACAGAAGCTGCAACAAAATGACGCTGTTGCAAGTCAAAGTGACGTGGCTCATAAGATTTATAATTTAATTAGCCGCACTAAATATAACATGTTATTTTTGTATGAAACAAAATTTATGCCAATTATGGAGGCTTCTCATGTCTTAAGTGTGTCTGAAATAAATTATGATTTTAAGTCTGAAGATTTCAAAAAATTTAGTGATAATGAATTCGCTGATAATCCTGCTTTTATTTCTTTAAGTTATTTCATTCCTTCTTTTGTAGAGTATTTGGCCGAGTCAGCTTCTGAGTTTGAATCCGCGATTGATTTGATAAGAGATAAATCCTTGGATTCAGTGCAGTTAAAAAAATTACTCTGTCAACTTCGTGATGATTTGCAGAGTGGACTTAAAAATTCCGAATATTTCCTTGAAAATATTGATAAAAATAAATCACTCAAATGAAGGTTTTTACCATTACACAAAATACTTCTTTTTTAACAGCCGCCTCTATTTTACAAAAGGTTATTTCTTTTGTATATTTTACTATTATTGCTAGAATTATTGGAGTGGAAAATACCGGTGTATATTTTTTTGCCATTACTTTTACTGCAATTTTTACAGTAATTGCAGACTTTGGTATGGGACCAGTTTTAACTAGAGAAGTAGCACGCTATCCAGAAAAAACACAAGAATATTTACATACTGCTTTTTGGTCGAAAGTAATGTTTGGGTTGATAAGTTATGGTTTAGTAATTTTTTTTGTTAATGTTTTTAATTATCCAGATTTGACGATATTACTAGTAAGTATCTCAGGTGTAACCATGTTTTTTGATAATTTACATGCCGCTTTTTATGCAGTTTTTAGAGCAAGAAAAAATTTAATTTTTGAATCTATCGGTATTGTTGTTTCGCAGGCCATCACTTTAATAATTGGATCATTGGCGTTGTTTAACCATTGGCATTTATACTGGTTAATTTTAGCATATACTATTCCCGCAATTTTAAATTTTATTTTTTCAGCAATATTTCTTAGAAAAATATATTCTTTAAAATATTATTTTTCTTTTGACTCTAAAATATTTAAAATGTTTTTAGGTTTCGCTTTGCCGTTTGCTTTAGCCGGGATTATCGGGCGTTTATATTCGTATAGTGATTCGTTGTTGATGTCCAAGATGCTCTCTGCTCAAGAGTTGGGGTGGTGGAGTGTTCCGTACAAAATTACCTTTGCATTTCAGTTTGTACCGGTGGCCTTATCTGCGAGTGTCTAT
This sequence comes from Candidatus Magasanikiibacteriota bacterium, assembly GCA_903853785.1. Taxonomy (GTDB): domain Bacteria; phylum Patescibacteriota; class Patescibacteriia; order Magasanikbacterales; family GWA2-37-8; genus CAIOJG01. The sequence goes on from CAINUM010000019.1 coordinate 9,305, forward strand.
CCGGTGATGAGTGCTCTGTTCATTACTCAAAAGGATAAAATTGGTTATTTATTTTTAAAATCTTGGCGCTATTTATTTACAATTGTTTTTCCTATTTCTTTTGGTTTAATATCTTTAGCGACGCCGATAATAATCAAGCTTTATAAACCGCAGTTTGCTCCAGCTATTCCTGTTTTAAGGATATTAATGATTAGTTTAATTTTTGGATATCTTAGTTTTATTACTGGAGCCACTTTAAACGCAAGCAATCGACAAAAAACACAGACATCTTTATTGGCCTTTGCTTTGGTAGTAAATATTACCGCCAATTTAATATTATTGCCAAAAATCGGTATCATGGGCGCTGCTTTTGCAGCACTGTTAAGTAATATAATTTTAAGCGTAGGAGGTTTTTGGTTTTGTCGATCTATAATTTCAATAGATATACGATTGTTGTTTAAATATTTTAATCAAACTTTTTGGCCGGCTTTAATAATCGCAATTCTAGCTTATTATTTATCTTTTAAAATTAGCTTTATCATTATAATACCGTCAGTGGCTATATTGTATGGACTATTACTGTTTGTTTCAGGGGGTGTAGATAAAGATTTAATAGTAAAATTTTATAATAAAATTCTTGATTCTAGAAAAGTAATATGAAAAAATTAATTATCACTTTAGAATACCCTCCACAAATTGGCGGTATATCCACCTATGTTTATAATTTAGTATCTCATTTACCAGCAAATGAAACAGTGGTCTATGCTCCTAAACACAAAGATCAAAATGCATTTGATATAAAAAATCCTTGGAAAACTTATCGTTTAAATCCTTATTGGGGTTTTGTTTGGCCAAAGTGGTTGCGTTTATTTTTTCAAATTACCACCTTGGTAAATCAAGAAAAAATTGAAATGCTGTATGTAAATCATGTTTTACCGGTTGGTTATGTTGCGTATTTAGTAAAGAAATTTAAAAAAATACCATTCACTTTGTTTTTACACGGAACTGATATTGCAGTAGCGGTGGCTAACAAAAGCAAAAGAAAAAAATTTATAATGCTTTGTAGAGAAGCAAAGACGGTAGTTGTAAATAGTGATTTTCTAAAAAATAAATTACTAGAGATTGTAGAAAAACTAGAAGATGTTCGAGTAGTATATCCTTGTCCAAGTGATTTGTATTTTGATACTCCGGTAGACGATTTAGAAATTGTGGCATTAAAATCGAGATTAGCTCTTAGTGGTAAAAGAGTGATACTAACGGTAGCCCGAATGGTAGAAGGAAAAGGTTTTCCTCATATGGTTCGAATGTTGCCTGAAATTTTGAAAAAATTTCCTAATTTAGTTTGGTTAGTTATTGGTGATGGTCCAAAAAATAGAGAAGTTTTTGAAATGGTCAGAAAAAATTCATTGCAAAATGTTGTGCGTTTTTTGGGTAAAGTTGATCCCCAAGAATTACAAAAATATTATCATTTAGCTGATTTGTTTGTATTGTTGACCCACAAAGACGAGAATAGAGAAGAGGGTTGGGGAACAGTATTTCTTGAAGCAGCCGCCTGCGGTTTGCCTGTAGTGGCTGGAAGAGTAGGAGGGGTTGAGGAGGCGGTTTTAGACGGTCAGACTGGTGTAGTAGTTGAAGTATATCAGGATCAAAGTGTGATTCCTGCTATTATTGGTGTATTGTCGGATCAAGAATTTTCCAAACAATTGGGTAAAGCGGGTAAAGAACGAGTAAGTGAATATTTCCGCTGGAGTAATGAAGTTTTAAAATTATTATGAAAGATTTAATCAGTGTAATTATTCCTGTATATAATCATGCGCACACGCTCGAGAAATGTTTGGGTACGGTAGCACGGCAGTCTCACAATCAGGCTCTGGAGTTAATAATAGTGAATGACGGCAGTACTGATAATTTTCAAGAAAGTTTGGAAGATGTTTTATCGAAATTTCCTAATATTAAGGCGTTGAATCCGATAGTAATAAGCCAGCCAAACCTTGGTGCTCCAACGGCACGAAATCGTGGTTTTAAAGAGGCCAATGGCGAGTATGTGATATTTGTTGACGCAGATACTATCTGCCATCCACAGATGATTGAAACTATGAAGATTGGTTTAGAACAAAATCCACAGGCCAGTTACGTTTATTGTCAATTTCGTTTTGGGTGGAAGAAAATGAAGAGTCATTTTTTTGATAAAGACCTTTTGAAACAGAATAATTACATCGATGTGACTTCTTTAGTTCGTGCCAAAGATTTTGTACTGTTTGATGAAAGCTTAAAACGTTTTCAGGATTGGGACTTGTGGTTAACGATGATGGAGCAAAACAAGATTGGTTATTTAATTCCAAAAGTTTTGTATAAAAAAATAGTAGGTAATAGACAGGGGATTAGTAGTTGGCTGCCAAGTTGTTTTTATAAATTACCTTGGAAAACAAAAAAAATAAAAGAATATGAAGCGGCAAAAAAAATAATCTTAATAAAACACGATCTTATATAAGATCGTGTTTTATTTTATTTATAAATTGTAGTAACTGATTATTTTTAACTATTTTTAAACAATCTTGCAAAGAATACCAGCGCGCCTCGGGGTTGGCTGGATCTTGCGACTGAAGTTCTGTTTCCGTAGTTTTAAACAAAAATATTGTATTTCTTTTAAATTTATATTTATTAATTCTTGTTTTTAACAAAAGCTCATTAAAATAGCCAAGTTCTTTGATATATTCTATATTTTTTAACCCGGTTTCTTCAAAAATTTCTCGTTTGGCCGCTTCTAAGGTAGTTTCATTTTTTTCTATTCCACCTTTTGGTAGTGACCACCAATCTTTGTTAGAATTATTTACTAATACAATTTTATGATCTTTGTTAATTATTATTCCACCAGCGGTTTTTTTGTATTTTAGTCCAAGTGGAGACAAAAGATTGATAATTAACAAAATTCCAAATACATGGAATAGCGCCGGACTTGTAATATTAATAATTAAAAGTGCGATTAATATTGAAATTAATATATTACGATTATATTGATATTTATTTTTAAAAGTTTTATAAAAAATACAGATTATTAGTGCTAACCAAGTTAGTAATCCGTAAAGTCCCATTTCAGTCCAAATTTCTAAATAACCCCAATCAAAATGTGGTGTAGTTATATCGGATTTAAATATTGGACTATATACAGTTACAGTATCTCCAAGGCCAGTTCCTAAAAATGGGTGATTTTTTATTTTTGCCAAAATTTTGGGTAAAAGTAAAAGTCGACTCAGAGAACTGTCCTCGATTTGAGGCCTCGTAATACTCTGCAATCTCAGTCCAAAAATTTCCAGACCAAAACTTTGACCACGAGTAGTAACAAAGTTGGTCACAGTAAGGATTAGGACAAATCCAGAAAATGTAGCGACGCAAACAACAAGCCAGCGTTTAAACTTTTCTTTAGAAAATTGAGCCAGTAGTCCTATTACTAAAGCTACAACATAAATACGAGTAAGATTGTTTGCTAAAACAAATAATAAACAAAATAAGATTGAAATATTTAATTTAGTTATTATATTTTTTATTATGTCGCCTATAAAGTATAAGGCAAGAGGTATTATTAACAGGTGTTCATTTAATACTAAACGATAAAAATTCAGATTTAAATCAGTAATTTTTCCCAGCGCAACATCGCGATACCAGTGATAATAACTATCTTGTATAGTTATTAATCCGGAAGACAATCCTATTTGAGTTATAAATATTAAAATCGCATTACCAAAAATAGCTGACACTATAGAGAGCAGGGCTAGTTTTCGGAAACGATCGGATAGCCAAAGATCCCAAAGCGGAAAGAAATATAATAAAAATAAATATGGTACAAAATCGGAAAATATTGCGGAACGTTCATGGTGCAAAAAAAATCCTCTCACCGCAGCTAATCCGGCTGTAGCTATTAATAAAAATATCAGCCAGTGCTCAGACTTCAGCTCTTTAAAAAAACTAATTTTTTCCAAAGATAATTTTTTAATAAAATATATAGAAGTAGACACGACAAGCAGTGCAGTTCTCAGCGAGACAAAACCAAGCTTTAAATACCCACCAGATCCACCGAGTATAATTTCGCCGGCAATTATATACCAGCCACGTTCGTCATTTTTTAAAATCCAAAAAATTGCTAAAATAAAAATTAACACCGAACAAATGGTGTTAATCGGATTTTGTACTAAAAGTGGAGTTTGAGGGCTAAAAAAATACGAAAACAATCGAACCGCAAAATACAAAAATACAAATTTAGTAATTGTGGTTTTGGAGTTCATTGGTTAATTATAAAATATTTTTAAAACCGTTTATAAATTCCTTTGCAGACATTGGTTTTTTTCCTTCAAGCTGTATTGTTACAATTTCGATAGAGGTGCTTTGTCCACAACCGGCAAATAATTGATTTTGTTGCGCCGTTATTTTGCCCAGTTCAATTATTTTGTCAGCCAATTTTACTTCTAGGAGCTTTAATCGTTTACCGTTGTACTCTGTCCAAATTCCAGGCCAAGGAGTCAGTCCACGGTATAAGTTAAAAATTTGTTCTGCGGTTTTTTCCCAATATATTTTTCCATCGTCTCTGGTAAATTCTTTGCAGAAAGTCGCTTCTTCATGAATTTGAACCTGAGGCATTATGTTGTTAGCAAGATAATCCTTGGCTGATATTATAAGCAACTCAGGAGCGATAGCCAACAGCTTGGCATTCAATGTCTCATATGTATCTTGTGGATCAATTATTATTTTTTGTTGTCGCAATATGTCACCGTGATCCATTTTTTCATCCATCAGCATTATAGTTACACCAGTTTCTTTTTCTCCATTAATCAAAACAGATTGGATAGGGGAAGCCCCGCGATATTTTGGTAGTAATGAAGTATGGACATTTATCGATCCGCGTCTGGCTGTTTCTAATACAGATTTTGGAATGAGCAGTCCGTATTGGCAAGTAATATTTAAATCAGCGACTTCTGAAAGGGAGTAGTTTTTTAAGGTTTCTGGCTGGTCTATTTTTAAATTATATTTTTGAGCGATCAACTTTACTGGTGAAGCCTGGACTTCTTTTTTTCTTCCAACTGGACGATCGGGTTGGGTAATGACCATTTTAATATTAAATACACCACTATTGATTAATGATTCTAAGACGTGTGCGGAAAAATAATAGGTTCCAAAATATACAACGGAAATCATAATTATAATTCTTGTTCGGAAGATTTAATTTTTTGTAATTTTCTAGCTTTTTCAATAAACAAAACCCCGTTAAGATGATCAACTTCGTGTTGTATAATTCGTGCGGGAAAATCTTTTACATCAAATTCAATCTTATCTCCATGTTGATTGAGAGCTTGCACTTTTATTTTTGTGTATCGTTTTACTTCACCATAAATCATAGGTACAGACAAACAACCCTCGACATCCCACGCTTTTGAAATTGACATTTTTTTCCAAACTGGATTTATCAAAATTAAATCCTCTTCGTTATTTAATGGAGAGAATTTTTTTGCTATCACACAGAGTTGTAGTGATTGACCAACTTGTGGTGCGGCAATTCCTACACCATCCTTTACATACATAGTTTCAACCATTCCTTTAATCAATTTTTTTATTTCAGGAGTGTTCAATTCAGCGACTTTGAGGTCACGTCCTTTTTTATGTAATATTGGGTTAGGTTCCAAGGTAACTTCTAGTAGCATATTAAAAAGATAATAGATTATTTGGGTTAGGATCAAATTTCCAATTTTCTGGGATGTTTTGTGCCAAAAATTTGGTTATTTGTTTATATTTTTCAAAACTAATTTTAATAACAATTCCGTGCCAATGCATCCCTCTAGAATAGCTAGGAGAGAATGGCAGAGGATTGGATATTGTAATGTCATGCCTGTCTTTAGTCAAGTACTGAAGATGCTCAAAAAGACTGTTGGCGGCTTGTTTTGATAGATCCATTGTCTTTTCTCCATTATATAGTCGCACTAAATAGCTGAATGGAGGGTAAGCAAAAAGTTTGCGTTCCTGTAATTCATGATTATAAAAATCCTGTGGTTTTGAAAGACTTGAAAAAATGTGATGATCGATATGTCCGGTCTGGATAACTAACCGGGCACCAGTCGGAAGGTGGTATTGAGCGTCTCGGAGTTGTTCCCACAAATTTTCAGCCATTTTGTATTCCGGAATAAACAAGGAACTGTCGGCATCGATAAAAGCCATCAACTTAACCTTTGTCCAATTAATTTTATCCCAAGCTAGCTGGGTACCAATTATTATTTTATTTCCGTTATAATCTTTGTCGTAGATACTTATTGTATCACTATCAATACGAATTATTTTTTTATTTGGATAATTCCTTTTAGAAAGCTCCTTTTCTAACGATTGAGTTCCAACACCATACATCACCATGTTAGCACCGTGGCATTTAGGGCACGTTAAAAACATTTTTATTTTTAAATTACAAAAATGACAATCAAGAGTGCTGGTGTTTTCATGATAAACTAAACCACGGGAACATTGAGAACATTTTGCGACATAACCGCAATCCCGACATCCAACATAAGCACTGCTACCTTTACGATTTATAAATAAAAAAATATCACCAGATGTATTTTGATTTATTGCGTCCTCCAAATCAAGACTTAAAAATCCATAGTTGCGACCGCGACGTTCTTCTTTCATATCTACAAGTTCCGCTGTTGATTCAAAAACTGGAATTTCTTGATCACTACCGTATACCTTGTGTTGTGCAAAATACCAACTTTCTACGCTAGGAGTGTGTGTAGTCAAAATACATTCAGCACCGTGAGCATGAGCAAGCATCATGGCAGCTTCACGCGCATGGATGCGAGGAGCCATATCCCAACTTTTGTGGTTTGAATTTGATTCATCGTCTACAATAATAGTTTGTAAATTACTCCAGGGCATAAAAAGAGCTCGACGTGTACCTATTACAAGTTTAATTTCTTCGGTGCGAATTTTGAACCAAATATCAAAAATTTCTTTTTCTGATAGTTCGGCGCTAATAATTGTTGGTGAAATATCGCTTGATAAATTTAAACTCGACGCCTCGCTTATTTCTGGTACTAGTATAAGTGTTTGACCAGATTTTGATATTAATTTTTTTAGTAATTCATCGCGTTCAATAGAGTTGTGGTAAAATTTTATTTCTGGTTTTTTTCTAACTGCCGGTTTCATCTTGTCTGAGTTAGAAATGTTGATCTTTTTTATTTTGGTTTTCTTTAAAGGTGGTAAACAAGTCTGCAAAATGAAACCTAGTGGAGTGTTGTAAAATTCACTAATTTCGATAGCAAAGCTTAGTTGTTTTAAGGTAAGCGCTGATTTATCCCAAACAATATTTTCAATGCTTTTTAGTTTGCCACGTGCTTCTTCGGTTTCGTTTTCTTTAAATTCGGTAATTAATCCGTAGACAAGTCGATTACGAAAAGGAACGTTTACCAACTGTCCCACAGTCACAGCTTGTTTTAATTGTAGCGGCACAAAATAATCCAATTCTGAAATTTTTTTTGGCATGCGGCGGATCAGTGCAACTTTAGCAATCATAACAAGTTAAATAATAAAATTTGCGGTTAGGTATCCAACCCCAAAAGGTGCTTCATAAGAATGTTGGCGATAAGTATAGTCGATATTTTTTAAAATACCCATTAAAATCAAAAATGTTCTAAAACCACACTCTGATGAGCTTTTGACAAATTCAGGTTCTAATTGCAGCATTCCGGAAAGATTTTTGTGGGCTAGTAATTCTTGAATTTTTTCATCAAATTTAATACCGGCGGGATTAAATCCAGCAGGGGAGTTGGTTGTTAAAGCATGGGACAAATCTCCAGAAGCAATGACTGCAACTCGTTTGTTACTATTTAATATTTGTTCTTTGATAAGATAACCAAAATCTACGTGAGTTTTCCAACTTAGATCACTAAAACCAATCGGAAGAATTTTTATGTCAGTTAAATGTTGGGTTAAATAGAAAAGAGGCACAGAACTACCGTGATCTAGTTCTGGATCGGTAATCATGGTAGTGGGAATTTTTTCTATTTTAGTTTCTTCACGAATTACAGCGGAAAGATTCATTTCACCTTTAAAATTTAAACTAGTAACAAGATCGCCAAATTCTTTTAAATTTGAATGGTATTCTGGACAAACGTTGATTGTAAAAGCATTTGGAAAATAACTACCATGTGCAGATATCATAATTATTATATCTGGTTTTGCCAAATATAATTCTTCCTCCATTTTTTCCATCGCACATTTAGTTTTGTCCAATTTTTTCAAAACATCTTTGCCGATGTTAGGAATTAAAAGCGGTGGGTGTGGCGCAATTGCCGCGTATACTAGCGACATAAATTTTAGTTAGTAATTTAAAGTTTAATAGCAAGAGTTGTTTTGGCTGAAGCGATCCATTCTGCAACTTTGTTTGGTTCAACAAAACGATTGGCGTAGTCTGGATTTCCCATAGTGATAAGCACGTATTGTTTCTTATCTTTATTATTTTTAAATAACATAATTAAATTGGATCCTGCTTCCTCGATGTATCCAGTTTTGCTAGCCAATATCTGATAATTCTTTCCAGCTTTTTCTACCAATTTATTAGTATTTTTAATAGTGTGGGTAGGTGTTTTGTCTTTGTTCAAAACTTCTTTAAATACGTATGTTGTCTTGGCTACTGTTGTTTTGATATCTTCATTTTTAAAAGCTTTGATAAATATTTTCAATAAGTCTCGCGGTGTTGATTTGTTTTTTTCGTCTAAACCTGTAACGTCGGCGACTTTTGTGTTATCCATTCCCCATGTTTCTAAATTTGTGTTCATTAATTTAATGAAATCTACCTCGTTCACTCCTGTTGATTGGGCTAACATGCGAGTGGTGTTGTTGGCCGACCCGACCAGCATGGCACCAAAAGCATCCTTGGCTTTTATTTTTTCTCCATCTTTAATATTTAAGTTTCCGCCCTCAACTCCATATTTTTTGTTACTATAAGTAATCACTGAATCGGGCTTATATTTTTTATTAATTACAGTTAAAGCAGTAATTAATTTTGTTAGTGAAGCCATGGAGAGTTGTGTATCAATATTTTTTCCAGATACAATACGACCGCTAGGATATTCCGCTAATAAATAAGCCGGTAATTTTGATCCATACAAATCCTTAACTTGCACCTCAGAATCACCCAAAAATTTATCCTTAGAATTTATCAAATTTGAATTTAAAAATATTTTTTCTCCATCTGGGATAGTCATTAAGGTTTTGAAATCAACCGAAATTACATTTTCTTTTTTATAACCCATTGCATCAAACGTATCGGAATCAGCTAGAAGTCGCTTTTTTTCTCCCTCAACCACAAATATTTGACCACTGTCTGTATCTTTTAATAATAAGCCATCTTTAATAGTTGGAGCGGCATAAACAATCGGAAATTCAGCCAAGTCTTTTCTCTTATGTTTTTCGATCGGAGCACTGTTGTAGTTTGCGGATAGCAAATTTTTTTCAGTAATTGGATAAAATTTATTATCCTTTAAAAAATATAGTTTATTATCCATGTCAGTGATTTGGAAAATAACCCCAGCAGGTGCGGTAGAGGAAGCGGTAATTATTGGACCATTCGTATAGCCAGTCAAATCAGCAGATGTTACATCAATAGTTTCATCTGGATTATAACCGAGTTGTCTTACTGTATTATCTGATTCAAAAGGACGTAAAGTATCGTAGTCTAATAAATAAAATTTACCGTATTCATTTTTTAAAATAGAATAATTTGGTAAAGAGATATCAGGACCGGATTCATAGTTTGTAAGTTCGGACTCAGCCACACTCACTACCATTTTTGGGTCTGCACGGGAAATTAAGATAGCCAGGTTTTTAAACTTGCGTTTTTTTCCGTCCTGAATTAACCACACATCTGTGGAAGTAGCTGTGGGGTTACTAATTTTAACTAAAGTTCCATTTGGATAATTTTGACTAAACCAAGTTTGCCAAATTCGCCAAAAATTTAAATTGCCATGTAAGTGGGGGGTGTAGGTATACAAAAAAGCTGTCGCCCAACTTTGTGGTGTGACGTCGGTATTATCAATAGATAATAAGGCGTCTTTCTTTTTGATTATTGAGTTGCTGTCTTTGTTATCATAATACCAGCGCATGATGCCGGCAGCATCATCGACTTGTTTGGCAAAGCCTTTGTGTTTGGCAACTTTTGGATCACTACGATCACAACTATCACAAACCGCATAACCAGTAGCCCAATCCAATTGTTTTTGAGCAGGGGCGTCATCGGTGATTAAGCTCTGTTCTTTTTGTAGTGTAACTAATAAATATTTTGGATTAACTCGATTTGTTTGAGACGCGTCAAAAATAATGCCCGCTGCTGTACGCATATTACCGTTGATATCCTCAGCTTGGTAATTGGCTAAATAACTTCCACGTGCTTCAAGAAAATTTTGGATATCAGAAATCATCCAACCTTGATAATCAAACATTTCATTATCAGAGATAATAAATTGAGGATTAAAATCCGCTTGGGCCAGAGCCAAAGTAGGGTATAAAAATAATGTAAATAGCAATAAAAAAGACAGTTTATTTTTCATAACTTATTGATAGACATAACGATCTTATTATAACATATATTCTTTATGACAACAAACAAAAACCTCCTATGTAAACAAGGAGGTAAAAGTGGCTTATTTAAAGGTGATTTTGCCTTTTTCCATTTGCAGACTAACGGTCTGACCATCTTTTATTTTGCCGTCAATTATTTGTAATGACAACTCGTCCAAAATCTCATTTTGAATGACACGTTTAATTGGTCGTGCTCCATACGTTGGTTCGTAACCGACAGAAGCAATGTGCTTTTTTACCAAAGCATTTATTTCCAGCGTAATTCTTTTTTCTTGTAGTCTGGCCTGTATTTTTTCAAGTTGAAGTTCGACGATTTGAGCTACTTGTTTTTCATTTAAGGAGTGGAAAATAATAATTTCATCCAAACGATTCAAGAATTCCGGTTTGAAATGTTCGTGAAGAGTTCCCATGATTTTTTCTCGCATGTTTTTTTCTTTGGTTTTGGCAGTTTTTGTAGATCCGGTATCAAAACCAAATTCACCGTGTTTGTTGAGGTTTAAAATCATCTGACTACCAATATTGCTAGTCAAAATAATAACTGTATTTTTAAAGTTTACTAAACGTCCTTTGGCATCCTTGATATGACCCTCGTCTAAAATTTGAAGTAAAATATTAAAGACATCAGGATGAGCTTTTTCGATTTCATCAAAAAGTAAAACCGCGTAAGGACGACGACGCACAATTTCGGTGAGCTGTCCTCCTTCCTCATATCCAACATATCCAGGAGGGGATCCAATCATTTTGGATGTACTGTGTTTTTCCATGTACTCACTCATATCGATACGCACGAGGGCGTCATCAGAGTCAAACATAAATTCAGCCAAGGCTTTGGCGAGTTCAGTTTTACCAACTCCCGTTGGTCCGAGAAATATAAAGGAACCGATCGGACGGTTTGGTTCAGCAATGCCGGCGCGAGAGCGACGAATAGCATTTGAAACAGCTTTTACCGCTTCTTCTTGACCAATTACACGCTGACCCAGCACGTTTTCCATTTTGGATAGACGTTCGCTTTCACCTTGTAACATTTTTGAAGCGGGGATACCTGTCCAACGTGCGACAATCGCAGCAATGTCTTGATCGGTAACTTCTTCTTTTAAGATTCCATGAGTTTTTTGAATATCAGCCAATTTACGTTCTTCGTTTTTAATATCTCCCTCTAAATTTGGAATACGGCCATATCGAATTTCAGCGACTTTTTGTAAATCACCGCGGCGTTCTTCGATTTCAGCTTGTTGCTTTAATTTGTCTATTTCTTTTTTTGTATTATGAATTCTGGTAATAATTTCTTTTTCATTATTCCATTTCGCTTCTAACTCTCCACTTTTTTCTTTTAATTCAGCTAAATCTTTTTCTAATTTTAATAGACGTTCTTTGGATTCCAGATCCGTCTCTTTTTTTAAGGCCCGTTTTTCAATTTCAAATTTTATCATCTGTCTCTTCATTTTATCCAATTCTTCTGGCATTGAATTTATCTCTAGTCGCAAAGCACTGGCTGCTTCATCCATTAAGTCGATGGCTTTATCCGGTAAAAATCTATCAGTAAGGTAGCGGTCTGATAATTTTGCGGCGGCAATAATGGCAGCATCAGTAATACGCACACCATGGTGAACTTCATATTTTTCCTTTATACCACGTAAGATGGCAATCGCATCATCAAGCGAAGGTTCTTTGACCATTACTGGTTGAAAACGACGTTCCAAAGCGGCGTCTTTTTCAATATATTTTTGATATTCTTTTAGTGTTGTAGCACCAATTGCATGAAGTTCTCCACGAGCTAACATTGGTTTTAACATGTTGGAAGCATCCATTGAACCTTCAGAAGCACCAGCTCCAACGATAGTATGTAGTTCATCAATAAACAAAATAAATTTACCGGCAGAAGCGTCGATTTCTTTTAAAACCGCTTTTAAACGCTCTTCAAATTCACCTCGAAATTTGGTGCCCGCTAAGAGGGAGCCGATGTCTAGGGCAACAATTTCCTTGCCCTTAAGCGATTCTGGCACGTCCCCATTTACGATGCGTTGAGCGAGACCTTCAACGACGGCGGTTTTTCCGGTACCTGGTTCACCAATTAATACAGGATTATTTTTGGTACGGCGTGTTAAGATTTGCATAACTCGACGAATTTCATCGTCACGTCCAATAACAGGATCGATCTTTTCTTTGCGTGCCAATTCGGTTAAATTTTTGCTATATTTTTCTAAAGCATTATATTTGGCTTCAGGCTCAGGAGAGTCTACTTTTTGAGTACCGCGGATTGCTGCCAGCGCTTTTAAGGCGGAGTCATATGCAACACCTTCTTTTTGTAAACTATCACTAATAGGGTTGTGGGTGGCCATTAAAGCCAAAAAAATATGTTCAACACTAATATATTCATCTCCCATTTTTTGAGCTTCATTTCCAGCCGTTTGAAAAATATGCATCATGGCCTGACCAAGCATGATTTGTCCAGTAAAACCTGGGGAAGCGTTTACCTGTTTTGGTAGTTGGTCGATCAATAATTGAGCTTGAGCACGTAAATTGATCAGTTTGGCCCCAATTTTTAGGAGAACTGAAGCCGTGATACCTTCTTCATCTTCGAGCATGGCAAAGAAAAGGTGAGGCGGTTCTACCTGAGGTTGGCCATTTTGAGTCGCAATTTGGGCGGACTTTTGAATTAATTCCTGAGATTTGTTGGTAAAATTTTGAGGTATCATATAGTAGTTTATAATTATCAGTCTAACACCGAGAGTGATAATATATTAACACAATTGACATAAATGTCAAGACTATTATTTTAGCATATTTTGATTATTTACTCTAGTTAAAAATTACATAAAGTGATATTATTAATAAGTATTTAATTATAACTTATGTCGCATAGATCAGACTTTCCACCTCAGCATTTACCGCCCGATATAACAAAATCATTTTCTAAAGACAGTATAGAAAAAGACGTATCTTTTATTTTGCAAAATTTACCCGAAAAACATCGTGCAAATATGGATGTTGATGATATATCTGCATGTCGGGGGTTGTTGCTCGGAGTTAAACCTGCTATTTTGTTTGCCCCACGCGAAGAGCCAATTGTAGACTCTAGTCCGATAGTTAACTATTTAAATCAGGCTGGTTTTGATGTAATGATGCATGGTAACTTTTTAATTAATCGTCGAGCATTAAAAGAGAGGATAAATAAAGAAAAAGATTTTGCTATAGAAATAGGGTGGAAAAACGATATATCGTTAGAAGAGTTCGTTTCTATGGCTAATCCGGATCATAAGGATTTTTTAGGTTCGATTAGGACTGGTTTTTTACTTGGCTTTCCTGTTAGTTCAATCCGTGCTTTTGGAAGTTTTTTAAACCATGGTGAAAATTCTCTATTGTCTAGAGTGGATATTTTAGATCCTGATGGTGGGAGGGTATTTTATTTTACTACTGAGAAATATTATCAAAACGCTCCAGATGTCCAAACGTTAAGAGAAAGTGTAGATACGGCTTTTAAAAACGCTGGCTATGAAAAAAAACAATAAATAATATGGATATATTTTCTCACGGCCTCTGGGGTGGAATCGCATTTGGTAGAAAAAATAAAAAAGATTTTTGGACTGCATTTGGAATTGGCATGATGCCAGATTTATTATCATTTGGTATTTTAACCGTAGCGACTGCGTTGGGTTTGTCATCACGTCCAGACTGGGGCGGACATCCATTGGATTCGGCTATTCCAAGCTATGTTCATTCGCTATATAATATTACTCATAGTCTGGTTATTTTTTTGGTCGTATTTTCGATAGTTTATTTAATACGAAAAAAACCGTTTTGGCCATTATTAGCTTGGGGTTTACATATAATGATGGATATACCAACTCACACTACTGAATTTTTTGCCACACCATTTTTGTGGCCAATTTCCACAGTTAGAGTTAATGGAATTTCTTGGGGACATCCAATTATTATGATTCCAGATATAATATTTCTTTTAGTTTTATATATTTGGTTTTTTGGATTTAAAAAAGGATGCAAAAAAAATAGTAGATAGTTAAATTAGGAATATATCAAATATGGGAAAAGAAATATTTTTTAACGGTCATGAAATTTCTAAACATGAACAAATGGGAATAACACAAGGTGAAGTCGAAAAAGCCAAACAATATGAAATTCATGACGCAGAATTTGATAAAATAAAGGAGCAGATAGATTGGAATGTTCTCAATCAATTATTTGTTGAAATTGCACAAAAATCGGGTATTAGTCCAAAGGATTTAAATTTACTAGGAGCTGATAAAATTTTGAACTGTCAATTGTTTGAAACAGGTTGGAGCGGAGATAAAGAAATTATTGGAAGATACTCGGCCACAGGTAATTATTTGGCAGTAAACTCAAATCAAATTAAGAAATCAGCAAAAGAAAAAGGAGTGGATACAAAATTAATGATTTTGGATACCGTGTTTCATGAATTATGTCATTCTATTTCTCACCACACCCACGTTATAAATAGAAATTATAGTGAAGAATTTTTTACTGGCAAAAATGAAATAACTTATACCGGAGCATACCGGTCTTCCAAAGATATTAATAAAATAAAATTTAGTCAGGTGACGGATCGCAAAAGTGAATCACACAACGATGCTTTAGATGAGGCTATCACTGAAAAAATGGCTACCCAAATATTTCATGAATATGCTAGAAAAGTGAATTTGACGGATAAAAAAACTATGGATGATTACCAGGAAAAATTTTTAGGTGATGAAAATAGGGAATATAATCAATTAGTGAAGTTTATAGAAAAATTATGCCAGATAGTTTCTGAAAGAACAGGAGTAGACAAAGAAGTGGTATGGAACGGATTTGTGCGCGGAAGTTTTTATAAAAGCACTTTGGGTGATCCGGAAATCAAACAATGGTTTGCAGAAACATTTTCACCAACTTTTTTGACTGAATTGGGTCACGCTAAAAAAGCCGAAGATCTTTTTGCGCTGGTTAAAAAGTACGAGTCAGTCCATATCTAAAATCGTTTTTTAATTAAATTTTTGTTATAATATAGAGGCTAATAATTTTGTATATTTTATGTCCAGTCTAAAAGTTGGTACTAAAGCTCCGGAATTTAATTTACCGGATCAAAATGGTAAAATGCATTCGCTCAAGGATTGTGCTGGACAATGGGTGTTATTATATTTTTACCCAAAGGATGATACTCCAGGTTGTACAACAGAAGCATGTTCTTTGCGAGATAATCTTCCTAAATTTAAAAAACTAAAAGCCGAGGTTTTTGGGGTAAGTACTGATTCGGTAAAAAGCCATCGTAAATTTGCCGATAAATTTGAATTGCCCTTTATTTTATTATCTGACGAAAATAAAGAGTTGGTCAAAGCGTATGATGTTTACCACCCAAAAAAATTTATGGGGCGCGAATTTCTTGGGACAATGAGGGAGTCTTTTTTGATTGATGGAAAAGGAAAGATTGTTAAAA
>CAINUM010000020.1 GCA_903853785.1 Candidatus Magasanikiibacteriota bacterium
AAAACTGTTCAGTTTGATAATGGTGAATTTCTGGATGGTAGTTATCATTCATACAAAGAGGATGTTGATCTGGCGTATCGTCTTCGTATCGCTGGTTTAAAATCTTATGTTTTATTGGATACTGTTGCATATCATGATCGGGCTGGAGCTGGCCCAAAAGAGATGGATGATAAAACGGCTATAGAAAATAGAAAGAATCAATCATCGTGGGTACGCTATCATAGTTATAAAAACCATTTACGGACATTATATAAAAATGAATATTGGCAGAACCTCATCCTTGATTTACCGTGGATTTTATGGTATGAATTAAAGAAGTTCTCTTATCTGTTGGTATTTGAACGTACGGTACTCAAAGGTTTAACAGAGGTTTGGCAGGGTAGAATAGAACTGAAAAACAAGCGAGAACAGATTGTAAAAACAAGAAAAGTAAATTGGAACGATTTAAGAAAATGGTGGAACTAATATGAAAGATGTCAATCTAGTATTTCTAAATTTTTTATCAAAAGACGATATAATTCGAGCTCTTGCTTCGGTTACCAAAGATATTGAAAATTGTCCATATGATATTAAAATTATTGTGGCGGATAATTCTTTGAATAAAGATGGCGTTAAAGATGCGCTAGTTGAAAAGTATCCAAATATTGAATACTTTAGTTGTGGTGATAACGTTGGTTTTGGTCGTGGTTTAAATATGGCATTTGCACTGTATGAAGCTCGCTATTATATGACACTCAATCCCGATACTGTTATTCCAGAAAATTCCCATACTATTGAACGCATGGTAAAATATATGGATGAGCATCCAAAAATTGGCATGATCGGTCCTAAGATTTTAAACATGGATGGATCTCTGCAATATTCTTGCTATCGATTTGATTTTCCTTCTATCGCTATCAAACCACTTAAGCAAATTAATTTTGATAAAAAATACAATTGGATCAAAAAATATTCAGATCGGTTGCTAATGAAAGATTTTGATCATAATGAAATCCGCCCAGTAGATTGGGTGATGGGTTCGGTAATGATGGCTAGGAAAGAAGCGACTGATCAAGTAGGTTTTTTTGATGATCGATATTTTATGTATATGGAAGATTCTGATTGGTGTCGTCGAATGTGGGAAAAAGGTTGGCCAGTTTATTACTTGGCAGATGTTCAAATTTTTCACGCACATGCACGGGATAGTGCTAAGGTTCCCGGAATCATAAAAGCATTTTTTAAAAATAAATTAGCCAGAATTCACTTTGTAAGCTGGCTTAAATATATGTGGAAGTGGAAAGGAAATAATAAATATTATTCTGTATAATATGAATCAACCAAAAGTAGCAATTGTCTATTTATCATTTCATTGCGAACCATATATTGAAGATGTTGTTTCGGCATTAAAAAAAATGTCTTACCCTAAGGAATGTGTTGAATTAGTGATAGTTGATAACCCACACCCTCAACACGGATCCTCAGTACGATTTTTGGAAGAACAAGTCATGTCTTTGTCTGGCAACGACTTGCCACATATTACCTTGTTAGCTCAGAAAGAAAACTTAGGTTTTGCAGGCGGTAATAATGTAGGAATAAAATGGGCTTTGGACAATGGTTTTGATTTTGTTTATTTTCACAATAATGATGGTTTTGTAGCGGCTAATTTTTTAGAGCCCTTGATAGACGTGATGGAAAAAGATAAAACTGTCGGAGCGGTACAATCACTTTTAATGCTTTATCCTGAAGCTGATTTGTTAAATAGTTCCGGTAATTCTTTTCATTATTTAGGTATAGGTTTTTGCAATAATTTGCGGGTAAAAAAAGACAGTTTAAAATTAGAAAAAGTTTTTGAAACATCTTATGCTAGTGGGGCAGCGATATTGATGAGGACAGACTTATTACGTCAGTATGGTCTTTGGGATCAAGATTTTTTCTTATACCACGAGGATGTTGAATATTGTTTCCGCCTAAAAATAGCAGGCTACAAAATAACGGTAGCGTCTGATTCTCTTTTTTATCACAAATATTCATTTAGTCGTAATCAGGAAAAATTTTATTATATTGAACGAAATCGATTTGGGGTAATGCTAATGTTTTTTAAATGGCGTACTTTATTATTATTTTTCCCAATGGGAGTTGTGCTTGAATTAGGTTTGTTGTTATTTGCCACTAAACAAGGGTGGCTTAAAGAAAAGTTAGAAGCATATTTTTATTGGCTGAAATTATCTAGTTGGAAACTCTGGCTGAAAAAACGTAAATATATTCAAAGTATTCGCAAAGTTAGCGACAAAGAGATGATTAAAACATTTGTGGGTAAAGTAGTGTTCAACGAAAAAAGTATTAAGAATCCGCTTTTAGATAATATCGCTAATCCCTTGATGAATTTTTATTGGAAGATAGTTAAGAGTATTATTATCTGGTAGTTATATGCAAAAAATTAAAAAAGCAATATTAACTGGAGGCGGTCGAGCAACCAGATTGCGACCGGTAACATCGACAATGAATAAACATCTTATTCCTCTGGCTAACAAGCCAATGATTTTTCATGCTATTCAAAAAGCGGTTGATGCGGGAATAGAAGAAATTTTTATAAATACCAATCCTGGTGAAACCGACTTGCAAAAACATATTGGTGATGGTGGACATTGGGGTATCAAAATTACATTTTTTGAACAAACTGGCGGTCCTCAAGGTATCGCCCATGTAGTAAATGAAGCCAAAAAATTTATCGGTAATGATCCTTTCATGTTTTATTTGTCTGACAATATTCTGTTGGGAAGTTTAAAAACACTGTTTGATGAGTTTACGGATAATAGTTATGATGCAATGTTTGCATTTTCACATGTTGTTGATCCACAGCGATTTGGTGTACCGATTTTTAATGAACAAGGTAAACTTGTAGATGTGGTAGAAAAACCAATTAATCCACCGAATAATTTTGCACAGACCGGAATATATTTGTATGGACCAGGAGTGTTTTTCAAAATTTTTGATAAAATAGAAAAAAGTCCACGTGGTGAATATGAAATTTCTAGTATCAACTCTCATCTATTGAGAAATAATTTTAAAGTTGGGCACAAAGAAATTACTGGTTGGTGGAAGGACACTGGGGCTCCAGTCGATTTAATTATTGCCAATCGTTTATTGATGGAAGAAATGTCCGAGAGCGAATTCAAAAATTTGGGTCAGTTGAATAGCGGTGCTCAAATTGATGGTAAGGTAAAAATTGGTGTTGGTACCACTGTAGGAGAAAATGTAAAAATTATTGGTCCGGCAATTATTGGTGAGAATTGTACATTAAAAAATTGTACAATATCTTCGGGTGTTACTATTGGTAGTGGTAGTGTGATTGAGGGTGTAGAAATTACCAATTCAATTGTTTTGGCAAATTGCCACTTGGCATGTGGTTTAAAAATCAAAGACAGTATTATTGGTGGTAACGTACAAATAAAGAAAAAAAATACCGATGGTTTTCATCGGTTGATTGTAGGGGAGCAAACATTAATTGAGTTATAAAAAAATTATCTTCCAATCATTCCCAATACGACATTAATAGTTTTTAAAACAATCGCGATATCCAGTAATGGGCCGCGATTTTTTATATAATACAAATCATATTCAAGCTTTCCTAAATTTTCATCAATTGTACCAAAATATCCTCGTTGCAATTGGGCCCAACCAGTAAGACCTGGTTTTATCAAATGTCTTAAAGTGTAGAATGGCATGAGTTTCGTTAGCTGATCAACAAACTCTGGGCGTTCAGGTCTTGGCCCAATTAACGCCATTTCATTTTTAAAAATATTTATTAGTTGAGGTATTTCATCTAAACGAGTAGCTCTTAAAAATTTACCAACAAAGGTAATACGATTATCTTTTTCAGTAGCATATTGTGGCCCACCAATTTCTGCGCTCCCATCCGCGTTCAACGCTTTCATTGTACGATATTTGTAAATAAAAAATATTCTATCACCTCGACCGATTCTAGCCTGTTTAAATAAGACTGGTCCAGAAGAATTTAATTTTATTGCTAAAGCAATTATTGGAAAGGTGATTACAAAAAACAGAGCCATTATTACTGCTGCAACAAAATCAGTTAGCAAGCGGAAACGATCATATATTTTTTTGGATTGCTCTTGAAATTTTGTTAAAAACCAACTTTCTGAAAAAGTAAAAGGCGGTAGGCGACGATAGATAATTTCATAAAAATCTGCCAAGTCGATAATGCTAACCTGTTGAAATATTTTTTGGTATAATTCTTTTGTAACTAGGTTGTTTTTTTGATAATTATAATCTAAAACAATTAAATCTGGATTTATTTTTAAGTCAGACAAATTTTGGACGCAAGTTATGTCGCTTGGACGTGCTTGTGAGCTGATTAACCCAATTACTTCATAACCAATTTGAGGGGACTGTGTTATGGTTTTAATTATTCTTTGTATTTCTTCAGAATAACCTACAAAAACAACCTTAGTTTTTAAAATATTTGCAACAACAAAACGATTGTATATAAAACGCCATAGAGATAGCATGCCAAAACCACAAAAAGAGGTTAATACTAAAATTGTTTTTGGATTAATACTAGTTTTTGGTGTAATATAAAAATATAATACTCCTAATACCACCCAGATGAGGGCTGCAAAAAATATTTTTTGGTAAAGCGCAAAATTATTTTTTGCTTTTCCTAAATCATAGATACCACTAATAAAAGCTACGGTAATAGCCACAAAAAACAACCAACTAAATGGTCCAATTAAGTTGTTTATGTCAGTTTGGTCAGGGATCTCTAAATACCGCAAAAAAATAGCTAAATATAGCCCAATATAAAGAGAGAATAAATCACCGATTAGAATTGTGAGTTGTTTCAGGCGATACATGGAATGAAAATATTTAATAGTGTATACTATAAATAATACTGTTTATGTTAAGATTATATTATAATTTGGCTAAAAAATCAACCCTGGTAGCACTTTTGGGTATTTTTATGTTTTCCACAACGGTTCAAGCGCGAGTGCCAAGTGATCCGGATTATTTGAAGCAACAAAAAATGTGGCAACAAATTGGAGCTGAAAAAGCCTGGGATTATAGTGTGGGTTCCAAACAAGTAACGGTAGCTATTGTTGATACTGGTGCAGATATTTGGCATGATGATTTAAAAAATAACATTTGGACAAATCCATATGAAATTCCTGATAACGATTACGATGATGATGGAAATGGTCTGACAGACGATGTGCACGGTTGGAATTTTATTGAAAATAATAATAATGTTCGCACGAGTGTTTTGGACAACACAGACGATCCAGAAGCGATTCGTCATGGAACAATAATTGCTGGCCTAATAGGGGCTTCGGGAAATAATGGTAAAAGTGGAGTTGGTTTGAATTGGCAAATAAAACTAATGCCATTACGTGCAATTGCTAGTGATGGTAGTGGATCTTATGAACAAGTAGCTAGAGCTGTGCGTTACGCTATCGATAATGGGGCAGATGTAATTAGTTTAAGTGTAGTTGGGATGAATGACGATGATTATTTAAAACAAATATTGCGTGAAGCTTACGACAAAGGAATTGTGGTTGTGGCAGCGGCAGGGAATGATCAACAGTCCGGTAATGGAAATTTAAGCAACACTCGCCATTTCCCAGTTTGTATGGACGGCGATTCAGCAGATAATTGGATCCTTGGTGTTTCTTCGGTTGATGAAAATGATAAATTAAGTAGGTTTGCCAATTATGGTAATTGTGTCGATTTGGTTGCGCCCGGACAAAATATTTTTAGTACTCAAAGATATGCGCCTGTTTATGGTTTTAACGAAGAATTTAGTGGCCCGTGGCAAGGAACATCTTTTGCAGTTCCATTGGTAGCAGGATCGGCAGCACTATTAAAATCTATAAGGCCAGATTGGTCCGCAAAAGACATCATCAATAATCTTCTAAAGAATAGCGATGATATTCAAACAAATAATTCACAATTTTCAAACGAAATGGGTTTTGGTCGTCTTAATATTGGCAGGTCGGCAGAAAACGCAAGTAACGGTTCGCAAATAACTAGTTTTTTACCAAAAGAAAAATATTACTTTAAAGACACGGCGGTTTTCACTAAACACGACGGTTCAAATTATTTTTTTGCAAGCACTGGAGATGTTCCTGTTTTGACGTTGGCTTCGGCTCGGTCGTTGAATAATAAATCTGATGAGGTATTTGCGTTGGTTAAAAGAGGTAAATATTATTATGTTCAGTTCTTTACGGAACTGGGGCGCCGCTGGCAAGAGAAAGCGATTCCAACAACTGATTATTCTGCAAAAAAAATTCCGAAAAGTATAAAGATTGTAAATGATAGCGAGCAAAGAAAGATTCAAGTTGAATTTTCAGAAATAATTGTAAAAAAAGGTAAAAAAAATACTGCAAAAATTTCATCCAAACAGTATGACTGGTTAAATCAAAACTAATTTTTAATAGTTGCCATTTTTTTACGTAAATGCTATAATATAAGCGCTAAAAATTAATATTTTTCCTTATGGAAAACCCTGTATTTGAGAAAAAAAACATTCTGGTCACTGGTGGAGCTGGGTTTATTGGTTCACATTTGTGTGAGCGTCTTCTTAGGGATGCAAATGTAATTTGTATTGATGATTTTTCAAATTCATCACCAAAAAATATCGAGCATTTATTACAATATCCAGATTTTGAATTTATTAATTATGATGTTGATAATCCGATTGACTTGAGTAAATTTGATGAATTAGATAAATTTAAAGTGAAATTTCAAGGAATTCAAGAAATTTATCATTTAGCATGTCCAACTAGTCCGAAAGATTTTGAAAAATTGAAAATGAAATCTTTGCTGTCCAATTCTTCGGCAATGATAAATACTTTGGATTTGGCGGTGAAGTATCGTGCTAAATATGTTTTTGCTTCTAGCTCGGTTGTTTATGGTGATCCAAAAGACGATCATAAATTTATAGAATCTTATCAAGGTGTTGTGAATCATTTGACACCACGTGCTTGCTATGATGAAGGTAAGCGTTTTGCCGAAACTTGTGTAGAGACGTATCGTCAGTTTTATGGTATTGATGCAAAAGTTGCACGTGTATTTACCACTTACGGTCCACGAATGAAACTGTTTGAGGGGCAGTTAATACCGGATTTTATTATCAACGCACTTGAAGGAAAAGATTTAACAATTTATGGAGACGAAACTATGTCTACCTCATTGTTGTATGTCGGTGATATGGTAGATGGTTTTGCTCGTTTGATGGCATCAGCACCAGAAGTTAAAATTGTTAACTTGGGTGGAGATAGAGTTATTAGTTATGTTGAGGTAGCTGAAAAAATTATTGCCCTAACTGGCTCTACATCAAAAATAGTTTTTGAAAAGCCGTTGGTCTTTTTAACAAAAAAAGGTTTGCCGGATTTGACTTATGTCAAAGATATTTTAGGATGGATGCCATTGATACGTTTGGAAGACGGTTTGCAAAAAACTATTGATTATACGGTGGCAAATAAAGAAGCACTTTTGTTTCATAGTAGATAAAGATCGTAGTACTCCGATTTTCAAGGATAATATGCTATATATAATATTGCCAGCTTACAATGAAGAACAGAAAATTGGTCGCGTAATTCGCGACCTTTTTCAACATGGTTACACAAATATTGTGGTAGTCAACGACGGTTCAAGCGATTTAACTGCGATCGAAGCTGCTGCTGCGGGTGCTATGGTTTTGAGTCACAAGGTAAATCGTGGTCAAGGGGCCGCCCTACAAACCGGCAACGAATATGCACTATTAAATGGAGCGGAAATTATTGTTCATTTTGATGCTGACGGACAATTTAATGTTGTTGATATTATAAAAGGAATAAATAAAATTACAGATGAAAATCTAGATATAGTTTTTGGATCTCGTTTTTTAGACGAAAGATCAAAAGTTCCTTTTTTTAAGAAATATTTTATTTTACCATTTAGTAGAATGTTAAATAATTGGATTACAGGATTAAAGTTGACTGATGTTCATAATGGCTTTAGGATAATGCGTAAAGAGGCTGCTGAAAAAATTAAAATAACTCAGGATCAGATGGCCCATAATTCGGAAATACCCCGATTGGTAAAAGACAATAATCTTAAATATGCAGAACTCCCGGTAGAAGTCTTTTATTTTGAAAATGGTCAAGGAATATCGGGTGGTTTTAAAATTTTGTGGGATTTGTTGATAGCTAAAATTAATAAATAGTATGATGATTATTCAGATTATTTTAGTATTATTTTTTTTCTTTGCGTTATTCAAAGTTTTTTTACGTTTTCGATCTGGTGGTTTAAAAGGAAGAGAAGCAATAGGGTGGTTCGTATTTTGGATTTTGGCTATTGCAGTGGTAATCAATCCAAATTATACATTAATTTTAGCAAAAATTTTGGGAGTTGGTAGGGGGGTTGATGCAATCATATATTTGGCAATATCCTTATTATTTTTCTTAGTATTCAAAATATATATTCACTTAGAAAAAATAGATCGCCAAATAACAAAATTAGTGAGACAAGATACTCTTAGTAGTCAAACGAAAAAATATGAAGATACTGCACGTCATTCCTAATGCCTTTGATTATTTTGAGGATATTCACAGTGAAGCATTCGAAATTTTGGAAGCCGAGAGTCTTCTTGGGGTGGAGGTTGATGCAGTTACGATAGGCTATGGCGGGGTTACAAAAAAAGAGATAGTTGAGGTTAAAAATGATTCCCCCTCACGTGAGTATGTTGGCCAAGAACCGATTGAAAAAAATATTGAG
>CAINUM010000021.1 GCA_903853785.1 Candidatus Magasanikiibacteriota bacterium
AAAAAATTAAAATTTCAAAGTCGCTGTTAAAAAAAATAACTGGTTCTACAGACTCAGAAAAATTTTTTCTATCGTGTTTGTCTGGTATTTCACTAAAAAAATGTTCGGCAGTAATGTTTAGAAATAATCTAAAAAAGGTAGTAAAACATATTAGAAAAAATACAGATTATACTTCTCTGTGTTCCACATTTTCAAATGGAAAATATCTGTGGGTTTTAAGAGAGTTTAATCCAAAAAACCAAAAAGTAATTAATTTACATTTAGAAAAATATTTAACTTTATATTATTCAAAATGTAATTCAGAGAAGGGGATTGTGGTATGTTCTCAAAAGTTAAATACTGTGGGTTTAGATTGGGTTCTATTGAATAACCATGAGTTGCTGGAATACAATTTGGACTCGAAAAAGAGTAGATTATTTAAAATTTGACCTGAAAAATGTTATATTTTAGCCAAAACAAGCTGTTGATTGACAATTATAGCTGAAGATGATATTATTATAACTAATAACTTGGGCAACAAGAGTAGGTCAAAAGGCCAAAATATGTTCCCAACTAGGTCGTTTATTTATTTTCCAAACAACATTTTGGAATATATAAGGAATAATATTATGGCTTTTGGATCTGACAGACAAATGTACGATGTTGATTTGACTTGCGCAAAGTGCGGAGCTCACATCTCACAGTTGCCTTTCCAACCTTCAGGTGATCGCCCAGTATACTGCTCCGATTGTAACCGCGCTTTCCGCAAGGATCGCCCAGCTACAGATCGTGGTGGACGCGCTGGCGGTTTTTCCCAAGCTCCTCGCCAGATGTACAGTGTCAACTTGAACTGCGCATCTTGTGGTCAGCAGATCTCTGAGTTGCCTTTCCAACCAACTGGTGACAAACCAGTATATTGCCGAGACTGCATGCAGGCTCGTCGCAATGGTTAATTGACAATCAACTTGAACCCCTCGATTTATCGGGGGGTTTTTGTTTGTCTTGAAAAATCGCTAGATAATGGTATAATTAGACTTGAAATTAAAGATTATTTTTTATGTATTCTAAAGAACAAAAGGACATTATTAAATATACGCGCGCTAAAGTTCTTTCACATATGGGCCAAAGTCCTGTTGATGGCCACGGTGTTGATCACGCTATTAGAGTGGCAACTTGGGCGGTAGAGATTGCTAAAAAAGAAAAAGCCAATGTTTATTTATGTGAAATTGCAGGATTATTGCATGATGTTGGGCGTGCTTTGGAAGGAATAGATAATGATGGGGGATTTAAAAAGCGTCACCATGAACTTTCTTACGAGATTTGTCAGGATTGGTTTCGAAATGATGAGGCGTTTACGATGCTTTCAAAACAAGAAAAATTAATTATATTATATAGTATTCGTTATCATTGGAATAATGTCGCTGATAAATATTTGGAAGCGATTGTGTTGCGTGATGCAGACAAAATGGATTTATTTGGTAAGATAGGCATAGTGAGAACGGAAAAATATCTAAATTATGATAGAGAAAAAATAATGTTACATATGCGTTTTCGCACCGATGATATGTTTTGGATTAGGACGGAAACAGCTAGAAAGTTTTTTGAAAAACAGAAAATGTTTGACCCGATCTTAAATTACACAGTTAAAAAATTAAAAGAAGATATTCACCCGATCGATTTATAGGTTATGAATAAAAAGAATAGCAAAATTAAAGTTTTAATGTGTTTATCGGGTGGGGTGGATTCGTCTGTTGCGGCCGCCTTACTTGTAATAGCTGGATATAATGTCACAGCCGCTTTTATGGTGAATTACGACGACCAATCTAGTGGTCAATCTTGTTGGCGTGATGATTATCATGATGCTTTGCGAGTATCGGCAAAACTTGGTATCAAATTATTGCGTCTCGATTTTGTAAAAGAATACAATCGTGATGTACTTGAATACATGTATAAAGAATATGAGGTTGGTCGTACTCCAAACCCAGATATATTATGTAATAAATTTGTAAAATTTGGAGCTTGGCTAAACAAAGCTCGTATACTTGGTTTTGATTATATTGCTACTGGACATTATGCTCGTATAAAAAAGAGTGGTCGCAAATTTTTGTTACAA
>CAINUM010000022.1 GCA_903853785.1 Candidatus Magasanikiibacteriota bacterium
AAATAATAATACAAAAATGAACTTTTGTCAAATGAAGCCAGTTACGGTTAAAATGTCAAGCATTTTCTCTACTTTTGGCTAAGATATAACAAAAATTGGCTAATTTAATAAATAATTTGAAATAGTTATCCACATCTATAGTATTTCACCATCTCTATTTTCTGTTTCGGCCTTATCCATTATATAGACATCGGCATTGTATTCATCGTTTCCTACAAATTTGGCTCCACCAGTTATTATTTTTTCAAAAGGTTTACAGGCAAAACATCCATCTTCGCCCTGATGACATTTGAATCTGTTAATTTGGCGGGCCACTTTCATTTGCCGAGCAATCTCCAAAATCTTTTTTTCTGATTCTTCTAACTCCGGTAATTGTTTTTCAGTCAAAGTATCGCTATCGGCCAAATACCAATAACTTACTTTGGTGGTTTTTCTTTTTTGACACTTAGCCACGAGCAAACTATATATCGGCAACTGCAAGGAACTTTCTTCTTCCTGAATTTTTCCTGTTTTAAAATCAATAATATGAACGCTGTCTGTATCTGGTAAATATTCCAACCAATCAACTTTGCCACACAAAATTATATTGTCTTCTTCAGACAACCAATAATATGGCAAATCCATCTGAATTTTTACTGACAAATTATTTATTGGGCCGGGATGATTAAATACTCGAGATAACATTTCTAATCCGCGCTTTTTATATTGATATTCTGAATCATCGTTGGCAAATCCACCACGCTCACCCTTTACCTTCTCCCAGGCTCTTTCAAATTTGGTTGGCAACGGTTCACTAAAACGTCCACCACGAGGCAATTGAGAAAGTGATTCCAAGACTTCGTGCACACTTTGTCCGAGTGCCAATGCCGGCGACATTAATTTTATCTTGTGTTTTGTTTTTGGATCACGATAAACATTTTTAAGATAATAGGCTCGCGGACATTTTAAAAAATCTGAAATTGAAGTATGGGAAACCCAAACGGCAGTGAATTTATCTTTTGGCATTTTTTTGAAAATAAGTTAATTTATACTAAGCTAATTTTCTCCATTCAGGTGCATAATCCGGCGGTATAATAACCGGCGAGCATTCTTCTTTTTCATCATATAGCTCTTTATTACCCAGCAACATGTCAGTAATTATTTCAATTATAATTCCGGCGTTTTCCTTTTCTTTTGGTTCCGCGTCTGGTGATTCCATCATCTTTGATAAAAAATTAATATAATCTGTTGCAGCTCGTTCGGTTAACACCCATAGAGACCCAACTTTACCTTCAGTCGTATTTACATCCATTAATTTTTGCTTCAAGTTAGCAACATCCTTTTCCCACGCATCACCATTGCAATTTCGTGATTCCTCTACTATAAAAGACAACGTAGTGTCTGCAGAAAAACCAGCTGTTTGGGCGGAGATTTTACGCAGATCTTTATATACATCTATTGCCTTTTTATTTGCTTCGAAAATTTCATTAATCTCCATACCATTTTCGCTATCCATAAAAAATAATTTATTGTGAATTATTATATCGCTATTTATTTAGCTTTAATTGGTTTTAGCGGATCGTCCATATAGTCTTGCTCACGTTTAGTAATCATATTGTTAAATTGATGTAGGGAATTTTCAAACTCATTTGGGTTATTTAAATTGTTCCGAAGAGAACTCATTATAAATTTTATTCTTGATAAGTCTTCTTTTGCTTTGGCAGTTACAGAACTCATAAAAGCACTTCTTGCATTTTCAAAATTTTGATGTGTGCGCGACTCTGGGGATTTTAAACTGTCCGTTAACGTTCGAATACTATCACGTATAGTCACCTTTTCTGTAAATTCCTCAAATACTTCCTCTACCTCTGTGCTAATATCATTAAATTGAGGACTGAAATCAAATACGCCTTTATCCGTAGGGAATTTAAGTTTTTCTAACAACGCAGTTCGCTCTTCTTCTGATTTTGCACTTTTCAACTTTCTAATAACGCCCGCCATTTTTGCAGTGTCGGCCGGACTAAGACCAAAATCTTTCATAGCCTTTTGAAAGGCCTGTATCGCAATTTTGTCTCCAAAAAGATTACCCAGCAACGCCTGGGCTCGTGAAATATCCATTGAAATCTTTGGAACTATTTTACCTCCTACTGTATCCATCGAGACCTCTTTACCATCAAGAATTTTGGTGTGATTTATTTCTCTTAAGACACCAGTATATTGACCGAGGGTCATATCCACCGTTCTGATATTAAACTGTTGATCAATAGCTTGTATAAATCCAGCTCGTCTTTCTAGATTTGGTTCTTCTTCCGCAACCTTCTTTAGAGCTTCTTTGTATTTGCCCATTGAAACTTTGTCTACTTCTCCGTCGTGAGTTTCCGCATGCAATTTTATCGCATTTAAAACTCTTATGGCATTTGGAGACCTAAAGAAAGCAGGACATTTTGTTTCGGCTGTCACACCAAGTGAATCCACGATCGATGTAACTGATCTAACCATATCCACATTTATACCTGTCGTCGGGTCAGTCGGACCCTCTAATTCTGCCTTCACATAACTATGTTGCAAAATGCCATCTCTAATCATCTCGAATCCAGCTTGTCCAAAGGCAGCGATATAATAATCCGCATTTGCTTCTACAAATTTTGTACTTACTAATGGATGGTCTTTTGAAGCCACAAAACTATGTTCTGCAGCACCTGTAGTATATCCAATATCGTGATCAATGATAATCTGGTGAATAAGAACACGGTCTTTAGCACTTACTTTATCACCAAGACTGTCTAACAATTTATCTGCCATTGCCATATTACCTTCCAGAATATGTTTTGTACCATGATCACTTCCAGAAAATACATGCTTGTCTCGTTCTGTCTGGTAAGCGAGTTTACGTGCGTTATCCTGAACAACTTCAAAAACTTTTTGTGGATTGGCATCAGGGTATGCCTCACCATACATAGCCAAATATTTCTCTGCCTCACCCTTAATTAGATTACCCTCAGATTCCGTAATTAATTTTTTATCAAAAACAATTTCGTCAATTTCTTTATCAACTTTGGCTTTGATTTCTTCTTTGGTATTTATTTTTTCTCTTTCCTTACCTAATTTTAATCGATCTACCAAATCATCATAAATAGTATCTGGCTTGACAACCCCCGCCTCAACTTTTGCATTAAGTTCTTTATATGCATCCGACTGCTCCTTTTCATTTTCTTCTAAAGTCATCACTTTACCATCCGGGTGATGTAAATCTACCAACCCTACCCCATAGTCCTGCGCCCCTCGCAATCTTTGTAATTCGACATCTGACGTGTTTCTAATAAGTGACGGTAATCCCTCATTACCATTTTCTACTCCCACTTCAACATGACTTTCTGCGACCACCGCCTTAACATCAGCTGTGGCTTTTAGACCCAAAAGACTTACTTCTGCTTGATTTTCAGCAAATTTTGCAGGCAATTCAGTGCTGATTAGTTCTTGATCACTGACAGCTCGATCAATTCCAATATTATTCAAAGATCTGGAAAGCCTTGTTTCACGAACATTTACAGTCTCAGCTGTTTCGGTTTGAACTTGGACAACTGTATCGCTCGCCAATTTATCTACCCCTGCTTTATCAACAACAAGTTCAGGAGCTTGCGCTTCATGTACGTCAGGTTGCTTGGGCGCTTCGCTTTCCTGAGGATTATTTTTAATTTCAACAGTCATAAATAAATTTGAGGGGGGTTTATTGGTCTATTTTAATAGAGGTAATTTTACTCTGAAGTCTTTTAATTTTTTCATCAGTCGCGGCTTTTACATATTGCACAATCAACTCATCTTGTTTGACCTTTAATTTAGCTAATTCTTTTTGAAAATTTGCATAAATTTTATTTATTTTTTCTGCTTGTTGTTTATAATCAGTATTTTGAGTAGATTGTTTTACCATAATAACATAATAAATATACTGCTATTATAGTTTTTTTATATGCTCAAGTCAATTAAAATAAAATAACTCACTTTTTTGTGAGTTATTCATTCGTGCCCAGGGCGGGACTCGGACCCGCACTCCCGAAGGAACAGGATTTTAAGTCCTGCGTGGCTACCATTACACCACCTGGGCAAATTTACTTTTCTCTACAGAGCTGCGAGCAGATCTGCATGTATTAATTTGCGAATCTAATTTAGAAAACGCCATTCCAAGATACGAATATAAAGGAAATGGAGAGAGAATGCTTTCAGAATCCGATCCGATTGAAACATCAAATCTGTCGCAACTCTTTAGAGAAAAGTCTTGTTCATTGTAGTTAGATTTAACTACTATGTCAAGTGTAAAAAAATGTGTATAAAATATTTCAAAACACTCTTTTAAACTTTTTGCTCTTCTACTCCATCATTCCAATTTATCCAACGTGCTGCTGTGAAAAAATAATCACTTAATCTATTAAAATAAACATACAACTCCGAACGAACTTCTTTTTCTTTTCCTAAAGATACCAGTGCACGCTCCACTCGTCTACAAATCGTTCGAGCGTGATGTAAATGCGCAGCCGATAAATTTCCTCCAGGTAAAATAAAATTATTTAATTCTGGTAACTGTTCAGAATGTGAATCAATATGATTTTCTAATTCGTGAATTTCCTCCTGTCCGATCTTTGTAATCTTAGAATTAAATTCGGTTTGCAAAGAGGCTATCTCCGCACCAGTTTTAAAAAGATCCTGCTGAATTTTTTTTAAAAATCCCGCTGGTTCTTCTTCCCAAAGATGAGCGACTACTTCGCCCATTTTTGAATTCAATTCATCGATCTCGCCTACTACTTGCAAAGTGATACAATCCTTAGCAACACGTTCTCCGCCAAGCAGAGATGTTTCACCATTATCACCAGTTTTTGTGTAAATCTTAGTCATATATTCGTATACTAGCAAAAGATGTTAATATTTGCAAATAAAAGATCCAACCCTTTCGGGGTTGGATCCGCTACAAGCGATTTTAGCTACACCCAGTCGTACTTCCACAGTTTAAGCATTTGTAGCAACTACCACTACGAATAGTGATATGTCCACACGTTGGACATGGAGGGGCATCACCCATCATACCAGACAACATCTGATCAGCGCCAGTGGTAGCGACCAATTCCGCCTTTTTTTCTAATTTCGTTAAAGTTATCAAGCCTTCTTCTTCCTCGTCCTCATCTAAAATTTCTTCACGTAGTGCTAATTTTTCTTTTTCAACTTCATCGGCAGCATCATCAAAGCTCATGGATTTTTGCCCGCGTGCTTCGGCCAATAATTTTTCCAATTGTTGAACACGATTTTTTTGAATTCCAGTTGGCTTTACTTGAACAAAATCAGTGCGACCTAAATACTCCATTCCCAACACTCTAAATACAAAGTCAACGATTGAAGTACAAGAACGAACATTTGGGTGGTCGGTCATACCTGCTGGTTCAAAACGTGTAAAAGTAAATTTATCAACATATTCTTCCAAAGGAATACCATATTGCAATCCAGTTGAAATTGAAATTGCAAATAAATTTAACATACTGCGGAAAGCTGCGCCTTCACGATACATGTCAATAAATACTTCTCCCAATCTTCCATCTGGATATTCGCCGGTACGTAAAAATATTTTTTGTCCAGCTACTTTTGCCTTGATAGTCATTCCACTTCGCTTGTATGGCATTCTGCGCTGCTCACCGTGAATATAAATCTTTGTTCCTTGAGTACTACCATCATGAGCATATGTAACTTGCGCCTGATCTTCACCAACCAATTGATTAATAATTGTTTGTTCTTGATTTGAAAGAGAAAAAGTTTTAACAGATTTTTCTTCAACTTTTATTTCTGCTTTCACTTCTACTTTTTCTTCCAATTTCTCTACTTCAATTTTTACTTCTACTTTTTCTTCTTCTTTTTTAGTTTCTGATTTACTTGCCAAAGGTTGGGACATTTTACAACCATCACGATAAATCGCATTCGCTTTCAAACCAAGTTTCCATGAAGCCATATAAGCGATCTTCACATCTTCTAGTGTTGCCTCATTTGGCATGTTGATAGTTTTGGAGATAGCTCCAGATAAGAAAGGTTGCACGGCGGCCATCATGCGAATGTGACCCAAATAATGAATAAATCGCTTTCCTTTTTTTCCGTTTTTGTTGGCGGTATCAAACACTTTGTAATGTTCAACTTTCAAATGTGGCGCTCCTTCAATTGCCATCGCCCCACAAACATATTCATTAGCTTTCTCAATTTCATCATCATTAAAGCCAAGTGCTTTAAGAAAATTAAAATTAGCATCCAAATATTGTTCACTCGAAAATCCTAAACGTTCCAACATGTCTGTGCCTAGAGTCCAAGAGTTAAGAGCGAACTTTAATTCAAATGCTCCGGCTAATGACTTTTCAATTTTATCTAATTCTTCCTGTGACAGTCCTTTAGCCATTAAACTTTCCTGATTGATCACTGGGGAACCTACCAATGTAGCACGGCCTTTAAGATAATCAACAATTTCAACAACTTCGTTCTCTTTGTAACCCAAAGTTTTCAAAGCAACCGGTACGGATTCATTCACAATTTTGAAATATCCACCACCAGCTAATTTTTTAAACTTCACCAAAGCAAAATCTGGTTCTACACCAGTAGTGGCACAATCCATCAAAAGACCGATAGTACCAGTAGGTGCAAGTAAAGTGGTTTGAGCATTTCTAAAACCATATTTTTCACCCATTTCCAAAGTACGATTCCAACTTTCACGAGCGGCGGCCAACAAATAAGCTGGAGCAAACTGAGGATCAATACCAACTGGTTTTACTGCTAAATCTTCGTATTCATCTTCGTGAGCATTAAACACTGCACGACGATGGTTACGCATAACACGTAACATGTTTTCTCGATTTTCATTAAATTTGTTAAATGTGCCCAAATAACTAGCCATCTCTGCTGAAGTAGAATATGATTCAGCGGTCATCAGAGCTGTAACTGTTCCCGCGAAAGCCAAAGCTTCTGGAGAATCATAAGCAACACCAGCGGTCATCAACAAACTACCAATATTGGCATAACCTAAACCTAAAGTACGGAAGTCATAACTATTTTGAGCAATCTCAGCACTTGGAAATTGGGCCATTAAAATACTAATTTCAAGAACCATCGTCCAAACACGAGTTGTATATTTAAAACCATTTACATCAAATGTTGATGTTTCTGGATCATAGTAATGTGCCAAATTAACTGAGGCCAAATTACAAGCAGTGTCATCCAAGAACATGTATTCACTACATGGATTTGAAGCATTGATACGACCAGATTTGATACAAGTGTGCCAATCGTTGATAGTGGTATCAAATTGCAAACCTGGATCAGCACAACGCCAAGCAGCATAAGCAATTTTTTCCCAGAGATCACGAGCCTTCATTTTTTTGATTGATAACCCATCAGTACGACCGCGCAGATCCCAACCATTGTCTTTTACCATCGCTTCCATGAAATCATGACTAATACGGACGGAGTTGTTGGAATTTTGGCCAGACACTGTCAAATAGGCTTCACCTTCATAACCACCTTCATAACCGGCAGCAATTAAGGCAGCTACTTTGTCTTCTTCTTTTACTTTCCAACTAACAAATTCTTCAATATCTGGATGGTCAATGTTTAAAACACACATTTTGGCAGCACGACGAGTAGTACCACCGGATTTGATTGCTCCAGCAGCACGATCACCAATTTTCAACCAACTCATCAAACCTGAGGATTGTCCGCCACCAGAAAGTTTTTCACCAGATCCGCGTAAACTAGAAAAATTTGTACCTGTGCCACTTCCATATTTAAATAAACGAGCTTCACGGACCCAAAGGTCCATAATACCGCCTTCATTTACCAGATCATCTTTAACTGACTGGATAAAACAAGCGTGTGGTTGAGGGTGAGAATAAGAATCGATAGATTTTGTTAAAACACCTGTATCTGGATCAACATAATGATGACCTTGGGCTGGACCATTAATACCGTAAGCCCAATACAAACCTGTATTAAACCATTGAGGTGAGTTTGGAGCCACCATCTGGTTAATAATCATATATACCAACTCTTCGTAAAAAATTTGGGCATCTTTAGGACCTGCAAAATAACCATACTTTTCACCCCAATATCTCCAGGTACCAGCCAAACGATGAGCAACTTGTTTAACACTTTTTTCCGGTCCTAAAATTGGTGTGCGGTCTAGATTTAATCTTGGTAGACCATTATCATCATATTGAGGAACACCGGCTTTGCGAAAATATTTTTGAGCTAAAATATCGGTAGCGACTTGTGACCATTGTTTTGGAACCTCAACGTCATTCATCTCAAAAATCAATTTACCACTTGGTTCACGAATAACCGAAGGGCGAATGATGTATGTAAACATATCGAATGGACTTACACCTTCTTTGGTGTAATGGCGATTAAATCGCATAGCGTTTTCTGGGTAGAGAAAATCTTTATCTAACTTAAAAGTTTTGGTCGCAGTAGCAGTCTGCATATTAAAGATAGTTAAAGTTAAATATACTACTGATTGTGCTTAAATTTATTTTTGTACACAACATATAGTATTACCCTCTTGAGCCTGCTTATTATACCACATCACAAAATGCCTGCCAAATAGGCCAGATCTAAACAAAAAACTCATGTTATCATGAGTTATCCACAAACCATTAACTTACTGTGCACCTCTACCACTAATCTTGCTTTAAATTTAACCCAGAAAAAAAATCATCGGCCTGTTTTTGAGCCTCAACTAGAACCTCCTGCGGAGTAATATGTTTATTATTCTTTACAATTTCTTTTTCTATTTCAACAATCAACGCCAGTCGCAAGTCGCCCAATTCACCGCGTAAGTTTTCCAAGCGTTTTTTTAATGCATCAACATTTTTTTGATCAGTTTGGACCGAAGGAATTGATCCGTTGTTATTTATTTGTAGTTGAGCACGAATGGCCTGCACAGTTTTAACTACCTGTGCCATGTTGGCCATAATGTTTTGCATTTGCTTTTGTGTATTTTGAACTTCTTTACTCACAACTTCAGCACGCTCACGAGCAGCCGCTTTTTTTTCCTGCTCATCAGGTGCTTTTTCTTTATTTTCCATTCTCATTTCGCGCCCTTCAGCTGCATTGCGACCACGCCATTCAGTATTTGATTTTTGAAACTCAGACATATTGGACTTTAAATTAGCAATTAAGTATAATATTATCATTATGACTGAAGAAAATCAAACTGAAAATAGATTAGTAACCTCTGAAAGCACTACCGATGAAAATGTTTTGGAAGTAACTTTGCGACCAGAACTTTTGTCTGATTTTGTAGGTCAAACACAAATTAAAAAAAATTTGGATGTTTCTATTGGTGCGGCCAAATCTCGCAATGACATCTTGGAACATGTTTTGTTGTATGGAAATCCAGGTCTGGGAAAAACGACTTTAGCCCATATTATCGCTCGTGAAATGGGTGGAAATATAAAAGTAACTTCTGGCCCAGTTTTAGAAAAAGTTGGCGATCTTGCTGCTATATTATCAAACTTACAACGTGGTGACATATTATTTATTGATGAAATACACCGAATAAATAAAACAATCGCTGAAGTCCTTTACCCTGCACTAGAAGATTACGCCCTAGATATTATCATCGGACAAGGACCGGCCGCACGCACTATTCGCATGCCACTAGAAAAATTTACATTAATTGGTGCTACAACAAAAATGAGTTTATTGCCTGGACCATTACGCGATCGTTTTGGACATATTTTTCATTTAAATTTTTACGAGCATAGTGATATTGAAACTATTGTAAACCGTAATGCAACTCTTTTAAAAACTAAATTAGAACCTGATGGTTCAATTTTAATTGCCCAACGCGCACGTCGCACACCGCGTATTGCAAACAGATTGTTGAAACGTGCTCGAGATTTTGCACAAGTCAACAACCAAGAATCAATTAATAAAAAAACTGTTAGCGACACAATGGCCATGTTGGCAATTGATGAATTTGGATTAGATGAAATAGACAGACTTCTACTCACAACCATGATTGAAAAATTTAATGGCGGTCCAGTAGGACTCAACACATTAGCTGCGGCAGTGGCAGAAGAAATGGATACAATTGAGGATATATATGAACCATTTTTATTACAAATCGGATTTTTAGAACGCACGCCGAGAGGTCGCAAGGCTACACCAGCCGCATATGCCCATTTGGGTTTTGATCAAATTAAAAATCAAACTTTATTATAAAACTTATGTTTACAATTCCGCTTTATGTTATTTTATTTATCTATCTTGCCTATCTAATAATTGTGGCTGGCTTTACTTATGTAAATTTTTCTCACTTATTTCATAGTGGGGCTATTACTATAGTTAGTTTTTCAGTAACAGTATTAGTCGGATTTTTAGCGGTAATTATTGCATATGTTTCTTTTGTTTCATTAATCGGGGTAGACTGGCAACAACCACTAACTCTTTGGAATAATGAATGGATTTCCAACGCTTTGAATTCCTCTAACTTTTAAATAATATGATTTTAGATTCAGTTATAAAAATTAAAAGCTACGAAAAAATTGTTCATGTTTTGAGAAGACACGGTATAACTTTTTTTCCGTATATAGTTATTTTTTTAGCGATTTTACTTATTCCAATCGCTGTATATTATTTATTTACTTCAGCATTTATAGGAATAATGCAAAACCCTGCCACACTACCACTAATAATAATTGTTGCTAGCGCTTATTATATGTCGACCGTTTTGTTTTTTTATTCTTTTTTTACAGAATTTTATTTAGACGCCTGGATCATTACGAATGATCGCTTGGTAGATGTTCGTCAAATATCTTTATTTTCACGTACAGTTGCCGAAGTAGATCTTTATCAAATTCAAGATATTTCTTCCGAGATCCACGGTTTCTTTCCCACAATATTTAACTATGGAAATATTTATCTTCAAACAGCGGGGCCTGTTCCAAAGTTTATTATTCACAACGTTCATCGACCTGATAAATTACGCGAAACAATTATTGAGTTGGCTTCTGAAGACAAAAAACACCATACTTAAAAATTAATTAAAAAACCACCATATGATTTGGTGGTTTTTTAATTAATAAATTTTTTCTACTTCTGTTCCACTATAATAATATTTTAAAAGTTGAACATATACCCAATCATCTTTAGTTGCTCTCATCAGCGCATCATGAGTACTCATCCCAACCCCATGACCATACATTTTTTTGTATTTATCATAAATACATTTTACACTCACCAACCAAGGACGATCATTTTTACCATTATAATTTTTCCAGGTCTTGGTAGACCCGTTGGTGTGAGTAAAATATGGAGTAGTCACCACACTGCCGTCGTAAGTTACCATTTCCCCTGCTGTTTCCTGAGCAAATTGAGCTACACGTGGCATTATAATTTCTGAATTATAGCCTAAATACAGTTGATCTTGGGTGGAAGCATAAACATCAAACAGTCTTTTTTCAGTTGGTGGTAAGAAACTTATATTCTTATATGCGTAACTTCGAGCTGCCACTAACACTGCTTTCATATATCCTTCGGCCGAGTTGTTGTCCGTTTCGGCTATCCCCTTCATATAATCTTCCAGTGGTAACTCATTAATTAAAAATGGTATTTTACTTTTAATTCCATACCGATATTCAAAAATACCACGATATGTGCAAAAAACTGCCTTGCGACCAGTTACAGTTCGTTTGCATCCAACAATTTCAAACACACCGCCGGCTTCTACCGGTTCCAGTCTCCAAAAATTATCACTAACTAGGTCTATGTTTTTGCTGGTTAGGTAATATTTCCCTTTTTTATAGCTAATCCTACACTCTTCACCCGCCGCTATCAAACCAACAACCTCACTACCACTATAAATAGTGTAATCAACTCCGGATTTAAATTTTATCATATCTTTGGTACTCATCAGATCAACCCTAATTGAAGATTGTTCTAAGAGCTCACGATCTGTTTTTACTTCAAAACTAACCACATCAGTTGAGGTTCTGTTTTCTAAAGTACTAGTGGTATTAAACAAACCAATTGTTGAGGTTGTTTCTATTCTGCTGGTAACAAAATTTTCTTCGGCAAAAGCCGGTAGAACAAAAAAGAAACTTATTGCTAAAATTATAATATATTTTTTCATATAAAATTAATTATATCATCAATTGTAAAGCCGGACAACGCATGTTATACTAAAAGCAAATTTATGACCTTAAAAAGAAAGATCGCACACAACACAATCGTTCAACTAGCTGGTAAATCTATCAGTACCGTATTGGGATTGATAACTATTTTTTTAGTTATTCGCAGTCTTGGTGCTGAAAAATTTGGTTGGTACACTACGGCTATTGGTTTTTTACAATTTGTTGGAATTTTTAGTGATTTTGGTTTTACCATCACCACCGCAAACTTACTTTCTGAACCAAAATTTGATAAACAAAAACTTTTAAACAATTTATTTACGCTTAGAATAATTACGGCTGCTCTGTTTCAGGGTATTGCACCCTTGTTATTTTTATTATTTCCATATCCAATAGAAGTAAAAATAGCCGTAGCAATCACCTCTCTTTCGTTTTTTGCAATTAGTATAAATCACGTATTCATCGGGTATTTTCAAACTCATCTAAAAGCTCAAATAATTACCGTTGGTGAACTGATCGGTCGCAGTGTTTTGTTGATAGGTGTTATTTTGTTAACAAAAATTCAAGCTGCATTTTTGCCGTTCATGATTATTTTAACTAGCGCATCTATAATCAATGCCTTATATTTGTTTTATAGAATGCCAAAAGTTCATTTTGAATTTGACCGTGAAATTTTAAAAGCAGTTTTCCAAAAGATTTACCCAACTGCACTTTGCATTATTTTCAACTCATTTTATTTACAGGGTGACCGTGTAATCCTCCCTCTCTTTACTGTTCAATCTCAGGTTGGTTTTTATGGGGCTGCATATCGAGTATTAGATGTAATTGTTCAAATAGCAGCCTTGACCATGGGAATCTTGTCACCACTTTTAGTATATTTTTATTCAAGAGACCAACACACTGAATTCAAAAAACACCTTCAGATGTCTTTTGATCTGATGGCTCTATTACTTATTCCAATGATGATCGGCGCCAGTGCTTTGGCCGAACCGATTATGCGTTTTGTCGGTGGTGACGAGTTCGTTGGTTCAGGCAAAATTTTAACTTGGCTTAGCTGGACGGTTTTGGGTATATGTATGGGGATCGTCTACGGCTATACGGCTTTGGCGATTAATAAACAAAAGCAAGCTGTTTGGATATATTTATCTGATGCAATTATTAGTGTGGTTGGATATTTTATTTTCATACCTCGTTTTGGAATATATGGGGCAGCCGGAGTAACTATTTTTTCTGAAATTTATGCCGGAACTATGCTGATGTGGTTGGTGTATAAAAATACTGACTTCACCCCAAAATTCAAATCTGTAATTAAAATATTATTATCTGGTCTTATTATGTATTTATGTATTAAATATATAAAACTTCCCCATGTATTATTATCTATTGCGCTGGGCGGCATTGTATATTTAATTTCAATTTTATTATTTAAGGTCGTTTCTAAAGAAACTATTAGAGAATTACTTCAATTTAAAAATTGAAATAATAATTATTTTTTGATAAAATAGAATAAATAAATATAAACAACTTTTATGAACTTCAGCAAAATGCGTCATTTTATATTCTTCGTTTTACTAGCATCCGTTACGGCTGCCTTTTTCACTACCATGAAACCGTTTTTCTACCCATTATTTTGGGCGGCTATATTAGCAAGTACTTTTTACCCATTGTACAAATGGATAAATAAAAAATTAGGTGTTCCAAACCTTAGTTCAACCATCACACTTACATTTATTTTTATTATCATCGTATTGCCAATGATCGGCCTTAGCACCTTAGTCATAAAACAGGCTTTAGAAATCTACAATACCAACAGCTCTAAAGGTGTAGAGATAAGTCAGGGCCTAAACAGCGTGTTGGATTGGGTCAAACAAAATCCCTACACTAATCAATTTAATATAGACCAGTCATTTTTAACCACCAAAATAGTTGATTTATATCAATCTGTTACAAATTTTCTTTTGGAGAGCGCAAAAGTTATTACTCAAAATTCTATCGTATTTACAGTGATGTTTTTTATAATGTTTTATGCATTATTTTTCTTTATTAGAGATGGCGAAAAGTTGTTGATCGAATTAATGCATCTATGCCCACTGGGCGACCGATATGAAAAATTGCTTTATCAAAAATTCACATCTACTGTTCGCGCCACGATTAAAGGCAGTATTATTATTGGCTTGATTCAAGGGGGCCTTGGTTGGGCCATGTTTTCGATTGCTGGAGTACAAGGATCTATGATCTGGGGATTGTTAATGGTATTACTTGCAACCATTCCTGGTTTAGGTTGTTATTTTGTATGGCTTCCAGTTGCGATCATAGAACTATTTACTGGTCACATCACCGCTGGCATAGGAATGATTTTATTTGGTTCACTATTTATTGGTACTATTGATAATTTAATCAGGCCAATCTTGGTTGGAAAAGATTCTGAAATGCACCCTCTGTTAGTATTGTTTTCAACTTTAGGTGGTATCGTAACTTTTGGAATATCTGGTTTTATTATCGGGCCAGTTATCGCTTCTTTGTTCTTGTCGTTTTGGGAAATGTATGATGAATATTACAAACAGGATTTAGACAACAACAGCAAATAATAACAACTTTTAATGACAACAACTACCCCTATCATTAGCATAATTTTGCCCGTTTATAATCAAGGTGAATCTCTTGAGCGAGCAATCCAATCTGTATTAAAGCAAACAATTTCAAATTGGCAATTGATTATTGTAAATGATGGCTCAACAGACAATACAAAAAAAATTGCAAAAAAATATTCTGAAGAAAACTTTCAGATTATTTTTTTAGATTTAGATCATTTCGGCGCTTCAAGTGCGATAAATTCAGGTTATAAATTGTCTAAAGGATCTTATATCACAACGTTAGACGCTGACGATTATTATCACACAAACCACTTAGAGGCTAATATGAGTGATTTATTAAAAAATACTAAAATTGATTTATTGATGTCTAAAACTGAAATACTAGGAAGCCCATATGTTGTTGATATTGAAGCTCCTGAAAAAATGATTCACCTAGATGAATGCGCTATTGGCGGAACATTTTTTGTAAAATATAATGTTTATTCTAAAGTTGGTGGTAGGCCTCCAATCCAATTTGGTTCCGATTACTATTTTGCAAAAAATGTTTTAAAGGCTGGATATACGATATTCAAAGTAGATAGACGGACGTATGTCTATGATCGCACGGGAAATATCTCAATCACTAAAAACGAGGAAAAGCGTTGAATTATATTTTGATTATTAAAAAACCACCAATAGGGTGGTTTTTTTAGTTGCGGGGCTCGGATTTGAACCGAGAACCTTCGGGTTATGGGCCCGACGAGCTGCCTGGTTGCTCTACCCCGCGATATATAACGTGAATTTAATTGGATTTTACACGATTTTTTAACTTCTGTCAACAAAACAAACCGCTTGATGACCATATATTAAATATTTCAATACATGGTCATGTAATCAAGCGGTTTGTTTTTATCATATCGCCC
This sequence comes from Candidatus Magasanikiibacteriota bacterium, assembly GCA_903853785.1. GTDB lineage: Bacteria > Patescibacteriota > Patescibacteriia > Magasanikbacterales > GWA2-37-8 > CAIOJG01. The sequence continues at coordinate 15,622 of CAINUM010000022.1, forward strand.
GGGAAGCATTCTTGCTTTCCCGGGTGTGCGTAGTCGTCCGACTCAGACGCCCTCTGCTTCAACAGAGGCTACAAATTCATCAGACACTTCGTCAAAGCGCACTGCCAGCACCTCGTGACCTTGTGCCACAAAATACTGCAAAGCAGTTTCGAGCGTGAGCTCGCCCTTTGAAACTCGCACTTCGACATTCACTGATCCACGGTTGTGAGCCATGACAGACCTCCAATCCCGCACGCGGGTACCAACATTATACACAATTTTATCTAGAAATCAAGGGTTCTGCTGATAATAATATAAAAAAAACACTCAATTTGAGTGTTTTTAGAGCGGTAGACCGGATTCGAACCGGCGACCTTCTCCTTGGCAAGGAGACGTTCTACCAACTGAACTACTACCGCATAACGATAATTATTATATAAATTATTGAACAATTTGTCAATGCCTACGGACTTTTTTTTGCATTTCTGATATAATAACAAAAAATATAATAAACAATTATGCCAAAATTCAAACATCTTTTATCTCATAGCACAAAAAAAGCCTCACACACCAAACAACCGCTGACTAATACAGAAACAATCAAACTGAATGCTCTAGCATGCCTTCCGCTAAACAGATTACTTAAACAATTTCAGACTACTCTAAATATTGGTTTAAGCGAAGCTGAGGCCAAACGTCGATTAATAAAATTTGGGAAAAATGAAGCAGTCGTAGAAAAAAAGGTTTTTTGGCCAAAATTACTTTTTAATAATTTGCGAGATCCTCTCAGTATATTGCTGGTGGTTTTAGCATTTATATCCTTTTTAACAAAAGATTACAAAGCTACTTTAATGATCGGGATCATGGTAACACTCAGTGTATTTTTAAGATTTTTTCAAGAAATTAAAGCAGATAAAGCCGCTAAAGAACTCAAGGCTATGGTGCATACGACGGCCAAAGTAGTTAGACTTGGGAAAATAGCTGATCTTCCTCTCGCCTCTCTAGTACCTGGCGATATAGTACACCTTTCAGCCGGCGATATGGTACCGGCAGATGTTATTTTGTTATCTTCGAAAAATTTATTCGTAAATCAAGCTACCCTGACCGGTGAATCTTTACCAGTAGAAAAAAACCCGAACATTCATACTCAAGAAGATTGTAATCCCTTGGAGTTAAAAAGTGTTTGTTTTCTTGGTACTAATATTGAAGTTGGAAGTGCTGTCGCCTTAGTGGTGTCTACAGGTAAAAATACATACCTAGGAGCGATCGCAAAGGAACTTACAGATATCGAACCGCCTACAAACTTTGATATTGGTGTTAAAAAATTCACATGGTTAATAATGACTTTTATATTAATCATGGTTCCGTCTGTATTTCTGATCAATGGATTGACTAAAGGTAATTGGTTGGAAGCAATGATTTTTGCTTTAGCGGTCGCCGTTGGCCTGGCACCAGAAATGTTGCCAATGATTGTAGCGGTAAATCTTTCCAAAGGAGCACTAAACATGTCGAGAAAAAAAGTAATTGTAAAACACCTCAATTCAGTTCAAAATTTTGGTTCAATGGATGTTTTGTGTACAGACAAAACCGGAACTATCACCGAAGGAAAAGTAGTACTTGAAAAATATTTGAATGTTAATGGTGAAGCTGATGAAACAGTTTTGAATTATGCATTTATAAATAGTTTTTTTCAAACTGGTCTAAACAATTTAATGGATGCCTCTATTTTAAAACATACTGAAGTTTTAAAAAATATTGGATTAGGAAAAAATTATACCAAAATAGATGAGATACCTTTTGATTTTAATCGTCGACGCATGTCGGTAGTTGTTGAGAACAACCTCCATGAACATGTTTTGGTTTGCAAAGGTGCTCTAGAAGAAATCATGGCTGATACTACCCATATTCAAATTGATGGAAAAATTTCACCTATATTAAGTGCAAAATCAAAAATAAAAAAAGATATTGAGGATAAATTGAACTGCGAAGGCTTCCGTGTAGTTGCTATCGCATATAAAAAAGAACCAGCCAATAAAATTAAATATACCACTGAAGACGAAAATGGTTTGATATTATTAGGGTTTTTAGCTTTCTTAGATCCGGCCAAAGCTACTGCCAAAGCTACGATCGCCAATTTAGAAGCAAATGGAATTAAGGTTATGGTTCTAACCGGAGACAATGAATTGGTAACAAAAAAAATATGTTCCGATGTCGGCTTAGAAACCGATAACATTATTCTTGGTAGTGATATAAAAAATCTTGATCTTGAACAATTAAAAATTGCCATTAAGGACAAACAAATTTTTGCTAAATTAACTCCGCTTGATAAAGAACGGATTGTTCAGGCTTTGCGCGCTATGGGTCATGTGGTTGGTTTCATGGGTGACGGCATTAATGATGCGCCAGCACTAAGAGCGGCCGATATTGGCATCTCCGTTGATAGTGCTGCAGACATCGCCAAAGAATCGTCAGATATTATTTTGTTAGAAAAGAGTTTAGCCGTACTGCAAGATGGTGTTTTGGAAGGCAGAAAAATATTTGGTAATATTGTTAAATATATTGAAATGTCAGCTAGTTCAAATTTTGGCAACATGTTTAGTGTGGTTGGAGCTAGTATTTTTTTACCATTCTTACCAATGCTTCCAATACAAATTCTGACCAATAATCTATTATACGATTTATCACAAACTGCCATACCTACAGACAAAATTGATCCAGAATTTTTAATCAAACCAAGACGTTGGGAAATTAAAATGATAAAAAAATTCATTCTTTTTATCGGACCAATTAGTTCAATTTTTGATTTTGCAACTTATGGAGTAATGTGGTTTGTTTTTAAAGGCTATTTGAATCCATCGTTATTTCAAACTGGTTGGTTCGTAGAATCCTTGGTATCCCAGACACTAATCATCTATATCATCCGCACAAACAAAATACCATTTATTCAAAGCTGGCCTTCAAAAACACTGCTTATCGCCACCCTCTCTATAGTAGCCATTGGTTGCTATTTACCATTTTCTCCTTTAGCTGGTGCCTTGAAATTCTCTCCATTACCATTGTTGTATTGGGGTATTCTTTCTATCATGATAGAAATATATTTCATCCTTACCCAAACTATAAAAACCTGGTTTAATCGTCGCTACCAAACAGAATAATAATAAATTTATAAATGCAACTAAGTTGCGTTTATCCCCAACTTCCATATTGACTTTCACCACAAATAATGGTAATCTTTAGTTGCAACTAAGTTGCATTAAATATCAAAATGTCAAAAATAAATAGTTACAAGATTGCAATTATCGGCTTGGTCATTTTAATGGTCGGACTTTTTGCATTTCTTTTGAGCTCTATATCCAAACACAAACTCTCAAACAGAACAACAAATTTACGACTTCAGATTGTAACATCATTTTATCCTATATATTTTTTTACCACTCAGATTGTTCAAAACAAAGCTGATGTTCACAATATAACCCCAGCAGGTGCCGAACCGCATGATTACGAACCAACCTCTCGGGACATGGCTAAAATAGAAAACAGCGACATTCTTATTATTAATGGAGGTAAATTTGAAGGTTGGTCAGAAAATATAAAAAATATTCTTAACGGCCAAAATTCCACTATATTAAATATATCCGAAAATTTATTGGCCCAAAACATCGGTGGCAGTGATCCACATTTTTGGCTAGATCCAGTGCTGGCCAAAAATGAAGTAGATATAATTACCAAAAAATTAATTGAAAAAGATCCGGTTAATTTCCAGTTCTATTCAGATAATTCCAAAATTTTAATTAAAAAATTGGATAATTTAAATAATGAATTTATTTTGGGATTAGCTAACTGTAAAAACAGAGAGATTATCACCTCTCATTCTGCCTTTGGTTATTTGGCGCACGAATACGGATTGAACCAAACTTCGGTTTCTGGACTATCCCCTGATGAAGAACCGTCTCCAAAAAAAATTGCGGAGATTGCCAAATATGCACGAGACAACAAAGTTCAATACATATTCTTTGAAAGTTTAGTCAGTCCAAAACTAGCCGAGACTATCGCTCAAGAAATCAGAGCCAAAACACTTGTTCTAAATCCGATTGAAGGTATTACTGAAAAAGAAATTGTAGACGGAAAAAATTATTTTACTGAAATGCAACAAAATTTAATCAATCTTAAAATTGCTTTACAATGTCAATAAACCACCAAAAAAATATAATTGAGGTTAAAAATATATCATTTTCCTATGGTGATGTTGAAGTATTGAAAAATATTACTCTGGATATTCACAAAGGAGATTACATCAGTTTAATTGGTCCAAACGGTGGTGGCAAAACCACCCTACTCAAAATTATGCTTGGCCTAATAACTCCCCAAATAGGTGAAGTAAAATTATTTGGAAAAAATATTAATAATTTTAAAGACTGGTCAAAATTTGGTTACGTACCACAAAAGGCAATCAACTTTGATCCACTTTTCCCTGTTACAGTTAGAGAAGTTGTTGCTATGGGTCGTTATGGAAAAAAAGGATTACTTAAATGGTTGAACAAAAAAGACCAAGAAATTATTGATGGTGCTTTAGCTCAGGTAGAAATGACCGACCACGCTAATAGACTTATTGGCAATTTATCTAGCGGACAACAACAGCGAGTTTTTATTGCTCGAGCCCTAGCCGGTGAGCCCGAGGTGATATTTTTGGACGAACCAACTGTTGGGGTAGATGTAAAAAATCAAGAAGAATTTTATGCTTTGCTCACACATCTAAATACCAAACTAAATATTACACTAATTATCATTTCACATGATGTTGATGTTATATCGCATCAAGTTACCGAACTAGCGTGTTTAAATCAAACATTGGTATATCACGGTGAGCCAAAGAAATTTATGAAAGGACACTATCTGGATGAACTCTACGGGGAAAGTGCCCGCTTTGTAGCTCATAACCACTAATTTTATGTTCGAAATTTTTCAATATGGATTCATTGTCCGTGGACTTGAAGCTGGAATATTAATCGGTTTAATTGCTCCACTGATTGGCATTTTTTTGGTGTTACGACGTTATTCACTAATCGCTGATACTCTTGCTCATGTGTCTTTGGCTGGTGTGGCTGTTGGATTGTTGTTTAAAATCAATCCATTATGGACGGCGCTTGGCGCTTCGGCACTCTCCTCTATCGCCATTGAACGTTTACGCATTAGTAAAAAAATATATGGCGAAACTGCACTTTCAATTTTTCTTTCGGGCAGTCTGGCATTAGCCGTAGTAATTATTGGGTTAGCTCATGGTTTTAGTGTAGATTTATTTAGCTATCTTTTTGGAAGCATTATTACTGTAAAACAAACTGATGTATTTCTGATATTCGGACTTGGTGCTCTAATCGCCATTTCCATTTTAATTTTTTACAAAGAATTGGTTTATATTGCTTTTGACGAAGAAGCTGCCACTGTCGCTGGATTACCAGTAAAATTGTTTAATACTTTATTTGTTTTGTTGGCAGCGATTATGATCGCTATTTCTATTCCAATCATCGGTATACTATTGATTTCCGCTTTATTAGTTTTACCAACCATCACCGCTTTACAACTTAAAAAAGGTTTTAAAACTACTTTATTGTGGGCAGAAATAATTTCAATTTTTTCTATCATTTCTGGAATCATCACCTCTTTCTATTTAAATATTTCTTCCGGCGGAACTATTGTTTTAATAATGTTGGCGATTTTTGGTGTAGTATTATTAATAAAAAACTATGACAAAAAATAATACTCGCACCACTCCGATTCGCACCGCTATATTAGAAATATTATCCAAAATAAAAAAACCTTTAACTACTCAAGAGATATTATGCGCGTTAGATAAAAAAAATATCAACGCAAACAAAACTACCGTTTATAGACAGCTCGAATCACTAAAGAAAAACCATCTGGTGAATGAGGTTCATTTCAATGATCGAAACACCAGGTATGAAATAAATGAAGAGGGCTCTCATCACCATCATCTAGTCTGCATAAAATGCAAAAAGGTAGACGATATATCTTTGCCGGAAGATCTACATGATCAGGAAAAAATAGTTTTAAAAAAAAATAATTTTAAGGTACTTCAACATTACTTGGAATTTTTTGGGCTTTGCAAAAATTGCCACAAATAAAAAATCACCGACCACACTACTCTATATCCAAATTTTAGATACAAAGTAGTTTGGTGGTCGATGATTCTTCCTCCTTCCTACCCACCCCTGTTTCAGGGTGGTCCAGTTGAAGTTCGCACACTCCCTCCTCAGTCACGCATTTGGTGACATTTGGCACATGTCAGCGCCGTTGGTTCATTCCAATGACCACACTCCGGCTTTGACAAGGTCCGGATTGTTGACGCGCGACAGCGCCATTTCTGAGCCTTCGGCACCGGCGGTCCGAAGATCTCATTGCAGATCAAGACCACGAGCCAGACGATCCAGGCGACCACCACAATGATGGCCAACCACAGTCCAGCCTCTTTCAAACAGTCACAAGCTGCAATGTATTCCAAACTCATATGAGCCCCCTATTAAGGCGCACGCGCCATTTACACACCACTCACACAGGAAAGCAATTTCCCAATATATAAATTATTTGAAAATAACCTTCCTGAATGAAAGAAATAAAAAGCGATCCCGATATGGGACCGCTAACTTTAACATAGATATTATAAATAGTCAACCCTCCAGAGTTATTTATCTTATCAACAACAGAAGAGCCGCCCCACCAAATTCGATATGGGGTGATTCTGATCGTCCAATATGATGGCCGGCTGAATCTAATATTCCACCATCGCTATGGACACTTCCAATATGTTTTTCTAAATCAAATACTTTTCCGACCCCATCAACATGACCAACTTTATGTCCACTACTATCAAACACCATTCCGTCGCCATGTACTTTTCCTAAATGAATGTTACTCATACTAAACACTTCACCCTCGTCATTAATTTTAGCAATTTTTTCTGATTTTGAATTATGAATATATCCCATATTGAATTAATTATCTGTTTAAATTTAGATTTTTATTTACAAACAACCTGGTGATCGGGCCAAAAAAACCAACTGAAGGCGAAATATTACTATCTTCCTGAAACTTTCTTAGTGCGTTTATTGTTCTTATATTAAAAACTCCTGAAGATACCACATTATATCCTAAATATTTTAGGTATGTTTGCATATACCGAATATCCTTTGTAAGTGGTGAGTTATACGTTAAATTATTTTTGAAAATATAATTTTTCGGTAGCAACTCGTATATATTATTAATAATATATGAATTACTATTTTCAACATTTTTTAAAACTGTAATATCATTTGTATTTGTCTCAAAAATTGGCAGGTTTGACTTATTTTCTATTAAAGCAGATTTGTCTACTAATTCAATTTCTGCAAATACTACTCCCGTACTACGACCCCAAATATTAAAAAATCGAACATAAACACTATACAGTCCTAATCCACATTTTTCCTGTCCGCATAGATTCCACTTCTTATTTTTAACGTACGGCTCGATTGAAGATTTTGAAAAATCTAGAGATCTAGAAAAAGCTAATCCGGTAATTTCTTTAGTAGCGTTATATGATAAATCAACGGTGTTATCATTTGTTTGGGTTGATCCCCTGTTAATATATATTTTGAAGACCCCTTCGTTTTCGCCTTTTGCTGGTAGTGGTAAAGCAATATCAGCGAAAGCGGCAGAAGGCAGGCCTCCTCCACTTACAACAACGTCATCATTCAATATTGTGTGGGTAAATACGGTATTTTCTCCTAATCTTGCATTTACTGGATTTGATAAAGAAACCTGCAAAAATTCATTCCCTTCAACTTTTTTATCAGATAATATATTAATATCAATATGTTTTGATATGGTACCAGATGATATTGTTAAAGTGCCCGTCGACAATATATAATCACTTCCAAAAAGAGCGGTTCCTCCATAAATATCATAATCTACAGTTACATTATAAGTGCTCGTGGCTTGCAAAACAACACTGGCAGTAATTATACTAGACACATCTTCGTTCATTTCTGTGCTAATTTCTGAAAATTGTACTTCTGGTAAATTTACTGAAATAGAATAACTATTTTCGCCATAGAGACTTCCTATACTGTTTGCGTCAGTAGCCTGTATAGTAAAAAAATATGTCCCAGTAGCTTCTGCTGCTCCAGAAATTACACCAGAACTAGTTGTCATCGTAAACCCATTGGGTAAAGTCCCAGACGTAATAGAATAGGAAACATCTCCTTGTCTATATTCAGAAGTAAGCGCAGTCGATGTATAGTCCAAGCCAAGATAAGCCGTATCAAAGTTTTTGATATTAGGAACTATAAATTTATATACTAAAATTCGGTTTCCTATAGAATCAGACACATACAAATAGTTGTTTTCACTATCGTATGTCATCGGTGGGTTGCCAGAATAATTATTTAAACCAACACCAACAGAACTTTCGGTGTAATTATTTTGTCCGAGGACAATAATTGCTGGTGGATTGTTTGAAATATTTGTAATATCGTAACCTGTTATACGTCGAGCGGTAGTATCACTCACATACAAAATATTGTGCATAAGATCTACAGACATTTCATATGGATAATATAACCCAGACTGAGAAACACTCGTCACTTTAGACAAAAAATCAGCCTGTCCTATAACATTGGTTGCGTTTTGACCAGAGGAAACACCCGAAGAAACATCAAAAACTAAAACGCGAGCATTGATACCATCTGTAACAAACAAATGCTGTCTTTCATCCATAACAACATCAACAGGGCGCGCAAATCTATTTTGTGCAATGTTACTAGAATTTAAATTAAATCCTGTCTGTCCCAACACACTCAAAGCTGGCTGTCCAAAAGGAGTTATGGTGGAGAGATTATAAATAGAAACCCTATGATTAAGAAACTCGGCTACATAAAGAGTTGTACTTGCATTATCATAATACAGCCCCATCGGACCACTCATCGTACTAGATGAAGCGCCTGAGATAGTTGAGGTGGCGCCACTTTGACCGATCACACATACAGCGTCTTCATTGTTTGAAATATCATTAACGTCAAAAACAGAAACCCTGTTGCTTGAGTATTGACTAACAAATAATAATTTTCTTGTAGTATCAAACGCCAAACCACGAGGGGTATATATACTATTTAGTGTCGTTGTTACAAGATTAGAATTAAAATCAGCTTGTCCTAAAACAAAATCTGGTGTTGTATCGACCAACCTGTTGTGTGTGTCTAAGTTATATACCAAAACACGATTGTTTCCTGAGTCACTAATAAACATGCGGTGATCATTGTAGTCAATCAAAATTCTCTTCGGGTTTGAAAAACCATTGGCATTTGGGGTTTGGTTGTTTATGTTTGCTGTTGTCCAATCCACATTTTCTGAACCGTCGTATTGGCCAATTAAATCAACAGCATTCTCTCCGTTTATTATTTCATTTACATCAAAAATCATAATTCTATTTCCACCACAATCGGATACATACAAACTTGCATTAAGTTGATTAAACCCAATTCCACAGGTGGTTAAAGAAGAAAAAGTATTTTGACTTGCAGTCAAAACAATACCAGTAAAACTATTTTGACCTATAATACTTACCATTTGTTCACCATTAACAATACTAGAAACATCATAAGTTACAACCCGATATGCATCCTGTACATATAATGTATTGCTAGCGGAATTGAAGGCCATACCTCCAGATCTGTAAAATAACACTCGGGTCGGGCCGTTGGTACCAGAACCAAATCCCGGTTGTCCTAAAACATTACTGGCAGACATATTGGTTGCCAAGTTTCTTAAATCATAAACAGTGACACGGTTGTTTAGCCAATCACTAACAAATAACCTACGTCCATTTTCATCAACCAAGACACTTCGCGGACCGTTTAACGTTGCTGCTGCAGATCCAGTTGTTTTGTTGGTAAAATTTGTCTGCCCGATAACATAGGTGGCATTCATACCATTCGACATGGTTGAGGTAGAGACATTATATACTAAAACTCTATTATTATTATAATCGACAACAAATAAAGAAGAACTCGTTGAATCAAAAGCCAGGTGGTAAGGGGCGTCTAACCCAGACTGCGAAATATTTGCTGAATAATTGTTATAGTCAGACTGTCCTAAAACAAAATCAGCCCTCATACCATTGGTTAAAACGGCGGGGTCTGTATTAAAAACTAATATTCTATTATTCCCTTGATCAGCTACAAATAATCTGTTGTTCACAGCGTCATACGCTAGTCCCCACGGTTTATACAGTCCGTTTTGAGTGCGAGCAACCAAGGCGGAACTTAGATTATTTTGACCCAAAACAACATCAGCATTTTTGTCTACCAAGCTTCCATCAACATTAAGGTTATAAATTAACACTCGATTGTTACTACTGTCTGCAACAAACATTCGAAGAGAGGTGGTATCAACAATTATTTGGGCTGGCCCTGAAAGTGTGTTTGCTGACGGAGAAAGGTTGTTTGACATTATACTATCATACTGAACTTCTCCAGAAGTACTGTTCTGACCTATAACATCCACTGCATTATATGAGTTAGCTATTTTAAAATACAAAAACAATCCGAAAAAACTCAATACTACTAAAATTGATACCACAAAAATTGGCACTTTTTGTTTTTGCCAAAAACCTATAACTCTCCCTAACATAAGTATTTTCGAACTTGTATTAACATAGGTATACTTTTATATTATATCACAATTGAGATGGTTTGAATATTAATATAGATTATTTACTAATACAAAAAAACTTCTTTTTAAAGGAAGTTTTATTTGAGCGGGTGACGGGAGTCGAACCCGTGTCACCAGTTTGGAAAACTGGAATAATAGCCGTTATATGACACCCGCAAGAGAGGAACATAGTACAAAAGTTTACTTTTGTATTATTTCCGAACGCAGTGGGTTGTACCGTAGTACACCCGCGAATCGTACGCAACGATTGCGCACGATATATTCACTCCAATATACTACAAAATTACCAACAAAAAGTCAACCCTTGGGCGTTGACTTAATTTTAAATTAATTATAAAATACGTTTCATAAATTTAATATCTATCAACTGCAAATATGCCAAACCAACCTACTGCCGAAGAAGAAAAAGAACCATCAGAGAGCTGGGAAGACCTACGCGACAACGAATATGAAGAAAATCTAGATGAATACGGTGATGGTAATCAAGATTCTGCTTGGCCAGATGCTAAAAAAGAAAAAGATCCTGACGAAGAATCAGATGACGAAGATGATCTGGAAATATAAAAACAGAAACCCACGAATTATTATCGTGGGTTTATTTTTTTTGTTTTAAGCGCGAGCACTATATTCACCAGTTTCTGTATTAACTAAAATCTCTTCCCCTTCTTTAATAAAGATCGGGGCGTGTACCAATAGTCCGTTATCCAATTTTATTTCTTTAGTAACGTTTCCTGAAGCACTATCACCTCGAACTGCTGGTGGCGCTTCAACAACTTTATATTGTATCTTCTTTGGTAGTTGAATGTTGACTGGTCTTTCTTCATACAAGCCAACAACTACTCCTAATCCTTCTTTTAAATATTTACCATCATCACCGACCAAATCTTCTTCCATTTCAACTTGTTCATATGTGTTCATATCCATGAAAACATATTTATCTCCACTCTTGTATAGATATTGCATGTTTTGAAACAAGACACTAACAATATCAATAGTTTCACTAGTTTTATATGTAATTTCAATAACTTTACCACTGGCTAAACTTTTCATACGAGTACGTACAAAAGCTGAACCTTTACCCGGGTTGATATGTTGAAATTCAACAACTACAAACAAATCATTTTGATGTTTAATTACTACTCCTTTGCGAACGTCTGATGTTGAAGCCATATAAAAAATTATTAATTTATTTGATCATTGGCACTCTGAAATATCACCTCATTGATGTCCCGAGCGCCGGTAAACAATACTACCATACGATCTATACCCAAAGCAATACCTCCCGCCGGAGGGATGCCAGATTCTAGAGCTGATATAAAATCTTCATCTATGGACCAAACCTCTTTCTGTAATTGAGTGCGCAGATCCATATCTTTCTGCAGATTGGTTCGTTGAGCTTTTGGGTCAGTTAATTCTCCAAATGCATTGGCTAATTCTAGCCCCCCAATATACAGTTCAAACCGCTCAGCGTAGCGTAAATCGTTCACACATAACTTTGAAAGCGAGCACATCTGAGCAGGGTAATCAAAAATAAACACAGGTTTATCAACTCCCAAAAATGGCTCTATTTCGTTTAAAAATATTTTATAAAACAAATCTTCATAAGCGTCATTTTCATCCACAGCCCAGCCCCTTTTTTGTGTTAATGTTTTTAATTTCTCAACGTCTAAATAATCATCCAAATTAATGTTCAAATACTTCTGCCACAAATCCTTTACACTAATTCTATCCCAATTAACTAAAAAATTTATTTCT
>CAINUM010000023.1 GCA_903853785.1 Candidatus Magasanikiibacteriota bacterium
ATTTCCACTGGTTGGATGTGTGTCCAGTTTCTTCCAAAACTTCTCGTTTTGCCCCTTGTAACGCGGATTCATTTTTTTCTTGACGTCCGCCTGGAAGAGCATAAATTTTTCCAGAGTTTGGTTGCTGTTCAAAATTTAAAAGAATTTTTCCGTCGACAATCGCAATTGTTGATAATGTATTTGGACGTTTTAATCTTTCAAAAGTTTCTATAGAACCGTCGTACATTTTTTGAGGCCATTGATATGCTTCAAAAATTACGCCGGTGAATACTTTTTTAGATTGTTTTGGGATTTTCATATGTTATTATCATAAATTACATTTCACTTCGCTTTTTTTGCCCGCGAGGGCAAAAGGATGAGCCTCGGCTCATAACTACGAGTCATGAGACAAGTGTTAATTTATTAATACTTGCGAGTGATGAAGTAGTTATCTGTGAAACTAGATAACCCGCTCAGTTGAAATATAATTTATTCTTTTACAATTAAATCAATCATGCCTCTAAAACTATGGCTACCCATGAAAACCACTACGTCATCATTTGCAGTGTCGGTATTTAAATAATTGATTAGTTCCTCGTCTAAATCAAAATACTTTACATTGGAATGCGTTCTGGTGATGATATTTTTTAATTCCTCGCCCTCAATACTTCCAGGAGTTTTTACTTTTGTTAGGCGGGGGATGATCACTTCGGTGGCGTCGTTAAATTGGTTGTCGTAATCGGCAAATGACTCTGGTTGGCGGTTGCCAGTGTTTGGTTCGAAGACAGCAATCACTTTGCCAGAATAAATATTTTTTAAAGTAGCCAAAACAGATTTTGCTTTGATAGGTGAATGGGCAATGTCATCATAGACATCGGCACCAGTCGAAGTTTGACCGCGTTTTTCAAGGCGACGTTTGATGCCGTCAAATTTGGAAATAGCCGAAATAATTTTATCTGGTTCAATGCCGATTTCTTTCGCCATCACAAAAGCCCCACAGATGTTTTCAGCCATATAGTCACCGAGCATCGGTGAGGAGATTTCAAAAACTTCGCCGATATTTTCAATAGTAAAAGTTAAACCAGATTTTGTTTGCAAAACATCTTCATAAATATAATTACTGTTTTCTTTTCCGTAGGTCACTATTGGTGATTTACTTTCTTGAATAATATTTTTCACGGTCGCATTATCGGTGCAAGCGACAATAAGACCAGTCGTTGGAATTAATTGTATTAACTTTTCAAAGGCTTCAAAGTAAGATTGTTCGGTAGGGTAGACATCCGCATGGTCCCAACGTACTGCAGTCAGTAATAGATGGGTAGGTTTGTAGGAAAAAAATTTAGCCCGCATATCTTCACGACTAGTCTTGTATTCGTCACCCTCTACAACGCTGTATTCACCGCCAAGATCATCGGCACTGAGCTCCAGACTGTTCGCTAGGCCGCCAAACATATAAGCCGGGTCCAATCCAGCTTCCTTTAGAATCCAAGCTAGTAGGGCAGTGGTAGTGGTTTTTCCGTAGGTACCGGCACAGACAATAGAATTTTCTTTCAATAAATATTGAGAGATTAATTCAGGGTAAGAAACGTGAGGAATGTTATTTTCCAATACAAAATTTAATTCTGGATTGGAACTACTGGCCACATTTCCCACTACCACCAAATCCGGTGTGCCCATTTTTTCGACGTGCCAGCCTGGATAATATTCAATTTTATGATTGGTGAGGTGAGTGGAGATTGGCGGATAAAATCCAGCATCAGAACCGGTCACTTTCCAACCTTTTTTTTGCCACAAGATTGCTAGAGCGCTCATTCCCACACCACAAATACCAATAAAATGAATATGTTTCTGATCCATATTATTTTATCTCTTTCTTAAGTTTTTCTAAATCATTTTGCCATTTCTTTCCATCAAACCATTCTAATCCTTCGAATTGTAATTTATAAGTATCAGTCTTACGAGAAGCTGAGCCTAAATAAATATATTTTTTATTATTTTCTTTGGCCCAGACAATCGCTTTGGTCATCATGCCTAGTCCGAGGTTTTTAATTTTGGAATTCAAATCATAAAATGGATAACAGTAGTGTAATAAATTAGGATTTTCAAAACTTATTACATAACCCAAAGCCTTACTGTCTTCTTTTTGAGTATAAACAAATAATTTATTAAAATTACTTTCATCCGGTTCAGTAATTAACTCTTTTATTTTTTGGGCACTAAAGGTTTTTTCACCAAATTTGGTAGCATAAAAATCTTTGCCGAGTTTGTGAATTCCCCAGTGATAATTGGCATATGAAATATTTCCGACTTCCAGCAATACATTTTCAGTATGTTTTAAAACTCGACGATTTTCACTGTTTAGTTCAAATTTAGAAAGGTTGATTCGTAGACTTCTCGTTTGATAAACTTCACCCTTGCCAGTCCTTGTAAACAAAAAACCTTCATTATAAAGGGAGGTCAAATTTGCATCAGAGAAATCGGTAATTTTTTTATTGTTCCAAGATAAGTACATATTATTTATATATTGCCATCCAGATGCCCACGACAACCATCAAAGCATGAATAATCCAAAAGCGCATAACTATTTTTTCTTCACTCCAACCTTTGAATTCCAAATGATGATGAAGTGGAGCCATTTTAAAAAGACGACGACCAAACAAGCGACGAGAAATTACTTGTAGAATTACGGCTATAGTTTCGATGTAAAAAATAAAACCAAATATCGGTATATATAATGTTTTGTCGATAGATATCATGTTGATAGCTAGTAATGCTCCCAGACCGAGCGAACCAACATCACCCATTTGAAAACGTGCTGGTTTAACATTGAAATAAGTGTAGGCGAGTAGAGATCCAGCCACAGTTGCGTTGAGTGGGGCAAAAGCAGTACGTCCCTCAATCCAGCTGATGACGGTCAAGCCTACAAAAGTAATGAGTAGCGAACCACCAGCTAGACCATCTAAGCCGTCAGCAATATTTACTGCGTTGGCCGTAAACATTACAAATAAAATAATAATTGGCACAATCCAAAGCCCTGCATAGATTCGACCATCAAATGGGATGGCTAGTGAGTGCCAGTGTGGATCTAATTTGGTGTAAACCCACCAAGCAGCTACTGCTCCAGCTAAGAATTGAAATATTAATTTTTCATGAACTTGAACACCTCGGCCAGGATGCGATCCGAGCATGTGGGTAAGGTGTTTGAATAATTCCCACGGCATTATTAAAATATACCAAACACGCATGTGCCAATGACGGTGTATCTTAATTAATGTAATTGTTTGCTTCAAAGTTCGTAAACGACGTTTTGCACCGAAGGTGTTTAAAAGATCATCAGCAGCACCAAGCAGGGCAGCGATAGTCATTACGCCAATTGGTACATATGTGTATTTACGGCTCCAGTTGAAGGTGAGGGTTATTGCAGTAACAATCAATATTACCAAAAGGCCACCCATAATCGGGGTACCAACCTTTATTCTTCGGTCACCATATAAGGTAAAATCATAATCACTACGGCGAGTAATTTTAAATTTATATAGAATTTTAGTGAGTATTGGTGCAAATAAAAAAGACAAAAGGCATGCGCCAATAAAAAACAAAAGGGAGGTTTGTAGTAATGCAATTTCCATGGGTAAATTTTACTCTAAACTAGCCAAAAAATCAAGTGAACTCGCTTATTCAAGCCATTCTTTGGTTTGGCGAACTAAAAGCAGGTTTGCGTCCATTGGTTCGGCCATGACTTCTTTGACTATTCGTTCCATTCGTAAACCTTGTGAACCTTTGATTAACACAACATCACCTTGTCTTAATTTTTCTTGTAAAAACTTGCCAGCACTAATACTTTCAGCAAAACAAACTATTTGGTTATCATCCATGCCGGCTTCGCGTGCGGCACTGGCCGTGTGCTTGCTGGCTTCACCAACGGTGATGAGAAAATCAATTCCTAATTCTGCCACTTTAAAACCGATCTCGCGATGGGTATCTTCAGTCTCTGGTCCGAGCTCAAGCATGTCAGCCAAAACAGCAATGCGTTTTGAGCCCTCTGGAATGTTGATTTTAGACAATGTTAGCAAAGCTGATTTGGTTGGTTCCGGACTAGAGTTATAAGTATCATCAATCAAAAGTGTGCTTTTGATTCCGTCGATGATGCGCATGTGACCAGCTATTGGTTGTAAATTTCTTAAAGAGTGAATGGAGTCTAACAAATTCACACCCAAAATATTTCCGATCGCAACGGCCGCTAGGGCAGAGGGGATCATGTGTTCAGCGACTGCACCTGGTAAAAATACCGGTACAATATTTCCTTTAAAATTTAATTTAAAATTTAAACCAGTTGGCCAATTTGTTTTTTCATCAGCAATAATATTAACATCAGTGGCTCGAAAATCTGCACCTTCTTTAAATCCGTAGGTTGTGATTTCGGCTTTAGTGGTATTAGCGTTTTGCATTACTAACTCATTATCAAAATTTAAAACAGCAAAACCATCGCGTTGTAAGTGAGAAATTATCACTCGCTTTTCTTGGGCGATTTTTTTAATAGTTTTAAATGCTTCAGTGTGAGCATGTGAAATGTAAGTTAATACACCGATTTTACATGGAGCAATATCGACTAAATAGGAGATGTCACCTGGCTTGTCAGCTCCCATTTCCAGTATTAAAATTTCTGGATAATTTTTATTTTTAATAAAAAGTAAATTTTTAGCTTTTAAAAAAACTTTTATCCAGCCAAACAAAGAACTCCCCGGAGTTTTTTCTATACCGATAATTGTTAATGGTACACCAATTTCATTATTGTAATTTTTTTGACTTTTTCGAATATTAAATTTATTTTCAAGAACGGCGGCTATCGCTTCTTTGGTTGAACTTTTTCCGATAGATCCTGTTACACCAATGACATCTGGTTTGTATTTGCGAATTATTTTTTTGGAAAAATATTTTAACAGTGAATATAGTAATGTTTTCATCATAAATTTTAATTATCGATCATTAGGCACTGCATAATATTGCAATGCAAATTTCATTAAATCGCGGAATACAAATAAAGAAGTTTGTTCAGCCCATTTACGTTGGGGTTCTTCGTATTTTACCACTAAAACAAATTGAGGGTTAGTGGCAGGTGCAAAACCAGCGAAGGTTTGGTTGGTGCGGTCTTCACTGTATTTGCCGTTTTCTGGAATTTGAGCAGTTCCTGTTTTTCCAGCAACGTAATATCCATCTACTTTAGCAATTTTATAATGATTTTCCACCACCGAAGTTAACATACCACTAAGTAATTTTGCAGATCGTTCTGAAATTACTCGTTCGGAATTCTCTATAGGTGTAACTTCTTTTTTTCCATTAGGATATCGAGTTTCTGCGATAATAAACGGTTTGGGTAGTAATCCCTGATTAGCGATAGCACTATAGGCGGTAGCGATTTGGATTGGAGTTACAGTCAAACCTTGTCCAAAAGATCCTACGGCGCCAAAAATATCACCTTTTCTTTCTAAAGATGAGATGTCACCAGCCGCCTCCGGCCCTAGTTCGATTCCAGTTTTTTCACCAAATCCAAATTTTTTAACATAATCATCAAGTCGTTCATGTCCCAATTTTTCTTCGACAAAGATCATGCCAGTATTTATCGAATTTTCCAGAACCTGTGTCATTGTTTTGGTGTCGTAGCATTTATTTTGGGCGTTGTGAATTGAATATCCATTTATAACTCGCACACAAGGATCTACGAAAGTAGTGTTTGGAGATACCAGCCCCAAATCAAGACCCGCTGCCATAGTAATAGGTTTAAATACAGACCCTGGTTCGTATGGAGCAAAAATTGCATTGTTGCTAAACGATCTTAAATCTTTTACATCTGAATATTTATTTGGGTCAAAATCGGGCAAACTACACATTGCTAGTATGGCACCAGTTTTTGGGTTCATCAAAACTAATGACGCACTTTTTGCCTGATATTCTTCCAAACCTTTTTGTAGTAAATCACAAGCTTTATATTCTAATGAACGATCAATTGTTAATAAGAGGTCGGCGCCATCTTGTGCTTTTACTTGTGAGTGTAAAGCCATGGTTATCCAACTTCCTAGAGCCCCACGTTCACCAGAAATAAAACCTTGGTGACCAGTTAAAATCTTATTCCAATAGCCTTCAACACCGTAACTACCAATTTGCTGTGTTCCAGTATCGTCGAGTCTACAAAAACCTAATATTGGTGCAGCAATATTTCCTTCTGGGTAATAGCGGTATTCTTGAGGGGTGAAATATATGCCTGATAATTTTTCAGTTTTTAGAATTTCAACTGTATCGCCATCTATTTTTTTAGTAATTGGTTCGTAAAGATCGTTATTTTTAGAAAGTTTTTTGTTTAATATTTCACGGTCCGTTTCTGGTAATGATAGAATACTAATAAGTTTTTCAACCGTACTAGATACCATTTCCGTTTTAATTTCTTTGGGTACAGCGTATATCAAAAAATATTGTCGATTTATAGCTGCCGGATACTCTTTTTTTGTTCTTGAGTCTTGAAAAAATACTTCGCCGCGCTTTGGGTGTAATTGTTGATAAATTTCATGTGCGGTTAAAGCAAAAGTTCGGTAGTAGTCGGATTGTATTATTTGTAGCACAAATAATTTACCAATAATCAAAATTGTTATTAAAATAAAAAATACTGCGATGTACCAAAGTTGTCGATTGTCTTTTTCGTGGTGTTGCATTTTAAAAGGATTGTTTTAAAAGTTTTTTTAAAGATTTTTCAGAATCTATATTTTTCCAAATAATCTGATAAACAGTTTCGGCAAGCGGCATTTTAATTTTATATTTTTTTGCCAAAAGCATAGTCATTTTACACGCGTTAATTCCCTCAACAACTTGACCTACTTCTTTGGCGGCCAAATCTGCATTATTATGCTTTGGAAAACATTGCCCAAAGCGACGGTTGCGAGAGTGTGAAGATAGAGCAGTACCAACCAAATCACCTAGGCCAGCTAGATCGACGGCTGTTTTTTCGTTACCACCCATTTTTTTAATTATCAAGGACATTTCCTGTATAGCTAAAACTATAATTGCTGCCTTGGTATTCATCGGCCATTCATAGTGATCAGCCATACCAATCGCAATTGCATAAATATTCTTAAATGAGCCAGCTACTTCTGTGCCAATGAAATCGGATGTTTCTTTTAAACGTAAATTATCATTACATAAAACTTTTTTTACCAATTTGATTGCCTCGATATTTTTACTGGAAATATTCATGGCTGTAAAACCGCCTTTTACCATATCTACTGCAATGGCCGGTCCAGAAATAGATGTTATTAAAGATCGAGAGTGAGCGGGAATATTATTTTTGAGCACGGTAGTTATTAAATCTAATGAATTGTTATCCAAGCCTTTGGAGATATCTACGCAAATAGTTTTTGGAGATAA
>CAINUM010000024.1 GCA_903853785.1 Candidatus Magasanikiibacteriota bacterium
ACAAAAAGAAATAATTAAAACATTGAAAGTTTTTGATATCGCTTTGGCTGTATACAGAGAAGCTTTGGAAGAAAGTAAAATAAATCGCGAATCTAGATTGCTGGGAGATATTGTAAAACCAGTTTTTAGAAAATACAATTAATATGGAATTTGATAATTTAAAAATTGCTATTGGTCAGATAAATATTATTTGGGAAGATAAAGAAAAAAACAAAAAAAAATGTGAAAAAATGGTTAGGGCCGCAGCTAAGAATAAAGCTGATTTAATTATTTTTCCTGAGATGACCTTAACAGGTTTTTCAATGGATATAAATAAAATTAGTGAACAATATAATCAAAGTCCTACAATAAATTTTTTTAAAAAATTGGCTAAAGAAAATAAAATCAGTATAATTTTTGGAATGGTATTAAAATCAAAAAAAAATGATTTAGGGCAAAATACTGCCATAACGATTGATCGTTTAGGTAAAATTATAGCTAAATATAAAAAAATACACCCGTTTAGTTTTGTGTGTGAAGATAAATTTTATGAACCAGGAAATAAATTGTCAATATTTAAAATAAAAAATATTAAAGCAGCCGTTGTGATATGTTACGACCTGCGTTTTCCAGGCATTTTTGAAGCTCTTGCGAGGCATAAAATTGAATTAATCATAGTAATTGCAAATTGGCCAAAGATTAGGATTAAAAATTGGGAAAGCTTGTTGTTATCTAGAAGTCTAGACACACAATCCTATATTATCGGTGTTAATCGTTTTGGAAATAGCAAAGAAGAATGTTATGATGGCAATTCGTTAGTATATCTGCCATCAGGTATTAAGCTTGTGCAGTTAAACAAAGAGCAATTAGGTTTTGTAAATTTAAACAATAAAATAATAACTGACACGAGAAAACAATTTCCATCACTAAATGATAAAAGACATAAATTGTATTTGAAATTATAATTTTACATAGCGTATGAAATTTTTGATAATAGGTTTAGGTTCAATGGGTAAAAGAAGAATAAGAAATTTGATATTTAATGGAGTTGATAAAGATTTTATATTTGGTTTCGATCTTTTAAAGGAAAAAAGAGAAGAAGCAGAAAATAAATATGGTATTAAAACTTTCTCTGACCTGATTGCAGCTGACGAAGAAATACATCCAGATGTATTTATTATTTCAACACCACCAAATTTACATCACCAGTATTTTTTATTCGCCGCCCAAAAGAAGAAACATTTTTTTGTCGAAGCTACTACTACAGATGAAGGCTATGATCAGCTGTACCCCCATTTAGATGGAACATTTGTTGCCGCGCCTTCTTGTACCTTTCGTTATTTTCCAGCTATTAAAAAAATAAAAGAAATTGTTGATTCAAATAAAATCGGAAAAATATTATCTTTTACATATCATCTTGGCCAATATTTGCCAGATTGGCATCCTTGGGAAGATTATAGAAAAGTCTATTTCGCTCAAAAGGAAACTGGCGGTTGTAGGGAAATGTTTGTGTTTGAATTAATTTGGATTTTAGATTTAGTAAAATCCGAAATAATAGAGATAAAAGGATTTGTGAATAAGGTTTCTGATTTGGAAATGTCAGCCGATGATGTGTATTCAGCTAATTTGCTTTTTTCAAATAAAATAATTGGAAATGTGATGGTGGATGTAATTTCTCGCACACCTTTTCGTACCCTGCGACTTATTGGTTCAGAAGGTGTGTTGGAATGGGAATGGTTATCTTATGAAATCAAAGTTTATGATGCAAAAAAGAAAGAATGGGAAACCACACCTTTAATGCAAGGCGGTACAGAAAAGGGTTATGTAACTACCGAGGATATGTACCAAGAGGAGATAAAATTATTTTTGGATGCAATAAGTGGTAAAAATATTTATCCATATTCCTTTAAAGAAGATCAATCGATTTTAAAAGCACTTATTAGTTTAGAAAATAATAGCTATGCAAATAAAGATCAGCAATAAATTAATATCGTACAACAATCAACCATTTATAATTGCAGAGGCCGGTGTTAATCATAATGGTCGCCTTGATTTGGCATTAAAATTAATTGATGCCGCTAAAGAAGCTGGTGCCGACGCGATCAAATTTCAGACTTTTAAAGCAAGTGAGGTCGTGACTAGTTTTGGGGAGATGGCTGATTATCAAAAAAAGAATATTAATAAGAAAACATCTCAGCAAGCGATGTTAAAAAAATTGGAATTACCAGATGATTTTTATGATCCAATTATTAAACATTGTCATAAAAAAGATATAATTTTTCTTTCCACACCACACGGTAATTTTGATTCAGTTAATTTTTTGTCAAAATTAGTACCTGCTTTCAAATTTGGTTCTGGCGATCTTACAAATATACCAGTGCTGAAATACGCAGCCAAATTTAATAAACCTATGATTTTAGGTACAGGGATGGCCACCCTGAAAGAAGTAGAGCAGGCCATTAATTGTATAAAATCTGTAGGCAATAATAAAATAATTCTTCTTCACTGTACCACCAACTATCCTTGCCCTGTCGAAGAAGTGAATTTAAATGCCATGAAAACCATGCAGAAAAAGTTTGTTGATATTTTGGTAGGCTATTCAGATCATACACTTGGTGTGCAAGTGCCACTGATGGCCGTATTACTTCGAGCTAGTGTTGTTGAAAAACATTTTACGCTGGACAAAAAAATGAAAGGACCTGACCATAAAGCCTCAGCAGATCCTTCAGAGCTTAAACAACTTGTCTCTGCAATTCGAAATATTCCAATAATTTTAGGTGACGGCAAGAAACGACCCACACCTGAGGAAATTAAGATATTATCAAATGTGCGAAAAAGCGTAGTAGCTGCTCGCAATATAGTAAAGGGTCAAATTATAAAAAAAAGTGATATAGCTATTAAACGTCCTGGTAATGGTTTGGCTCCAATATATTACGATAAAATTGTAGGTAGTGTAAGTAAGAAAGATTTTCATTTAGACGAGTTTATAACTTTATGAAGAAAAAGAAGATTTTAGTTATTACTGGTACACGAGCCGAATATGGGTTGTTAAAACCTTTGTTATTTTTAATTAACTCTTCTTCAAAGTTGAAATTAGAGTTGCTTGTTACTGGTATGCATGTTTTGGATAAATTTGGTAACTCGTTAAAAGAAATTCGTAAGGATTTTACTAATATTGATGCAATAGTTAAAATTAATAAATTAGGAAGACCCCTAAGTTGGTTATGTGAAGAAATCATTGGAATTGAAAAATATTGTAAAAAAAATATGCCGGACGTAATTGTGGTTCTTGGTGATCGTGATGAACCATTTGCAGCATCCATTGTTGCTGGACATCTAGGAATTCCTTTAGCCCATATCCATGGCGGAGAGGTAACAGGTCATATCCCAGATCAATTTATAAGAAATTCAATCACACAATTTGCACAAATACATTTTACTGCGACAAAAAATTGTTTTAATAATGTTGTTAAATTAGGGGTAAATTCCAAAAAAATCTTTAATGTTGGTGCGATTGGATTGGATGAACTGAATAAATTAGTATATATAAATAGAAAAAAGTTAGCAAAAAAATATTGTCTAAATATAAACAAAAAATGGCTTCTAATTGTTTTGCATCCTACACCGGATAAAAATTTTTCATTTGTTCGTCAAATAACGTCGGTGCTTAATGCGGTCAGAGAGATTGACGCAGAGAAAGTGATTGTTTATCCTAATTCCGATATCGGTAGTGAGGTTTTTATAAAAGAAATTAATAAATATCAAAATAAAGACCTAGTACATATTTTTAAAAATTTACCTCATCTGAGTTATTTAAGTTTTCTTAAAGAAGCAGATTGTTTAATTGGTAATTCAAGTTCCGGTATAATTGAGGCGCCATTTTTCAAATTACCAGTTTTGAATGTTGGTTTAAGACAATCTGGAAGAGAGAAGGCGGCCAATATTATCGATGTGAGTTATAATAAACTTTTAATTAAAAATAAAATAGAAAAATTTATAGCAGTTGATAGAAATAAAATTAAAGTGCGTCAATTTTACGGATCTGGTAATACTGCAAAAAAAATAGTTAAAATTTTGGAACAAACTAACATATTATGAGATCTAAAATAATTATAATTGGTGCCGGCGAAAATGGAATGATTGCTCGTAATATTTTAATACAGTGTTACAAGGAGTATGATTTTATCGGTTTTCTTGATGATAAATTATCAGGGGAGGGTGTTGTAGGTAAAATCATAGACTGTAATAAATATATTAAAAATTGTTATTTTTTTGTTTCTGTTGGAAATAATTTCAAACGATCTGAAATAATTAATTTTATAAAAACACAAGACGGAAAGTTTTTAAATGCCATTCATTCCAAAGCATTTATTGAAGAAGGCGTCAATCTTGGAGTTAATATTATGGTTGGAGCAAATAGTTATATTAATATTAATACTTCTATTGAAGATGGGGTTTTTGTTAATAACGGCTGCATCGTAGAACATGATTCACAATTAGGTTTTTGCACACATTTGGCGCCAGGGGTTATTGGTGGCGGTGGGGTACAATATGGCAACAGATCTTTTATTGGACTTGGGGCTGTAATCAATGATCATATTATTATTGGTGAAGATAGCGTAGTAGGTTCTGGTTCTGTTGTAATTTGTGATGTTCTTAAAAATCTTACTGTTGTAGGAGTGCCGGCTAAACCTATAATTAATTGAATTTAGTTTATTTTTAAAATATGAAATATCCATTAGCTCGTCCGTATTTAACATCTAAAGATATTGCTGCTGTTACCAAGGTCCTTAAATCTGGTGTATTAAGCATTGGACCAAATGTTAAAAAATTTGAAAAAATGATCTGTGATTTAAGTGGTGCTAGATTTTCATGTGCGATGAATAGCGGTACAGCTGCCCTGCATGCCGGACTTATTGCTTTGGGAGTAGGCCCTGGTGATGAAGTTATCACTAGTCCATTCTCATTTATTTCTTCAGCTAACGTTATACGTATGGTTGGGGCCAAGCCAGTTTTTGTGGATATTGAATCGGATACGTTTAATTTAGACGTAAATAATATTGAAACCGCCATTACTCCAAATACAAAAGCAATTTTGCCGGTTCATATTTTTGGTCAATCGATCAAAAATTTTGATGTTCTTCTTAAACTTGCAAAGAAACATCATTTATCAGTAATTGAAGATAGTTGTGAGAGTATAGGCGCTACTTACAAAAACAAGCCGTTAGGCACATTTGGTGATGTTGGGGCCTTTGCTTTTTATGCAAACAAACAAATCACTACTGGTGAGGGTGGAATCGTGATAACGAATAATAAAAAAATATATAAAATTTGTCAGTATCTTCGCAATCAGGGTCGATCGGAAAGCGATTCATGGCTTACTCATACAAATTTTGGATATAATTACAGGCTAGATGAAATGAGTGCTGCGCTTGGGATAGAGCAGCTTAAAAAGTTTACGATTATGTCGCGAGATAAAAATCGTATTGCTGCTCTGTATGAGAAATACTTAAAAAAAATTCCGAACGTGATATTGCCAAGAGAAATAAATCCTATAAGTTGGTTTGTTTATTATGTCAGAGTACCTAAAACGGTTCGCAATCAATTGATCAATCTACTTAGTGATGTCGGAATTCAAAGTAAACCATACCTTCCCTCTATTCATTTGCAACCATGTTATAAAAAAAGTTTTGGATTTAAAAATGGCGATTTTCCTATTGCAGAAAAAATTAGTTCTGAAACGATCGCATTACCATTTTTTATTGGATTGAAAGAAAGAGATATTATATATATTACGAATCAGGTGGATAGTATCCTTCGTAAATTAATAAAATAAATTATAATTGAATATGAATTTAGAAGATATTCTTAAAGGGAAAAATGTTCTTATTACTGGTGGTACTGGCTCAATTGGTTCAGAAATCGCTCGTGAAGTTTTAAAATATGATATTCGCCAATTGCGTATTTATAGTCGAGATGAGACGAAGCAATTTGAATTAATGCACGAGTTGGGATATAACAATAATAAAATTAGATATTTAATAGGCGATATTCGCGACAAAGAGAGGATGGACATTGCTTTTAATGGTGTCCAGATTGTTTTTCATGTTGCGGCCCTTAAACACGTATCAAGTTGTGAGTACAACCCATTTGAAGTCGTAAAAACAAACATTATTGGGTCGCAGAATGTTATTGATTTAGCATTAAAAAATCACGTTGAAAAAGTCATCGCTATTTCTACCGATAAAGCCACCGATCCCACAAGTGTTATGGGTGTGTCAAAATTAATGATGGAAAAACTAATAATTGCTACACGCTATTATAAGGCGGTAGATACACAATTTTCTGCTGTTAGATTTGGAAATGTTCTGATGTCTCGCGGCTCAGTAATTCCATTGTGGATCCAGCAGATAAATAAGAACAATACAATTACTGTTACCCACAAAGACATGACGAGATTTTTTATGGAAATTCCACAAGCTGTAAAATTAGTATTTAATACTTTGTCGTTGATGCAAGGTGAAGAGGTGTTTATACTGAAAATGCCAAAAGTAAAAATAATTGATTTGGCAAATAAGGTTGTTAAACAATATGGAAATAATAAGACTAAAATCATTTTCACGGAGCCTAGACAAGGTGAAAAGTTATATGAAAAATTATTAACAGAAGAAGAATCAGATCGCGCGCTAGAAACAAAAGATTTTTTCATTTTATTACCACAAACTGATGTTTGCTATGCAAACATAAAAGAAAAAAAATATCCATTTGCTAAACCATTATTGAATAAAAAAGAATATCGCTCTGACAAATAAATTAAACGTGTTACATGTTAAAAAATAATATTTGGATTATAGTAGATCATCCAATGCAGATTATTACTGCGTTGGGTTTGACGTTGTATTTTTCTGATATATATGATGTTAATTTGTTGGTTTCTAAACATCCCTACTGGAAAGGCATGGAAGAAAATAAACTTCTTAATAATTTTAAAACTGTTAATTGGTTTTGCAAAGCAACATTTTCTTGGATTTTTCCACGTGAAGTTTATAAAATTATATACAATAAGATTAAATTAAAAAAATTAAATATTGCATCTAATGATGTGTTTATAATTTTATCTAATAAAGTTTTTCTGGAGTCGTTGCTTTTTTCTTTATATCCACAAAACAAAAAAATTTCAATCAACCCGGATTACA
>CAINUM010000025.1 GCA_903853785.1 Candidatus Magasanikiibacteriota bacterium
GGATAACTTCTTCGCTAACCTTAGCCCCGTTTACTCATTTATACAAATCTACAGGTAAACTTTAATAAACCCGACTTTGCTATCCTTAAAATAGGTCGAATTTTGACGTAAAAAATAGCCTTAAAACCGCTCAACTAAGAGCAAACTATTTTTTTATCAAAACCTGGACGTCCAGGTTTCCCACCCCTGTGGGTATATCATTAAAACATATTTGCAAAACCAAAAGGTCGATTGCAAATATTAGTCAAAATAATACAAAAGTTATTTTACCTTAGTCAACTTGCTATTTAGATAAATTCTCAAAAAAGTAAATCAAACTTTAATTATGTTTTTAAATATTTTTTATCTGTACCGTCAATATTTTTTGGGTGGTCGCTCGACCTACCAAAAAATATTGCGTACATAAAAAAGTTAAAACAATTAAACAGATTTACTCTCTGGGTTTAATCACATTAGCAAATCTAATAAAAATATATTTGAGAATACTGCTAACATTAAATAAATGCACACCAAATATATTGCTTCCATAACTAGATTATATGCACACATCTGGAGATAAAACAGACATGCTATTGTAATATCAAGAATTGCGAGGTAAAGTAATAAAAGTTAAAGGAATGAAATCATATGATGTTCACTAACGTTGAACTAGATGATTTCATCGCCCTATATAAACAAGAATTTGGCACAACCATAGACCGAGCGGAAGCCCACCGGCAGGCGATGGCCTTGGTGTCTCTAGTTAAACGAGTGTACAAACCAATGACTAGAGAGGATATGAATACTGTGGTTGCCCAATTAAATAAATATGATTGAAAAAAATACAATCAAATATTTCGCCTACGTTCGTAAATCCACCGAGGGTGAAGAACGACAAGCGTTATCCATTGAAAGCCAAAGAGATAAGGTGAAAGAAATTCACCCGAATTTAGATATTGTGGAAGTGATGGAAGAAAAGCATTCAGCTTTTAAGCCTTACAATCGACCAGTGTTTGAGGACATGATCAGACGAATAAAATTAGGTGAAGCCACTGGAATTATCGCATGGCATCCAGACCGTCTTAGTAGAAATGAAATTGACGCTTCGACAATTACATATTTAGTCCGTACTGGTGTTATCCACGATCTCAAATTTTGCTCATATAATTTCGACAATAGCCCTGAGGGAATAATGATGTTGCAATTGGCACTATCTCAATCTCAATATTTCTCATCCAAATTAGCCAAAGATGTAAAACGAGGTTTAGAGAAAAAAGCAATGCTAGGCTGGCTACCTGGCGTTGCTCCTGAGGGCTATTTAAACGACACGCACGCTGAGAAAGGTCAAAGAGTGATATTCGTAGACAAAAACAGGTTCACGCTTTTAAGACGTGCTTTTGAGCATTTTTTGACGGGTGAGTATTCTGCACCAGAGGTATTAGAGAAACTCAATAATGAGTGGGGTTATACAACTCGCTCCAAAAAGACAATGGGTGGACAGCCACTTTGTCGGGCTGGTTGGTATAAAATACTCAATAATCAATTTTATGCTGGGGTAGTGAGATATAGTGGAAAAGAAAGCAAGGGATTGCATAAGCCACTCATTACGATTGACGAATATAACAGAATACAACAATTACTAGGCCAAGGAGCCAACCGCAAACGTCCTCAGACAAGGGATTTTACTTTTGCGGGTATGTTTTCTTGTAAAGAATGCGGTTCGGCGATTACCGCCGAACACAAAGCTAAATATCTCAAAAAGAAAAAAGAGGTTAAGGGTTATGATTATTATCACTGTACTCACCATAAGAAAAATGTGGCTTGCAAACAAGGGTCGGTAGAAGAAAAAGATATTCATAATGAAATTAGAGGAACACTTAAAAAGTTGGAAATGCACCCTATATTTTTAGATTGGGCTTTGGCTCGTTTGGAAAATCATAAAGATATTGAGAAAGAGGAAAATAAAGAAGTAAAACAAAACAAACAAACACGAATAGTAGAATTGGAAAATGAATTATCTGGCTTATCTAGAATGAGAGCAAGGGATTTAATTAACGATAAAGATTTTTTGAAAGATCAGGCGATAATAAAAAAGCAGATTGCTGATTTAACAAAAAATAATACAACTAACAATATTAGTCAAAAAGAAAAAATTGAACTTACAAAAAAGACTTTTACTTTTTCTGCATACGCTTACCAAGATTATTTACAAGCAGACAAACAAGGCAAGCGTGGACTACTACGAGAATTAGGTTCGAACCAACAAATATGTGACAAAAAAGTGCTAATCTCAGTGCATAATTGGCTTATCCCATTAAAAGAAAATATAGATTCGTTCAATTCGAAAATTAGCAAGTTAGAACCAGCGATTTTTGGCTTAGATAAAACAAAAGACGAAGCACTAAATGCGCTTCGTCTACGTTGGTTCCGAGGCTTGGAATCGAACCAAGATAGACAGCTTCAAAGGCTGTTGTCCTACCTTTAGACGACCTCGGATCATACGCGCAACTGACGGCGCATAGCCAAACCGCTGGATAATATGGTTAGAGCCAACACACATATAAATTGGACTCCAAACACATACAGAATATTCGATTTATAGTAATTTGTCAAGGAGAAGCTACTTGGGAAAATGACTGATAAATAAGGATCTACAAAACTTAGTGCCACATACAGCAACACCGCTGAAATCGCCATACTTAAGACTGAGAAAATAAAAGACTCAACTAGGTACGGCCCACGAATAAACCAATTACTTGCTCCGACCAATCGTTTGATACCAATCTCTGTTTTTTGTGTGTGAATTGCACTTCGAACAGTATTAAAAACTATCAAGAACGAAATGCAGGCAAATAATAAAACTAAACCAGCGACTACATTTTCAGTCCGACTAGTAATGTTTTGAATTTTTTCAATAGCACTTTCATGTTCATCAAAGCTTTTGGCTTCGATCAGATTTTCATATTCCGGTACAGTGAGAGCCTTGATAATTTTTTTATAGTCACCTGGTTCTCTAGTTTTAATAATCATTGTTGGACCAAATGGA
Source organism: Candidatus Magasanikiibacteriota bacterium (assembly GCA_903853785.1). Classification (GTDB taxonomy): domain Bacteria; phylum Patescibacteriota; class Patescibacteriia; order Magasanikbacterales; family GWA2-37-8; genus CAIOJG01. Next base: position 3,026 of record CAINUM010000025.1, read on the forward strand.
TTTTTGTCTAATTCTGCCAATGCATCTAAAATATCTTTACTTTGACTGTGTCTTTGTTTGAAGGAGTTTAGAACATCATCGGCGTTTTGCAATTTGACATCTACTACTTCAGGAAAAGCGCTGACATATTTATTTATTTCAGCAACATTTTTTTCACCTGCATTTGCACTAAAATATACACTGACATTAACTTGGTCTTTTATTAAATTCACTGCCTCTTTTGTGATTACCTTTACACTCCAAAGTGTATTAACAGACAAAAGCATTAAAACCAAAATCAAAACCGTCATAAACGACAAACCAAAATTTCTCCAAATATCTTGCAATGCAAATTTTAAAATTCTACCAATGAATATCATATTACAAAATATATTTACCGGCCTCTTGGTCTAAAGTTAAGTGGCCGTCATGCAAGGTAATAACGCGACGACGTAATGCATTTACAACTTCACGATTGTGCGTAAGTAATAAAATAGTCGTTCCAAATTCATTAATTTTTTTCAAAATTTGAATAATTTCTTCAGCATTTATGGTATCTAAATTTCCTGTTGGTTCGTCGGCCACTATAATTTTCGGTCTATGTGCTAATGATCTAGCAATAGCGACACGCTGTTGTTCACCACC
>CAINUM010000026.1 GCA_903853785.1 Candidatus Magasanikiibacteriota bacterium
AAATAATAAAATCAATAAAAAAACTGGCTTATAGGCCAGTTTTTTTATTCTCACTAATTACATGTATTTCCCTGTCCAACTCTTTTTGTTGGCAGCCAAATCTTCAGGCAAACCAGCAAAGACAAGTTCTCCTCCACCTTTACCACCTTCAGGACCAAGTTCGAGCACCCAATCACATGATCGAATAACATCCAAATTATGTTCAATCACAATGACGGTATTACCTTTTTCTACCAATTGTTTTAATACGCCCAACAATCTTTTTATATCCTCAAAATGTAAACCAGTAGTTGGTTCATCTAAAATATAAAGTGTGTTGCCGGTCGAAACACGTGCTAATTCGGTAGCAAGCTTAATACGCTGCGCTTCACCACCTGACAATGTAGTTGCTGGTTGGCCTAAGGTCAAATAACCCAAACCAACGTTGCGCAAAATATTTAACTTATCCGACAAAGTAGGAACATTGCTGAAAAATTTGTATGCTTCTTCTACAGTCATGTTCAAAACCTCGGCGATATTTTTATCCAAATAATGCACTTCCATTACTTCCTGATTATATCTGGTACCATTACATTCATTACAAGTCACAAACACGTCGGCCAAAAATTGCATCGGAATACGAACATAGCCTTCACCCGCACAAGCTTCACAACGTCCACCACCTTTTACATTGAAACTAAATTTACCAGCGTCATATCCGCGCATTCTTGCTTCTGGCAAACCAGAAAACAAATCGCGGATTAAAGTAAATATACCAGTATAGGTAGCTGGATTACTGCGAGGTGTACGTCCAATCGCTACCTGATCAATAGAAATAACCTTATCAATATTTTCTAAACCTTTGATTTCTTTATACGCACCAGGTTCTTCTTTGGATCGGAAAAAATGCTTACTCAAAGCGGCGGCCAAAATATTAATAATCAATGTAGATTTACCTGAACCAGATACACCGGTTACACAAACCATTTTGTTTAAAGGAATATCTACCGAAACGTTTTTTAAATTAAAAGCACTGGCTCCCAACAACGACAACATCTTACCAGCCTTTTTCTCTTTCTTAACTTCTTTCTTTGGCTTTTCGTAAATACTTTCACGACCACTCAAATAAGCACCTGTGATTGAATCTTTATTCTTTTTGATTTCAGCATAAGTACCGGTCGCCACAATTTTTCCACCATAAATACCAGCCCCCGGACCAACATCGATAATATAATCCGCCGCTTCCATCATGGCACTATCATGTTCCACGACTAACACGCTGTTTCCTAGGTCACGTAAATATTTCAATGTGGAGATCAAACGATCGTTGTCACGTGCGTGTAACCCAACTGACGGTTCGTCCAAAATATAAACAACTCCAGTCAAACCAGAGGACAACTGTGTAGCCAAGCGAACACGGGTCACCTCACCACCAGACAATGTATTCATCGAACGATCCAAACTCAGATAATCCAAACCTACCTGAGAAAGATTTTGTAAGCGCGGTTTTAATTCTTTCAAAATCGTGTCCGCTACTTTAGCTTTTACATCTTGAGTATTTTTTTCTACAACCGTATCGAATTTATTAAAAAAATCTAAATTTTCTCCAACACTCATCCCGGCAATATCCGCCACGTTTTGATCGTTCAATTTTACCCACAAAGATTCCTGTCTCAATCTTTTACCACTACAAACCGGACAAGTTTTTTCACGCATGTATTGTTCTATTTCTTTGCGAACATATTCTGAATTGGTTTCCAAATGTCGTTTCAGCAGGTCCGAAACTACTCCTGTAAAAGTAACTTTCTTATGTTCTACTTCATACACATCATTTCCCGTGCCATACAAAATGATATCCAAAACTCGTGATGGCAAATCAGCCACTGGAATTTCTAGCGAAAAATTATTTCGCTCCGCAACAGAATGTAATAATTTTTGATACCACGCTTGGTTTCCAGTAATACGCATCCAAGGTTGAATTGCCCCTTCAGATAAAGACAAACGAGTGTTTGGCATTACTAAATCCGAATCCACTTCCATCGTAACTCCGAGACCAGTACAGCGAGGACAAGCACCAAACGGACTATTAAAACTAAAACTGCGGACATCCAACTCTGGCATTTTGCGACCACATTTTTTACAATAAGAAAAAGTAGTCAAATAAAAATCTTCAGTTTGTGAGGCTATTACACATGCCCCATTACTCAAATCCAAAGCCACGCTGACCATCTTAAAAGGGTCGTCTTTCTTAATATCATTTATTTTTCCAATCAGTATTTCAAGATTGTGTTTTTCTTCTGGCTCAAAATGACATTTCACCAGATCATGAATTTTCATGAGTTTGCCATCAATGCGAACAGTATCATATCCACTTCGCTCAATAGTTTCCAAAATATCTTTCAAGACAATATTATTTTCGTGTATCAAAGGAGACAAAACAAAAACCGGTGTGCTTTTACGTGACAATTTTCTTACTTGTTCAACTATCTCACCTGATGTACTCGAAAAGGCTGGTATATGACATTCTGGACAATGTTGGGTTCCGACACGGGCAAAAAGCAAGCGCAAATAATCGTAAATTTCTGTAACTGTTCCAACAGTTGAACGTGGGTTCTGGGTAGAAATTTTTTGATCAATCGCAATTGTTGGCGACAAACCTTCGATCGCATCAACATCAGGTTTATCCTGCACGTCCATAAACTGACGCGCATAAGCCGAAAGAGACTCCGCATAGCGACGCTGCCCTTCAGCGTAAATTGTGTCAAACGCCAAAGAAGATTTTCCGGAACCAGACAAACCAGTGATTACAACTAATTTATTTTTTGGTATTTCCAGACTAACATTTTTCAGATTGTGGACACGAGCGCCACGAATTTTCAACTTATCATTCATAAAGTATTATAGTTTAAAAGCACCTGTTGGACCAGCATCGTATTTATCTTGTGCTGATTGTTGTTGAGTTTTTGTCCCTTCAGCCCCTACAACATCGCCCGTAGGAGTACCGTCAACAGTAAACTTATTTGGCAAAATACCAGTATGATTTACCATGTAACTTATAGCATCATCACCAAGCGTAGCATTTACTATCACTCCACCATCCAATTCTGCCTGACTAACATATCCGTTCTTTGAAATTGAATACCAAGATCCAGTGAATTTTTTACTAGGGAAGAAGTTTGCATCCGCACCACCAAACCAACCCGACGCTTTATCCATTTCATTTTTCAAAACAAAACCCTCCAAAACATCTGTTCCTTTACAGCCCCAATAATCAGGAGCATAGAGAGGGTTTGGAGAAATGGTAGACAATTTATTTATAACAGCATAATATTCAAAGAACGGAAACTTCTTAATGATGTGAAGTTCAAAACCTCCATTATCTTTTTCACCCTCCCAATCTTGAACCATATCACCAATATATAATAAGCTCGCTCCATCTTTTACTCTTTTACACACCGGCCTAAAATCAAAAAGACCAGTATCGAGCCAATTTTTACTTCCAATATCAGATGTCCACCAAAATTGATCTTTTAACACACCGCCAATTCCCTGATTAATAGTGTAGTGAATAACCATTTGCGCATTTAAACAATTTGGTTTATTAATAATCTGATCACCGTTAAATGAGATCGGCATACAGGTTAGTCCTTTACCTTTACAACCACTACCCATGCAAGTAGATCCACCACCACCCTCTAAAAAGTAATTATCACCACACTCCATCTTTTCTTGAGCTAAGGCCTCCATTTTAATTGCTGGGTCCTTCATTTTATTTTTATCTACCACTTCACCAATTTTAGCGGCTAAAGCAAATTTTGAACCCACCGAAGCGTCCTTACAATATTGAGGTGTGAGTTTAAACGGTCTCAGTAAGAAAGTCTGTGGTAAACGTAAATTTACTAAGTCAGGATTAATTGTGTTTAAAATAGTAAATGATAAATAAGCTATCAACAAACCGGTCAATGCTCCACCAATTCTTTTCTTAGCACTCGTAATCATTTCACTATTTCCACCAGACGTTACCCACTGAACACCTGCAATCACAATCATAATTACCGCCAAAATTCCAGCAAAGGTAATTGCCAAATTAAAATTTGTTTTAAGAAAATCACCAATATTTGAAAATTCTTTTTTTCCACCAAATGCAACTTCCGTAACCGTAACACCGGCTGGCAAACACATTCCCCAACCTTCGGCATTGCAGGGTTCCTGATTCAACCATCCACCTTTATCTGATTTAACATCTTTTGCATCTTTATTTAAAATAGCAGCACGAGCTGTATCGCATTCGGCTTTATGCCAACAAAGCGGATTAAATTCTGGTGCTACATCCATAGTCGCCGCCAAAGACATCACCGGCATCAACAAAGAAAAAAACATTAAACCAACTAAAAAATTTGCCCTCATAAAATTTTATTTCTAAAGATGAGTTTAAAAAACTATTTTATATTATTTAAAAATAACTCCCAAGCACTAAACGGTATAACACCCTGAACCTTTTCACCGTTGATGAAAAAAGTTGGTGTACCACCTACTCCAAAACGATATCCATCAGCAAAATCTTTATTAACCGTCACTTTCACATTTGGGTTAGCCAGACACAATCTCATTTTTCCAGCATCCCAGCCAAACTGAGGCGCTAGTGAATCAATATCTTCAATACTTAAATTTGCACCAATATTATCTTGTTGTTCATACAACCAATCGTGCAAAGGCCAATAATACCCCTGTTCATAGGCACACATGGCGAGATTTGCCAGCTGACCAGCCCCAGGATGAACATTATCTGAAGGTGGAAAATTACGAACGATTAACTTCACTTTATTACCGTATTTCTGCATAACTTGGCGTAAAATTGGTGATTCTGCCCTACTAAACGGACATTTAAAGTCTAAAAACTCTACGATTGTAACTTTAGGATTATTGCTACCCAAAAAAGGAGCGGTCGACAGTTCTATCTCCGAACGATCGATATTACCGACAATATTATTATTTTTAACATCCGCAGTAAAACCGCCATTAATTTTATCAAAAATAACCTGCCCTTTGCCTTGTTTAATTTGCCAATAGTAATATCCAGTAGTACCAGCGATAAATAATACAAACAACACCACTGCCACCGAAATCGCCACCAACATAATACTGCCAAAACGCTGATACCATCGCAAAGGTTGTTCTGTATTACTATTCGCCATAAAAAATTATTAAGTAGCCATATTATACCACAATCCCAGATAAATCAATACCGCCATTGACATTTTTGGTATATAAATGGTATGATGAATCATATTTCCTTGAATTACTTCCAAATTAATTGATATGAAAGAAATTATTTTAAATTCAATTCAGCTTATATTAGCCATTATATTGATCGTTGCAGTACTCTTACAACAAAAAGGCACTGGCCTAAGTGGAGTATTTGGCGGCTCTGGCAATGTCTACAGCACCAAACGTGGTCTAGACAAAATTTTACATTACATTACTATTGGAAC
>CAINUM010000027.1 GCA_903853785.1 Candidatus Magasanikiibacteriota bacterium
ATTATCCATTTGTTCAATAATGGTTTCTGCATCATGGTACTGATCCATTAATTTTTCAAAAACATCAAATTGAGTAACAGGCAAAGTACTCCCAGCTAGAACTCTTATATTATTAATAAGTAGTTTCTTTTCTGGTGGCCAGCTACTTATTTTTTTCATCACTTCATTTACATCATACCATGAAGTTTTGGTGTCCAAAGTAAACAAGTTTGCAAATTCTAGTAATTTTGCAGAATCTTTATTTGTATATCTAGACAATAGATACAACGAACAGTCATGCAAAATCTCATCTGGAAATATAGTCTTGGCTTTTTCAAAAATACCATAAAGAGCTGTCCAACCAGACAGGTCAGATGGAGAAGCAAATATCAAATTATGAGTTCGTGTATATTGTATAAAAGTTAGGTGATTGTTTAATAATTCATCGTTAAGATATATCTCACTAGGAATAAGATGTTTCCAAAACAATGGGTTTCTTAGTACACTATCAGAAACCGTAAAGCCTGGAAAATCTCTCCAATCACTTTCCATAAATAACCTCAAAATGTCTGGTTTAGTCAATAAGCCCTCCCATTCCTCCTCTCCCATTTTCAAATATTTATAATCGCCCGTATACATTTTTAAGCCGGGGCAATTTGTCTGAATCTCCTTAAATCGTGATTCAATTTTAACCAAATGCTTTTCAGGAATAACTTGCGTATATCGACTAACATATCTATCACCATCCGTATCAATTTGTGCGGAGCGTACCCGCAGCTCAAAATCATTTAAATCTTCAGCATCAAGATAAATAAACGATCTAAGATTTTGATGCAAACCATATTTTTTTAAAATCTGAGAGGCTTTAACAATAAAATCTGACGGTACTTCTAAAAATCTATTCAACACTTCATCTCCCATATCAATCGAGTGATCATCGTCGGCTGGCTCAGACAAATAATAGGTACTATCCAGACCGAGACTTTGTAATTCTGCGCATTTATTTAATATTCTATTAAAAATATCACCGTCTAAATAATTAGAAAAGTTACTCTTAAAATAATACACAATTCCAAGATTTTCTATTTCACTCAACTTAGCCGCTTGCTCGATAGCAGGATTACATTTCAAAAGTTTATTGGTTTTAACAATTTTTGCTCCTATATTATTCTGAGCATATTCAAACAGCTCGGAATCAGGAATATATCCATACATTTGACGTAAATCTAAATATGCTTGTTTCTGTTTTGTTTCTAACGCAACAAATTTTTCACTATTTTCTTTGTGGTGCACAATAGTTCTTCCCATACAAGCTATTCTACCTTCAATTATTGGCAGATCCACATATTCTTCCAGACTAATACGACCAGATAAAAATGAAGAGATTATTTGCAAATCAACCTCATCAAATTCTAAAAATTTACCCATTTCATTCAAATCGCTCTTAAACAAAACCTTGCACGATTCGGCAAAATCATACATCCCTACAATATCATTACTTGTTCTACTTTCTTTTTTATATACTGTTTCACTACTTGATATATGTTGTAAACCAACTACTTCATCATGTGCAGATAAAAATTTAAATACAACATCATTTATTTTTTCATCACTTGTTTTTCCAACTAATTCAAATAGCGTTAGTGCGTATTTCTTGTCTCGCACATTTTCAAAAACCGGTTTGGTTTTAATTGAGTCAATTCCATTTTTAATATTCAGCCATCGCTCCCCAACAAAAATTTCTTGGTCTTTAAATAAGTCATTTAAAACAAATTGCAAACCTTGGGCTACATCACGGTGATAAAACAAAAAGTTTTCGACAAACTCTTCAGAGGTTGGTTCTGCATAGTATGGTAGATTATCATTTTTATGCACAGCCATTCGAAATATTTCATCATGAAATTTCTCAGGAATTCTTTTTAGCGTTTGTTGTAATTTTACATAAATATCTACCCGACCCTGAATACCATCGTTTTGATTAATCTGTTTTCCGTTGCGATTTGCAATCGTATAATAATGCTGATCATTAGGAATTTCTGAAAAAAAATTAGCTGCTGCTGGAGATATTTCTTTTTCAAAAATATTTTGATCGGTTTTATCTTTTATTATATCTTGTGCACTAATCACAAGATAATCTTCCAGCGCTTCCGGAGCACACAATGCCTTCATTTCATCAGCACTGTATATACGAGATAACGCACCGATTGATTCCAATTTTATACTATCTAATTTTACGATAAATGATGGCTCGATACCACAAACCGCCAAAACCACAACTCCTTCAAACTCAGATGCCGACAATGTTACGTAATCAGGATATTTAGGTGAAACTTTATCAAACGCTACAGCAATTTCATCAAGTGAATACCGCGACATCATTTGTGATAATTTTTCTACCGAAATACTTCTTTCTATAATTTTATTGTTCGCATAAATTTCAGCCATCTCCAGACCATCTGGATGAGAAAGTACACTTATCCAAAATCTATTTTTTTCTTTATCAGTCATGCTAAAGAGTACGCGGTTTTGTATTTTTTTATCAAGTAATTGAATAGTGGAGTTAACTTTATCAGAATTGTTTAGTAAATTTCTTTCATCGTACGAAAAAAAACCTTCTGTTGTGTGCTGATAATTTTTAAGTAAGGCGCTTTTTAAATATGGTATCTCAATCGAGCCCACAGTAGAGTCAAACCAAGAATCATACAAACGTTTACGTTCTACAAAACTTTCTATATTTTTGTTAAGAAAAATACTATTTTCCTCCAATTTTTTGATGCCACAATATATAATATCACCGGCAAATCTCTCTACTTCTTCCTCCTGTTTTTTGTTTGATAATTTTAACCAAATTTTTGTCAATTCCGACAGCTGTCCACGGCTAATAAAGAAGTTAATTTGAGATGTATATTCAGAATCAATATCATACTGTATATTCTCCCATTTTTTAAAATCTTGTTTGTTCGCTCGCAATAAAAGTGAATGAGCATCATCCAATATTTGACCTGGTTCAGAATCAGATATTACTTGTAAATACACTTGATCTTTTTCAACTCCCGCTTTAATTAGTTTTTCCTCTAATTTTCTACGCTTACTTTTTGATCGATTAAGTTCTTGAATAATCTCCGCTATGACATCTGGGTTGTCAGTAATCGCCAGTGCGGACTCTTCGCGTGCTTGAAAATATGACTTAACACTTTCAAGTGGTTGGTGAACTATCTTAGCAATCTTCCCCCAAAACCCGGCCTCGACCACTTTTGCTTCTTGCCCCAATTCAACCAAAAACTTACTCGCACTATCTGAATGCTTGTCGCCGCCACGCAAACGCGCAATGTCATCATTAATTGTACTCAAAACAACATTCATTACATTAGAATGTTTGTTGACTTCGTCTACGACCACCCCACCATCATTTGCAAGATCTGGTCTTTTTGTTTCAACCGGTTTTGAACGCTCAACTCCTATGTTTTGGGCTGCCATATCTACATTCTCATAATTCTTTTTAAAATATCCTTATAGGAAAGTTTTTTGTTATTTTCTTCTAGATCGTTCAATATAACCAATCTTTTCTTCTGAAGATCAGCTGTTTGGTTAGAAAAGGTCGCGAGAACTTCCTTGATTTTCTTTTTTTGTAATTCAGTAAAACGCATAATTTTGATTCTACTTTGAGTCATCAATATTTAAACAATTATACCAAATGAATTAATGTTTGTCACTTTCTCAATATAAAAAAAATCCCCCCGAATTTCGGAGGGATTTTGTTTAAATTTATTCAGCTTTTGTTTCAGCTACTTTAGCTTCAACTGCCTTTTCTTCTTTCTTGTCTTCTTTTTTCAATTTACCTTTTACACCAGCCACTTTCAAACCAAGACGGTGTTCAGCTGGTTCAACGGATACTACTTCAAATTCAAGTTCTTGACCTAATTTGAATTTATCGTTGATATTAGCAATTGGATCATCAGAAAGCTCAGAAATGTGAGCTAAACCATGGATTTCTTTGTCCAAGGCGATCATCAAACCAAATGGTTCTACTTTGATTATTTTACCTGTAACCTTATCACCCATTTTATATTTCTCTTTCACTTTTTTCCAAGGATCATCTACCAAACGTTTGATAGATAGATAGATTTTGGAATGATCAAGCTGGATAATCTGTGCTTTTACCTGATCGCCCACTTTCAAAACATCCTTTGGGTGATCAATTCTCTGCCAAGCGATTTCAGAAATGTGGATCAAACCTTCAAGACCATCACCAAATTTCACAAAAGCTCCAAAGGAAGTCAATGCAGAAATTTCGCCAGTAACGATATCGTTGATCTTGTAAGCTTCCAATACGGCTTTCTGAGAATCTTCCCAAACTGCACGTTCTGAAACGATCAATTTTTCTTCTTTTTCATCTACGTCGATAACTTTTACTTCGAATTCTTTGCCAGTCATTTCACGCAACTTGTCCAAGATGCGATTCTTGTCACCACCAGTAACACGTGGATAATGATCTGGAGAAAGCTGAGAAACTGGCATAAAACCAGACAAAGCATCTACGCGCATCATCAAACCACCTTTGTTTGCAGATACCACTTTGGCTTTGATTGTTAAGCCGTCTTTCATCCATTTCTTCATACTATCCCAAGCACGCTGGTAACCAGCAATACGGAAAGAAAGTTCCATTTCACCATTTTCATTTTCTAAATCAACTACAGTAGCCTCGGCTTCGTCGCCAACTTTTAAGCCAGCATATTCGCGAGATTCCACGAATAATTCACGTCCGCGGACCACACCAGTAGTCACACCTTCGACATCCAAACGAACCTCGCCGCGATCGACGGAGATTATTTTTCCTTTGATAACTTCGCCTACTTTAGGCACGTTTATCGCCATTCCTGCTAATAGGGTTTTGAAGTCCTGTTTAGCGTTTTTTGTGTCTGTCATAATAAAAAAACACCTGCTTAACCCTTCCGATGAATCGGATAGAGTGCCCTCCACTAAAACGGGAGAGCTTAAATGTTTGATTTATGTGGATATATTAAACCATTTTTACTATTTTGTCAAGATTTTCCGGCTATACACCAAACTTGCCACCTCAAGTTAGCTATGCTATAATTTTATAAGTTTTAATTGACTTAATTTTTCTGATTTTTAAGATAAAATATGCATATTACCTGGCTTGGACAAACATGCGTCCGTCTACAAACCAAAAACATGGATGAAGATGTAACTGTCATTATCGATGGCTACAAACCTACTACTGGTGAATTTCCACGTAGTTTTAGCCCTCAAATTGCTCTTTATTCCCACGGTGAAGACAATACTACCACCCTTTCTCAAGAACCGTTCATTATTTCTACTTCTGGAGAATGTGAAATTAAAGGTGTGATGTGTTATAGCTACCCTTGTGAAGATGGACAAATTTTCAAAATCAATGCCGAAAACATAAATTTAGTGCATCTTGGTAAAATTACTAAAAAATTGGACGCTGAACACCTTGAAAAACTAGGTACTCCCGATATTTTGTTTATTCCAGTTGGCGACGGGCCAAACTATCTATCGCTTAATGATGTTGCGGATATGATTACAACACTCGGACCTCGCATCGTAATCCCAATCGCCTACCAATGTGATAGCGAACCAAAAGCGGGAACTTTAAGTGAATTTATCAAAGTTGTCGGGTTAAAACCTGAAGTAACGGATAAAAAATTTATTATCAAGAAAAAAGATTTGCCATCTGATGAAACTAAATTAATGGTGTTAGAAAAAAACTATTAATATATGCCTACCAAAAAAGGGGGTACAAATATTCGTGAGAAATTTATCGAAGAACAAATGACTAAAGAAAAAAAATTATCTCTTTGGTTGTGGATTGGGGTAGGCGGGCTAGGAATTTTAATCATGTTTTTTTGGGGATATTCCATTTGGTCAGATTTTTCCAGTTTTAATTGGAAAAAAACTGAAGAAAATAAAATTTTAAAACAAGGCAGCAGTGACTGGAATCAGCTATTTAAGGAAAACGAAACTGATCAACTCAAAAATGAATACACCAGATCACAATTAAAAGAATTGTTGAATCAGACTTTAAAACAGCAAGAAAAAAATATTTTAATTACAGAACCAACCAGCACAATAGCTACTACCACACTTACCACAACTACAATTATTTCAACAACTACCACTAATAGATAATGATTATTTGAAATTATGAAAAAAGAACTTGAGCCAGCAAAACAAGAAATTGGAAAAATCCTTCAAACCTCCATTGTCACAGAAATGAAAAATTCATACATCGAATATGCCATGAGTGTTATTATTTCTCGTGCCTTGCCGGATGTTCGTGATGGATTAAAACCAGTTCACCGTCGTATTCTTTATGCGATGTGGAATATCGGTTTGCGTCATACTGGAAAGTTTCGTAAGTCTGCTCACGTAGTCGGTGAGGTGATGGCCAAATACCATCCACACGGAGACTCTTCTATTTATGAGGCGATGGTTCGTATGGCTCAGGAGTTTTCCATGCGTCATCAATTGGTAGATGGTCAGGGAAACTTTGGTAGTATGGATGGAGATAGTGCCGCTGCGATGCGTTATACTGAGGCTCGTTTGCGTGCAATTGCCGAAGAAATGCTTTTTGATATTGATAAAAATACTGTAAATTTCAACGCTACTTACGACGGTTCTCACAATGAACCAATGGTATTGCCAGCCAAATTACCAAATTTATTGTTGAATGGTACGATGGGTATCGCGGTTGGTATGGCCACTTCTATTCCTCCACACAACCTTAGTGAACTTTGTGATGGTATCGCTAAATTAATCGAAGAGCCAGAAACTACTGTCGAGGAATTAGCCGAGATTATTAAAGGACCGGACTTCCCAACTGGCGGTATCATTTATAATAAAAAAGATATTTTGACCGCTTGTGCTACTGGCCGCGGTGGTGTTGTGATTCGAGCTAAAGCGGAAATTGAAGAAGCCAAAAAAAGTGGCATGTTCCAAATTATCGTGACTGAAGTTCCATACCAAGTGAACAAAGCCGAGATGATTGAAAAAATTGCCAACCTTGTTCAAGAGAAAAAAATGGAAGGCATTCGTGACTTGCGCGATGAGTCCAACAAAGATGGTGTGCGTGTTGTGATCGAACTCAAAAAAGATGCTTACCCACAAAAAGTTTTGAATCAACTTTATAAACAAACTGATTTACAAACTACTTTCCATTACAACCTACTAGCATTGGTGGACGGTATTCAACCACGTGTTTTGAATTTAAAAAATATATTAGAAGAATTCATCAAACATCGTCAGGTAGTTATTCGTCGCCGTACTGAATTTGATTTAGAAAAAAATAAAGATCGTGCTCATATTTTGGAAGGTTTAAAAATTGCTTTAGATAAAATTGATTTAATCATCAAATTAATTCGCGCCAGTAAAGATAAGGATGAGGCCAAGGTCAATTTGATTGCTAAATTTGATTTTAGTGATCGCCAAGCCACAGCAATTTTAGAAATGAAATTACAACAGCTTGCTAATCTTGAAAGACAAAGAGTTGAGGATGAGTTGGCTGAGAAAAAACGCATCATCAAAGAATTAGAAAGTATTTTAGCATCTGCTAAAAAGATCTTAGGAATTGTAAAAACTGAAACTGCTGAAATAAAAGAAAAGTATGGTGAAGAACGTCGTACAAAAATCGTAGCTCATGGAGTTAAAGAATTTACAACCGAAGATTTAATTCCAAACGAACCAACTGTTGTGATGATCACTACAGACGGTTATATCAAACGCTTACCTCCAGATACATTCCACCAACAAGTTCGAGGTGGCAAAGGTGTGATCGGAGTTACTACTAAAGAAGAAGAAAGTGTTGCACACCTCATGGCTACCAACACTCACGACAATATCTTGTTCTTTACCAATCGCGGACGAGTATTCCAACTGATGGCTTATGATATTCCTCAAGCTTCTCGTACTGCCAAAGGACAAGCCTTGGTAAATTTCTTACAACTTGCTCCAAACGAAAAAATTACTGCTTTACTTGGAACTGGCGATCTAACAAATATCAAATATTTGGTAATGGCTACAACTCGCGGCAATATCAAAAAAACAGAATTAGCTGATTTCGCAAACGTTCGCCGCAATGGTTTGATCGCTTTGAAATTAAAGCCTGACGACAACCTAGAATGGGTCAAACCAAGTAATGGTAACAATGAAATAATGATCGCTACCAAACAAGGCCAGGCCATTCGTTTCCGCGAAAAAGATGTTCGTGAAATGGGGCGTACTGCCAGTGGAGTTCGCGGTATGCGACTCAAAGGAAGTGACGAGGTAATTGGTATGGATATAGTAGATTCAAAAAATGCATCACTAGAATTTTTAACTGTAGGTGAAAATGGTGTCGGAAAACGCACTGTCTTAAAAGAATATAAAGTTCAGGGTCGTGGTGGTAGCGGAATCAAGACCGCTGAAATTACTGCGAAGACCGGGAACCTTACATTTGCTAAAGTAGTCGACGTTGTTGACGCAAACGAAAAAGATTTATTGATGATGTCTGCTCATGGACAGGTAATCCGCATGCCATTCAAATCAATTTCTTCTTCTGGACGTGCTACTCAAGGCGTTCGTTTGATGAGATTTAAAGAACCTGGAGATAAAGTTACGAGTGTAACGATGTTATAAATTTAATTTAATTTTTCAAAAACAAAAACACCAGACGCAATTACGTCTGGTGTTTTTTAATTTTCTAAAAATTAAATTAGTTTTCTTAACTTGCGTAGTGTGAAGTAAATACTATATTTTATTTTATTTATTATTAAATCAAATGTTCCTGGGGCTTCGTGATATTCTCCACCGAACCCATGTTTAAATCTGCTTACACCCGCATATTGATGGTTGGTATCAAATTCATATTCAGCATCCTTGTTCGTTTTTGGTGCCACACCAAAGAAATCATAATATTTATAGCCCTCATTTTTTCCAATTTGAATTGCCGACCACTGCAACAAATAAGGAGCCATTAACTGACGATACTCATGATCGGAAGCACCGAATACATAGGTAAAAGTTTCGCCATAGCCAATAAATATTCCAGTGGCTATTGCAACTCGTTCACTATATACAGTAATCTGTCTACAAAAATCAGAATTTAGAATCGATTCATAATGTTTATTTTCATGCAAACGAAAATTATCACGACTGCCAGTTTTTTCCATTAATTCCAAAAAAAAATTTAAATTCTTTTCATTTTTTATTTCCAAATTCTTCTTTTGTGCTAAGCGAATATTGTATCTGGTTTTGGTATGCATAACAGATATTAATTCGTCTTCAGTTTTTCCTAAATCTAAAATTAAAGTTGCACGCGGATTAACTTCTTTAATTTTTAATAAATCTTTTAAATTATTTTCTTTGGGCTCAAGTCTTAAAAAAATCACTCCTTGCTGTTTCAAATAATCTTTTAAGACTACCAAAATTTCATTTGAAACTTTTTGTCCGACCGGCCCTTTTGGACAAAAGGCATACTTCCAACCAAATGGTAAATTCATCAAAACTATCTGGGCACATAACAAATTTTTATTATCTTCCTCAACAATCAGTCGCTGAACATCTTTTCCTTCAGCGATTAAAATCTGACCCCAATCCCACGATTGAGCAAATGACGAGTTTTCTTTCAGAACCATTGTGTCCCAAACATTTTTTTCCTTAATTTGACGTATTTGTTTCATAATTAACGTTATTTTATCCCAAATCACTGATTTAATCAACCTTTACCCCTTTACAAACTCACATTTTTAATATACAATAGGTCGGTAATTTGGAATTTCCAAGTTTAGTTTTTTTACTTAGTAATTTTACCAATATGGGTTTACCTGGTCATCGCCGAACCAGTGGCGATAAACGCCGTCGAGCTGCTCAACATGGACTAGATGCTGTTAACCCAGCTATCTGTCCAAAATGTGACAAAGCTACCCACCCACACCGCGCTTGCGCATTCTGTGGAACATACCGTGGTCGCCAAGTTGTTGATGTAGCCAAACGTGCTGCTCGCACTGTTCGTAAAACTAAAAAGAAATAATGCCTTTGGCCAATAGTCTTTGACTATTGGCCTTAGTTTTTTCCTATGTCCAATCGTCACTTAGCACGGTCAATCGCTATGCAGACCATTTTTGAATGGGATTTTCGGGGACAGCCTACCGCTGGTCTACCGGCTATTTTGGATCAAAATATCAAAGAATTTGGAGTTGGTCTAGGTGATGAAAAAGAATTTTCTAACGATATCATTACGGGAGTCATTGATCACCTCACTGAAATTGATGAAATTATCGTAAAATACGCACCGAACTGGCCACTTGAAAAAATTACAGTAATGGATCGTAATATTTTACGAATAGGTATCTGGGAAATGAAATTTAACCCTGAAGTACCACCAAAAGTTGCTATCAACGAAGCTATCGAGCTTGGAAAAAGTTATGGTGGCGTCGCTTCTGGTAAATTTGTAAACGGAGTACTTGGATCACTATACAAAGATATGTATCCAAACGGAGAACCTGAAATTGAAAAAGAAAAAAAATAATTATTAACTTATCTCTTATCGCCTGTCGCCCATTTATTGTGCGCTATGCGAAAAGCGAGTAAACAACAAAATATGAAATCTACTGATTTGGCAGAAGTTCAAGAAAAGAATTTCCCACTGTTAGAAGAAAAAATCGGATTAAAATTCAAAAATATTGATTTTTTAGTTCAAGCATTTGTTCATCGCTCTTATTTAAACGAACACCACGAATTTCCATTAGGACAAAACGAAAGACTTGAATTTTTGGGTGATGCTGTGGTAGAATTAGTCGTTACTGAGTACCTTTTCAACGAATATGGCAACCCAGAAGGTGAATTAACCAATTGGCGCGCCGCCTTGGTTAATGCCAAAATGCTTGCTAGCGTAGCTTATGAAATTGGTGTAGAACCATTTTTGTTTCTCAGTCATGGCGAATCTAAAGACGCTGGGACAAAAGCTCGAGATTATATCATGGCCAACGTGTTTGAATCGTTGATTGGGGCCATCTATATCGATCAGGGCTATGACGCCTGTAAACAATTCATTTTGCATTGGGTGGTTTCAAAATTGCCTTATGTACTAGAAAATGGCTTATACATGGATGCCAAGAGTCGTTTTCAGGAATCTTCCCAAGAACTTCTTGGGATCACTCCAACCTATCGTGTACTTGAAGAAACTGGACCAGATCATTCTAAAATTTTTAAAGTTGGCATATTCCTAGATAAGGAATTAATTGCAAGTGGTGAAGGTAGTAGCAAACAAGAAGCTCAAACCGAAGCCGCAGAAGCTGCTTTGAAAATAAAATCTTGGAAAGGACCAAAAATTGAAATAATCCAGAGAAAACCAGGTGATCCAATTCAGTAGGATCACATACGGGCCGGTAGCTCAGCTGGTAGAGCAGATCCCTCTTAAGGATAAGGTCCCGGGTTCGATCCCCGGCCGGCCCACAACAAAAAAAGAAACTCAATTCAATGAGTTTCTTTTTATTTATTCAAACCACCTGCTACGTCAAGGATAAATATTTTTATCACTGACGTAGGTTGCAGGTGGTTTTGGGCCGGCCTGCTCCTTGCGGGCAAAATGCCGACGATTGTGAGCCTCCTAGCTCGTCGTCATGGGTAGTCGTTCGGAAAGATCACCGCCAGTTCTTCCCGGCGCTTCTTACCGGACCGACGAACTCCCCAGAGAATCAAACCGACGACAACCAACGAACCGATACTCAGTAAGGCGTCCAATTCTTATCCTTCCTCCGAATCAAGTCGGAGATTTTGATGACCAACACCGGCAATGCTGGCATTAGCACGAAAATCACGTACCCGATAATCGGGTGACCAGAGGCGAACATCGCCTGAGATAATAAAACCCACAATGTGAAATATTCAATCACAGCTCCTCCTCACCGTCAACGCTCGATCGACGGGATTGACCAATATATCATTTTTATACCACTTAGTCAATCCTATTGAAAAACCAATCTAACTATGTTAGAGTATAGCCACTTTCCGCCCTTGTCGTTCAACGGATAGGACACCAGGCTTCGAACCTGGGGACGTGGGTTCGACTCCTGCCGAGGGCACAGTATTTG
This sequence comes from Candidatus Magasanikiibacteriota bacterium, assembly GCA_903853785.1. Classification (GTDB taxonomy): domain Bacteria; phylum Patescibacteriota; class Patescibacteriia; order Magasanikbacterales; family GWA2-37-8; genus CAIOJG01. Next base: position 12,093 of record CAINUM010000027.1, read on the forward strand.
AAAACAAAAAAAAAGACTCTGCATTATTTGCAGAGTCTTTTTTATTACTATTTTTTATAACCATCAATCAGGAAGGGAAATAACGCTACCGTTTCACGCAGTGGACCACTTAATACAAAAATTGGAGTTAAGCGTCCAGACTTAATTAGGTCATTATTAATAACAAGTCCTGGGTCAAAGACATATCGCGCTTTTTTTCTCAGGTCATTTATCTTTCTAAATATGACAGAAGAAATTCCGCGACCATCTTTATCTACTTGTCTAATTTTTGTATCAACATAACTTTCAAATTCAGAACTTGGCATATTATACCAATCCACAGAAGTGGCGAGGTCGGACCAATCTACTCTCTTTAAATTTTCTATTTCACTATCTTCAAAAACGTTCAGGCGTTCAAAAAAGAATACTGCGATCGTGCTATCAATAAATTTATCTGCTTGATCTTTAAATAAAATTTCACGAGCTACTTTTTCAGTTTTAGATGCTCGGCCAGCACGACGATTACCACGAACCAAACCATCAATAAAGGCTAATTTACCTGCCAAATCCGGACTTTTTGTATTTACTGAAAATGAACGCGCTCGATCATATGGTCCCTTTTCACTTCTAGTTACCACTATCAAACTTTCATCATGTTCATTGTATGGATATTCACGATTTGATCCATCGGCATTATGAATATGTAAATAAGCATTGTACGCATTAGCCAACATAAATACCGCTCTCTGTTTCATCTCCTGCTGATCGTTCATTCCTGAAAAAACTATTTTTAATTTGTTTACAATTAGCGGCAAACATTCAATACTAATTTTTTCAATGTTACTCCAAAATTTTATTGTACTTTCTTGATAATTATTTTCATAATTTACTGAAAAATAATATTTTTTAAATATTTCTTCAAATTCATTTGCAAAATCTTCACCAGCAATAATTTTCTTTTCAGAAGCCAATGATTTTAATACATCCTCGCTGTAACCATGATCCACCACTCTTTGATCACAAAGACAATCATCTTTTTCCAATCCCATAAAACAGTAGCCTGTTGTTGGGTTAAATGAGTATTGAATATTTAAAATTCGTTTTTTTCCGTTATATTGTTCAAATACGTGTTCTTCTAGCGCTTTTATAATAATTTTTTTTCTTTTAATATCATCTACTATCGCTCGTGTATAAATATCATGTTTCTGGTCATGGTTTAAACCACCGACATCTATAGAATGATTATGTGCATAATTTGCACAAGCTGCTCCGCACTCAAAATGACTATCCAACATTTCCACAACAGTATCTGAAGTTAAAAATCTATACTTCAATATTTCTACTATTTCACCTTCCCACAACCGCTCTTTTTGTTCTCCCCATACTGGCCTAACTTCAGTAATATCTCCCGCAGCAGTTCGCATTGCATGACCTGTTAAACCAGCTGTTAATTTTGGTAACACGCGTCCATCAACACAGCAAATAATATTTGGTGTACCAAATGGAAATAAATTTTCTTTTATTTTATTGGCCGCATTAATATCATCTGATTTAAGCTCTTTCATTCTTTGATCTCTGGAATCTAAAAATTGCCTAATTTTAAAATACAGCATTGCAATTTCTGTATCGATATCACTTTCTAATTTTGTACCAGATTGAACTTTTTTTCTTAATATAGATACGGCATTGATGTAATTTTGTATTTGACCTGACATTTCCGAATCCATTTCACGAAATTCTACTTGTAGTTTTTCAATCAATTTATTAATTTTATCATCCAGTCTAGAAACAACGGTTTTATTCATATTTTTAAAATATTTATAACACAACAATTTAATCAGATTTTAGACAAAATGTCAATGTC
>CAINUM010000028.1 GCA_903853785.1 Candidatus Magasanikiibacteriota bacterium
ATTAAATATATTTTTGAAAACAAAGAGCAGTGTAAGCGGTTAGCAATAAACGCTAGATTATATGCTAAAGAAAATTTTGGTATTGAAAAAATGGTTGAAAAATACGATAAAACTTATTCAATGATTATAAGGTAGAAAAAGATTTAAAATAATTTTATGTCTATAAAAATGCCAATTGATTGTGTGCTGGCTCTAACTTACAACTGCAATGCACGCTGTACGATGTGTGATATTTGGAAAATCAAAGATTCACCGGAATTAACTCTGGCTGATTTGGCGAAACTTCCGGATAGTTTGCTTGATGTAAATTTATCTGGCGGAGAACCTTTTTTAAGAAAGGATTTGCCAGAGATTGTGGCAGTTGTAAAAAAAGCTTGTCCAAAAGCTCGTTTAGTAATTTCGACCAATGGTTTTTTGACTCCAGTGATCGATAAGGCGATGACACAAATTTTAAAAATTGCTCCGGATATTGGAGTGGCCTTTTCGATTGATGGAATAGGGGAGATGCATAATGAAATGCGCGGAATTCCTGGTGGATTTGATCGCGTAATGGATTCGTTAAAATTACTTAAGGGTATGGGTGTGACGAATTTACGTTTGGCTTTTACAATTACTGAATATAATGTCAATCATTTTGCTAAAGTATATAATTTGGCGCAGGAGTTAGGCGTGCAGTTTACTCATAGCTTTGCTCAAAGTAGTGAATTCTATTTTGGTGGAAAAAAGAATATAAATAATCCAAGAAAAGATTTGTTAGAAGTGGCTTATCAGCAAATTATAAATAGTGAATTAAAAAGCTGGAATGTAAAACGTTGGCTACGTGCATTTTTTGCCGATGGCATGTTTAAATTTATTACTAGCAAAAATCCAGTTTTTGATAATGCTCCCGGTAGAGATTTTTTCTTTCTTGACCCAAGCGGTGATATATATCCGTCTGTGATGCATAATGTCATATTAGGAAATATTCATAATGTAAATTCTTTTAAAGAATTTTGGTATAGCGATGAAACTGAACAAAAAAGAAAACAAGTTGACGGACTTAAAATGCCGGTATGGATGATTTGTACAGCTCGAACCGCTATCAAGCGTCATCCACTAAAAGTAGGATTTTGGATTTTGAAGAATAAATTATTTGGATATAAGGCAGCATAAATATATATGAAAATAATTTTAGTAAATAAATTTTGGTATGCCAGGGCTGGAGCAGAGATAGTAGCTCTATTAACGAAAAAATTATTGGAATCTGCTGGGCATGAAGTGCAAGTTTTTGGTATGAATCATCCTCAAAACATATTTACTAATAAATATTTTGTTGATTTTGTTGATTATAATAATTTGAGCATCTTACAAAAACCGAAGTTTGGTTTACGATCTATTTATAATCAACAAGCTAAAAAGAATTTTTTGGCATTGATTCGTGATTTCAAACCAGATGTCGTTCATTTTCATAATATTTATCATCAACTGTCTTGTTCGGTCATCGAAGCGGCCCATGAACAAAAGATTAAAACCGTAATGTCTTTACATGATTATAAATTTATAAGTCCAAATTACAGTTTGTACAACCATGGTCATGTTGATGAAAGTTGTAGTGGTGGAAATTATTATCGCTGTATTTTAAATAATTGTTTGGAAAACTTTGGTGAAAGTTTGACGGCGACTTTGGAAGCATATTTTGTGGACGCCAAAGGTTATAAACAAATGGTTGATAAATATATTAGTCCTAGTAAATTTTTA
>CAINUM010000029.1 GCA_903853785.1 Candidatus Magasanikiibacteriota bacterium
ATATAGGTCCATCTCAAGATGTGATAGCAATATCACCGGATAGTATTATAAACTATTTCAATTTTACAGGAGATTTATTTTTTTCCGGACACACTGGGTTGCCATTTCTTTTTGCCTTAATTTTTTGGAATAATTATTGGTTGAGATGGGCATTTGTTTGTTGTTCAATAATGTTTGCAATAGTAGTTTTGCTTGGACATCTGCATTATTCCATCGATGTGTTTGCAGCCTATTTTATAACTTACGGAATTTTTCATATTAGTACAAATTTATTTAACAAAGAGTTTCATTTACTAAATTCTTTGAAATAATTTTCTAGACAATAAATAGTTGCTGTGATATATTATCAGCAACCATCCTTCTTCTTGTTAGAGTATATCCTCCTAGATATTGTCCTTACTCTAAATTCAAATTTTATTATTATGACCCATTTAAATTGGTTTAAATCTCACCAATGGAAACAGGGTGATGTTGTTAGTGATAAAAGTTTATCAGAATCACATAAATCTGTACCCATTCCTAAATCAATATCTTTTTGGAGAAAGATGTTGGCTTTTTCTGGCCCTGGATATTTAGTTGCTGTCGGATATATGGATCCAGGTAATTGGGCAACGGATTTAGCAGGTGGTGCTAAATATGGCTATGCGTTATTGTTTGTAGTTTTGATATCCAGTTTATTTGCCATGTTGTTACAGTATTTATCTGCAAAAATAGGTATTGTCACTGGTCGTGATTTAGCCCAAGTATGTCGTGACAATTTTAGTAAGCGAACGTCTATATTTTTGTGGATCATGGCAGAGATCATGATTGTCGCATGTGATCTTGCAGAGGTTATTGGTTCAGCAATTGCTTTAAATTTATTATTTAAAATACCACTAGTAGTTGGAGTGATAATAACAGCGGCGGATGTTTTTGTATTATTGTTATTGCAAAATCGTGGTTTTAGATATTTAGAGTCATTGGTGATCGTGTTGATAGGAACCATAATGGTTGCTTTTAGTTTGGAGCTAATTTTTGCGCAACCTGTAATTATTGATTTATTAGGTGGTTTTATTCCGACCGCCAATTTGTTTACCAATCGAGAAATGCTATATATTGCAATAGGAATTTTGGGAGCGACAGTCATGCCGCATAATCTATTTTTACATTCGGCGATAGTTCAAACACGTGCCTACGAAGAAACGGAAGAAGGTAAAAAAGAGGCGTTGAAATTTTCAGCAATTGATTCCACTATTGCTTTGTCTTTTGCTTTTTATATTAATGCCGCCATTTTGATAGTATCGGCCGCAACTTTTTATACACGAGGTTTTGGGGAGGTAGCCGAAATTTCACAAGCTTATCAATTGTTTTCGCCTTTGCTCGGCGCGTCTTTAGCCTCCACATTATTTGCAGTTGCTCTACTTGCATCTGGACAAAATTCGACGATTACTGGTACCTTAGCGGGACAGATAATCATGGAGGGTTTTTTAAATTTTAAACTTGCACCATGGTTGCGTCGGATAATTACTCGATTGGTTGCAATTGTCCCAGCAGTTATTGCGATTATTTTGTATGGTAATCACAGTTTAAGTAAATTATTAATTTTAAGTCAGGTAGTTTTGAGTCTACAGTTGCCGTTTGCAGTTTTTCCGTTAGTTTATTTTACAGGCAAAAAGAATTTAATGGGTAGTTTTGTTAACAGTCCGTTATTGAAGATTTTGGCGTGGATTATTGCTTTTATTATTGTGGTTTTAAATATTTATCTTTTAACTTTTATTTTTACAGCTTAAGCTTAAATTTATATATTAGCTCAACATTTGAAATTATGAAAATTATTTTTTTGGGAACTAACGGTTGGTATGATTCTGCAACAGGTAGTACAGTCAGTGCTTTGATCGACAGTAAAGAGGCCTATATAATTTTAGACGCTGGCTTTGGTTTGGTTAAAGCGCGTGAATATATAAAAGAAGATAAACCGGTATATTTATTTCTTACACATTTTCATTTGGATCATATTTGTGGTTTGCATGCCATTTCTCGTTTGGGATTAAAGAAATCAATAACCATAATTAGTCACAAAGGCTTAAAAAGAATGTTAAAAAATGTTTTTAACCATCCTTACGCCATGCCGCTAACAGATATAAATTTTAAAGTGAAAACACTTGAAGTAAAGGAAGGGCAACACGCTGTACCGATTAAATTTGATTGTTTAAAACTTAACCATATTGACGATACCTTTGGATATAGATTTTATTTAGAAGATAAAATTATTTCATATTGTAGTGATACTAAACCGTGTGAAAATGATTTGAAATTAGCTATGGGTGCTGACGTACTTATCCATGAATGTGGCTATAGCATACGACCAGAAAATGATTTTTGGGGACACACTGACCCAGAACAAGCCGGGGAAGTGGCAAAAAAAGCGGGAGTTAAAAAACTTTGTCTTACTCATTTTGGGCCAAATGCATTTGATACTAAAGCCAAAAGATTAGTTGGGGAAAAGCGTGCTAGAAAAATATTTAAAAATACGATAGCGGCATTTGATGATACATTAATAAAATTATAAAATTTAGAAATAAAAAATCCACCAATTATAAATGGTGGATTTTTTATTAATCGCTACGATAAAATATTTTATCACAGTGGTTAGCCGCGGTCATAGACGCGCGGGCAGAGTTGGTTTGAACCTTTCTCACGAAGGTGTTAGAAAGGTTACAGGAATTCTCCCCGGGGTTGTTTTCTTGCCCCAAAACGAAGTTTTTCCAATTCACCGGGCTTGATGCCGATCGCTTCCGGTGTGGCACCGGCTTTCTCCAGGTATTCGAGCAACCGAGTTACTCGAACATTAGAGCCGGGGAATGCGTAACAGCCTTGGCGCAGTCGGGTGAGGAGTCGGTGGGCGTGCCTTTTTTTGGCCAGCAAAACCCAGTCTTGCCACTTCTGTACTTGCTCTGGCGTTGGGTTGGCCCAATACTCGAGCAGTTTCTTTTGAAGCAATGGAGCGGGCAGTTCTTGGAGCGCTCGGTCTGGGTAATAGAAGAGTTGATCTTCGATGACCGTGCAACAGTGCGCCAAGTATTCAGCTCGTAACGATTGAACGTCTAGTTTGATTTCTTCCACGGTGATACCGTGAATTTCCATCAGTCTCGAAATTCGTTCGATTTGTCTGCTGAATTGTGTGGGGCCATGACAGGCTTCCCGGATTGTCGGCACCCGTTCTTTGAGCTGTTGTTTCCAACGCTCGAAACAGGTCAATATCAGATCGCGGTATTCCTCCTGGCTAATACCCAAGTCCTCCATTGTAAGATGAAAGTTGCCGGAGATGTTGCCGATCGAAGACTCTCCCAGCAACTTTTCGGTCAGCCATTCGATGGCTTTTCCGGGAAGCGGGGTCTTCTCCTTGAGTTGGTTAAAGTGTTGGTGGCGAATCTTGATCTCGTGCTTGCGGTTAATCCGCGGCATGAGAAAAAAGACGGCATATCCGATGAGGATAATACCAACAGTGACAATAAGAACAACAAAGGGCATGACTTCTCCAAAAGGTGGCAAGGAACATTTCTTTGGCAAACCTACCATATTTTAATGATTTTGTCAATGGGAAAAGGTATTTTTTTCTGCCATTATTGACAGTGGATAAGTTATTTTGTATAATATACCTATACCTATGGTCTAGGTATTAACTAAATTAATAATAAATATTAAATTATGATTGAACCATATAAAGGAAAAATCAAATTAAGTCTAAAAAAAGCTCAGGGACAGTTAAAATTATTAGAAAAAATGATCGAAGAAGATCGTTATTGTATTGATGTCGCTCAACAAATCAATGCCGCTATCGGTTTACTCAAGCAGGTGAATATTACAATTTTGGAAAATCATTTACAAAGTTGTGGTACCAATAAGTTGAATTCAAAAAGTCCAGAAGAAAAGGAAAAATTTATCAAAGAATTGATTAAAACTTTTAACTTAACTGGTAAATAATTTTTATGCCTAAAATAATTCTTCCTATTCAAGGAATGCATTGTAAATCATGTGAGATTTTGATTGAGCAGAATCTTAAAAAAGTGGAAGGTGTGAAAAGAGTAGATATCTCACACACCACAGGCCAAGCCCAGGTGTATTTTGACAGCAACCGGCCCGATCAAAGTAGCCTGGAAAATGCTGTAATAGAATCCGGTTACAAAATTGGCAAAAAACAAAAGAATGGATGGTTGTCAAAAGATGTTAGTGATTATCAAAATCTATTTTATGGTGCGGTGGTTTTATTCGTAGTATATTATGTAACTCGTGGTTTTGGATTATTCAATGTAAATGTAAATACTGAAAATAGCGGTCTGGGAGTAGTCTTTTTAGTTGGTTTGGTAGCCGGTATTTCTACTTGTATGGCGATGGTAGGTGGCTTAGTATTAGGCTTGTCCGCTCGTCATGCCGAGCTTCATCCGGAAGCTACTGCACAACAAAAATTTCGCCCTCATTTATATTTCAATTTAGGACGTGTAGTTGGTTTTGCAGTACTTGGTGGAATTATAGGTTTGTTTGGATCTGCCTTTAAGTTATCTGCGGGATTTTTGGGAATTCTTACTTTTGTAGTTAGTTTAGTGATGATTTTTTTAGGTTTAAAACTGATCGCAATTTTTCCATTTTTACAAGATAAAAATATTGCTTTACCTAAAAGCATCGCGAAATTTTTTGGTCTTGGAAAAGAGAATCGTGAGTATAGTCATCGCGGGGCTATAATGTCAGGTGTGGCCACTTTCTTTTTGCCTTGTGGATTTACACAGGCAATGCAACTTTACGCAGTAAGTTCTGGAAGTTTTTTTCAAGGTGCCGAAATTATGGGATTGTTCGCTTTAGGAACAGCACCAGGTTTGCTTGGTATCGGCGGTTTATCTTCGATTTTTAAAGGAAGAAAAGCTCGTATATTTTTTGCTGCGGCAGGAATAGCAGTTATTTTATTCGGTTGGTTTAATATTGGAAATGCTTCACATTTATTTGGCTCTAATTTGGAAAGTAACGAACCGGTAAAATCTACAGTTCAAGAAGAGCAGGTAGTATATATGGATCAAGATTTTGACGGTTATAGTCCGAATGTTTTTACGGTAGAAAAGGGTCGTCCGGTAAAGTGGGTGATTAACTCTAAAACTTCATTTTCTTGTGCTAGCTATATTGTGATGCGTAAATTTAATATTGGAAAACCTCTACAACAAGGTGAAAATATTTTTTATTTTAATCCTACAGAAATTGGAGAATTTAAATTTTCATGCTCAATGGGTATGTAGACCGGTAAATTTATTGTTGTAGATAAAAAATAATATATATGCCAAACAATTCCTCAAATATTAGTGTCAGTGGAATGCATTGTGCTTCATGTGCTTTGCTTATCACAAAAAAATTACAAGATACTCCTGGAGTAAAAGAAGCAAATGTAAATTTTGCTGCTGAAAAAGCGCATGTTATATATGATAAGGAAACCATTTCTGAAAATGATTTACTTAAAGCAGTTAAAGAAGCTGGATATGGTGCAGAAATAGCTTCAAATAATTCACAAGCCGAGCAAGCCAAAAAAGTTCAGGAAATAAAAAAACTATTTCAAATGTTTTTGATTAGTTTGGTTTTAAGTTTACCATTGGCATATTTCATGATAATGGATTTTTTGAAATTTTTACCTGGTAAAACAACTTTACCATATCATGGAATAATTTCATTAATACTCACAATTCCAGTGCAGTTTATTATTGGTGCTGGATTCTATCGTGGTTTTTGGAGTAGTCTGAAAATGAAAACTTTTAGCATGGATAGTTTGATTGCTATTGGTACTAGTACGGCTTTTTTTTATAGTTTGTGGCAATATATAGTTTATGTATCTGTGCACAAATCAATCATCGGAATAAACGGTGAAATGATTCCAGAATTATATTTTGAAACTGCCGCTTTTTTAATTACTTTTGTAGTGTTGGGAAAATGGCTTGAAGCCAAAGCTAAAGGCGGAACTTCTGAGGCAATTAAAAAATTAATGGGAATGCAACCAAATACTGCGCGCGTAATTCGCGGTGATGTTGAAATAGATTTACCACTTGATGAAGTGGTGGTAGGGGATATCGTCGTGGTGCGTCCTGGTGAAAAAATTCCAGTGGACGGAGAAATAACCAAAGGAAATTCAAGTGTGGATGAAAGTATGTTGACTGGTGAAAGTATTCCATCAGAAAAAAATATTGGAGATAAAGTAGTTGGTGCTACTATAAACAAACACGGAAGTTTTGAATTCAAGGTAACTAAAGTTGGTCAGGAAACCGCCTTGTCGCAAATAATAAAATTAATTGAAGATGCTCAAGGTAGTAAAGCTCCAATTCAAAATTTGGCTGATAATATTTCTGGTTGGTTCGTTCCAGTTGTATTGATAGTGGCGGCCCTGACTTTTGTAGTTTGGTTTTTCTTTTTGGGAGCGGGGATTACATTTAGTTTGATGGCTTTTACTTCTGTGATTGTGATTGCTTGTCCTTGTGCGCTTGGTTTAGCTACACCGACGGCAATTATGGTTGGTACTGGCAAAGGGGCGGAGTATGGTATTTTAATTAAAGGTGGTGAACCACTCGAAGCGGCCTGCAAAGTGAAAATAATTGTTTTTGATAAAACCGGCACATTAACGAAAGGTGAGCCTGAAGTGACAGATGTTGTCTTATTAGGCACAGTTGATGAAAATAATTTACTTTTGATTGCGTCGGCTCTTGAAAAAACATCCGAGCATCCATTGGCAGAAGCTATTGTAAAATACGCTCAGAAAAAATCTTTGTTGGTAGATGGAGTAGAAAAGTTTTTGGCAATTCCTGGCCACGGTGTTGAAGGTATTATAAATAATAAAAAATACTATTTTGGAAATCGTAAATTAATTATAGAAAATGCAAAATTAAGAATTGGTAATATTGAAGATAAATTGCGTGCTTTAGAAGACGGTGGGAAAACCGCGATGATACTTGCTAACGAAACTGAAGTGATAGGATTTATAGCTGTGGCTGACACTATCAAAGAAAGTTCACTTGAAGCTGTACAACAATTACAGAAACGCGGTTTACAGATTTACATGATTACGGGAGATAACCGACGTACTGCCGAAGCAATTGCAAAACAAGCCGGTATTAAAAATGTTTTGGCGGAAGTGTTACCACAAGATAAAGCAAATGAAATTAAAAAATTACAAGATCAAGGTGTGCGTGTGGCGATGGTCGGAGATGGTATTAATGATGCACCGGCATTGGCCCAAGCTGACGTTGGTATCGCCATGGGTTCCGGAACGGATGTGGCGATGGAAACGGGTGGCATCGTGATTATTAAAAATGATTTGCGTGATGTCCTAACAGCGATTGATTTGAGCAAGGAGACGATGAACAAAATAAAACAGAATATGTTTTTTGCTCTACTTTATAACGTAATTGGAATTCCGATCGCAGCGCGTTTATTTGTATCTTTTGGTTTGGTTCTTAAGCCAGAGTTAGCTGGATTGGCCATGGCCTTTAGTTCGATCTCTGTGGTAACTAATTCTTTGTTACTAAAAAATTTCCGTCCCAGAAAAATAAATTGGTTTTCAATATTTGCTCCTTTTGTAATGGTTTTAATTTTTACTTTTATATTTTTGCAGTTTGGACGTTTGAGTGGAATGAAATAAAGCATGTTTAAAAGAGCATCCGATGGATGCTCTTTTATAATTGACAAAAAAGCGAATTAGTGATATTTTAACTAGTCGCTTTGCTAATTTTGTTCATACTTAGATAAATAATATATTGTTATTCTAAGCATGACCGAAAGGGATCGGTCAGTTGTGTGTCGTTTGGCACAAGGGAGAAGCTCAATGAATCCGAAGAATAGGGAGATCATGGAGTTGGTCCTGGCTTTGACGGAGCTTGACAATGACACTTATGCGGCCGTGCGGTCGTTGGTGTTCGGTGTCAGGACCGAGTGGCAGCGTTTGGTCGCTGGCGCTCGCATCAGCGAGGTGGTCGGTCAGATCGAAGCTCGGATGCCGATCGAGGCGGATCCGATTTCGGACGGTGTGCTCGAGGTGGATTGTCCCAAGGGCAAATTCGGCCAGGAGGCCTTCAATCTGGTGTTGTCCAAACACCGGTCGGTTGGACCTGGGTCAGCGCTTCTGCACATCGCTGTGCGTGAAGTCGGCGGCGGCTCCAAGCTCGTCATCACCGACCATCCGTGGAACAACACGGAAGATGGCCACACCTACGTGGCGGTCTATGACCAGGAGTCTGGTTCCATCTATCCTGAGCTCATCGGGGATCTGGATTCCAGCCACAAGTTTCTGGTTCGCTCCGCTTCCTTGAAGTGACGCTCCGGCATCTCGGCCGTATCCGCGTCTACCAAACGCCCACCTTTTTCTACGACTGACTATTCCCAAGGTCAGCACCACGGTGCCATCATGTTGTGAGGCCTCGAGAGCAGTTCTGCGCTCGGTTTCCAACTCCGTGGATTTTCTGTACCACTGCATGTCTTTCATCCGTTTCTCGGATGAACGACATGCAGTGGTTTGTCGTTTATAAACAAAAACAACCCACAAATGTGAGTTGTTTTTGAGTGGTGCGAGCGGAAATGCTCGCTCGCAGAGCACCCTCCATTTTGACGTCTCTAAACCTACCTGATCGGGACACCGTTGATACTGCGGGCTCCCATGAGACCAAGACGCAGTTTCCTGGGAAGGGCGAACATCTCCTCTTCTTCGTCGTCTTCTTCAGACGTGTCGTCTTCGCCGTCCTCCGATGTGGGTGAGAGGCAAAGGGAGATGATCTGAACAAGCAAGTTGTGTACGGCCGTCCGCAAAGGGGCGGCATTCGGCTGGTTGAAGGCCATAAACAAATGCGCTTGCTGTTCTGGGACTTCCAGTTCGCACAGGATCAAGTTCTTGGCACCGGCGGCGATCAGCGAATCGAAGCGTTCCCCCAACGCACCGTTGTTGTCACCCTCTTGGACCAACTCGAATTCCATCAGCGGTTTGGTGTCGCCAGAGAGATCGAGCAGAACTCGAATCAGAACGATTCGAGGATTTTTCTTGGGCATGATAACCTCATCAGCTAGTAGACTAATTTTAGACTACCACATTAGATTTAAATATACCAATTTAATCTTTAGTTGTGCGTATATACCCTTGTTTTTATATTCCTATTATGCTAATATAACCACGCCTAAATCAGGTTTGTTTTTGTTTAATATTGAGATATTATGTCATTTTTTACCAAATTATTTGGTGATCCAAACGCCAAAGCTGTGAAAGAAATAATGCCATCGATTGAAAAGATAAATTCTTTGGAAATTGAGATGCAAAAATTATCTCTGGAACAATTAAAAAATAAAACAATTGAATTTAAAGAACGATTGTCTAAAGGTGAAACCCTAAATGATTTATTACCAGAAGCTTTTGCGGTAGTTCGAGAAACTTCCAAGCGTGTTACTGGTATGCGTCATTTTGATGTTCAGCTTATTGGTGGAATCACATTGCACCGCGGACAAATTTCTGAAATGAGAACCGGTGAAGGAAAAACTCTTGTAGCAACATTGCCAGTTTATTTAAATGCGCTCTCTGGAAAAGGTGTCCATTTGGTAACTGTTAATGATTATTTAGCAAAACGTGATGCGGTTTGGATGAGTCAAATTTATGACGCACTCGGATTGAGCGTTGGTATTATTCAACAACAACTTGTTTCATATAAATACAACCAAAACAAATTAAAAATTATTGATGAGAGCGGTAAAGATGCTATGGCAGAGGGCGGTTCTATCGATAAAGAGCGTGACGCTAAAGGTGCGTATAAAGTTGAGTATGAATATCTAGAAACTTGTAGTCGCAAAGAAGCGTATGCATGTGATATTACTTATGGAACAAATAATGAATTTGGTTTTGATTATTTGCGCGACAATATGGTGACAAGTTTGGAAGAAATGTCCCAACGTCCATTTTATTTTGCTATCGTTGATGAAGTCGATTCAATTTTGATTGATGAAGCACGTACTCCATTGATTATTTCCGCGCCAGCCGAAGAAGCGGCTGATATGTATTATAAATTTGCAGACATAGTTGCTCGCATGGAAATTGATGTTGATTATAATGTTGATGAAAAAATGCGCGCATCTACTTTGACCGATGCTGGTTTGCAAAAAGTTGAAAAAACTTTGAACGTAGAAAATATTTATGCTGAAGGTGGTATGACGATGGTTCATCATATCGAACAGGCTTTGCGTGCTCGCGCGTTGTTCAAACGTGATCGTGATTACGTCGTTGATAATGGGGAAGTAATTATCGTGGATGAATTTACTGGGCGTAAAATGCCAGGCCGTCGTTATAGTGAAGGTTTACACCAAGCTATCGAAGCCCAGGAACATGTTAAAATTCAGCGTGAAAGCCAGACAATGGCCACGATTACTTTCCAGAATTATTTCCGTTTATATGAGAAATTGGTTGGTATGACTGGTACTGCTGTTACCGAAGCCGAAGAATTTGCCAAGATTTACAAATTGGAAGTAGTGGTAATACCAACTAATAAAAATAATTTACGTACAGACCATCCAGATAGAATTTATAAAACTGAACAATCAAAATATCAGGCGATTGCCTTGACTGTTAAAGAATTGCAGAAAAAAGGTCAACCGGTTTTGATTGGTACTATTTCGGTAGAAAAAAATGAAGAATTAAGTTTGTATCTAGAGCGCGAAGGGATAAAACACGAAATTTTAAATGCTAAAAATCACGAACGTGAAGGTGAAATTGTGGCTCAAGCTGGAAGGGTGGGGGCAGTAACTTTGGCTACCAATATGGCAGGTCGTGGTGTGGATATTATCTTAGGTGGTAATCCGCCAGACAAAGAAGAAAGCGATAAGGTCCGTAATGCCGGTGGGTTGTTTGTTATTGGTACAGAGCGTCACGAAAGTCGTCGTATTGACAATCAGTTGCGCGGACGTGCTGCTCGCCAGGGTGATTCTGGTGAAACTCAATTCTACTTGTCTACTCAGGATGACTTGATGCGAATTTTTGCAGGCGATAGAATCCGTAGCGTAATGGAAACTTTGCGCGTACCAGATGATATGCCGATTGAACAAAAATCTATAACCCGGATTATTGAATCTGCCCAGAAAAAAGTAGAAGGTTTTCATTTTGATTCTCGTAAACACCTATTGGAATATGATGATGTTTTAAATCGTCATCGTGAAGTAGTCTATGGAAAACGTCGTCAAATTTTGGAAACATTTGATAAACAAAAAAATAATCAATTGGTGGAAGGCGAAAAAACTTTGCAAACTTTAGTTTTGGATATGGTTGAAGCAGAAATCGAACAGGTGATTTCATTTCACACCAATGCGGAAGATAAAAATGTTTGGAATTTGAAAGAAATTTCGGAAGTTATTTCTACCATCTACCCAATCTCTGAAGAAGAAAAAAATAATATTTTAAATTTTGGTGAGCACGGTGAGCAAAAATTGGAAGCAATTACTGAACGTACTCACATTATTGAACATCTAACAGAATTAGCCAAAGAAAAATATCAAAAATTGTTAGTTGAGGCGATTGGGGATAAAAATATGCAGATTGAGATGGAAAAACAGATTTTGTTACGTTCTATGGACATGTTGTGGATTGATCACTTGGTAGCGGTAGATTATTTACGCACAGGTATTGGTTTGCGTGGTTATGGTCAACGTGATCCGTTGGTGGAATATAAAAAAGAAACCTATACCATGTTTAATGAATTGCTCTCCGCAATGCAGCATGAAGTGGTATATTCAATTTTCAAAGTGAGTATTGGTTTGCAATTGGCGCCAGCGGTGATGCAAAAAAGAAATTTAAAATATAGTGGTCCGGAAGGTGAAGTGGTTGATATTGATACTAAAGTAAAAAATGAGCAGGGAGATAAGGTTGGTCGCAATGATTTGTGTCCATGTGGAAGTGGGAAAAAATATAAGAAGTGTCATGGTGTTTAAATATGATTACACTTGGAATGTATCGTCATTATAAAGGTGGGGAATATGAAGTGATCGCTTTAGGTAAAAATGAAGAAACGTTGGAAGATGTTGTCGTTTATAAGGCACTTTATGATGGTGGTAGTGTCTGGGTAAGAACTTTAAAAGTTTTTGAAGAAAATGTAGAGGTTGATGGAGAAATGGTGCAGAGGTTTTTGCCCATCGTTAAAGCTTTTTAGTCAAATTTTATCCACTTGCCAAAAAGTTCTAAAAGCGGTAGAATTTGGCTGCTTAATTCTAATTGAAAAATTATTAAATTTATCTAATTTATGGCTAAGAATGCAAAACCGGTTGTCAGCTTAACACGTTCTCAGGTTAAATGGAGGGTATTGTGGATTGGCATTTTATTAGTCGTTTGCGCTTTAATTGTGGCTCCAACTTACGCCAACAAAGGTGTTGATTGGGTAAATAATAAGGCAAATTTGGGTTTACCAAGATTGCCAGACAAAGGATTCAATTTAGGTCTAGATTTACAGGGTGGTGCACATTTGGTGTACCAAGCTGATACTAAACAAGTACCAGATGCTGATCGTGTTGATGCGGTCGAAGGTGTACGTGATGTAATTGAACGTCGTGTACGTGGTGGTTTGGGAGTTTCCGAACCGTTGGTACAAACTACAAGAGTTGGTGAAGATTTTCGCATTATCGTTGAGTTGCCAGGTATTGCTGATGTAAATACGGCTATCAAGATGATCGGTGAAACTCCAGTTTTGGAATTCAAAGAACAAAATAATGAACCACCTCGTGATTTAACTAAAGAAGAATTAAAACAATTAGAAGATTTCAACAAAGCTGCTGACGTAAAAGCAAAGTTGGCTTTGAAAGAAGCGGTTGGTGGTGCTGATTTTGCTGGTGTGGTCGCTAAATATACTCAGGATGATAAGAGTAAAAATAACGGTGGAGATTTAGGATTTGTTACCGATAAACTTTATCCTGAAATTTACGCTTGGGCCAACACACATAAAGATGGCGAAGTAAGTAAAGAATTAGTAAAAAGTTTTGACGGTTTAAATGTAGTAAAAAGAATTGCACAGCGTCAGGGTGAAAAACAAGTAGCCGCTGCTCATATTTTGATTTGCTATAAAGGTGCAGAGCGTTGTGATAATCCTCAATATTTAACAAAAGAAGATGCTAAAGCAAAAATTTTAGAATTAAAAAAACAAGTTAACGCACAAAATTTCTCTAAGCTCGCTACTGAATTTTCCACTGAACCAAACGCTAAAACTAGCGCTGGTGATTTAGGTAAATTTGGCAAAGGTCAAATGGTTCCTGAATTTGAAAAAGCTGTTTGGGATGCACCAGTTGGTAGTATTTCAGATATTGTAGAAACTCAATTTGGTTTTCATTTGATTTACAAGAAAGGCGAAGATTTTGTTAAAGAATATCAAGTAGCTCGTGTGTTTGTAAAAACACAGCAAAAAGGTGATATTGTACCACCAACTGAACAATGGAAAACTACCGGTTTGTCTGGTAAACAATTGAAACGCGCTGAAGTGACTGAAGATTCTCGTACTGGTCAGGTTCAGGTTAGTTTAGCTTTTGATGACAATGGAACAAAACTATTTGCAGATATTACTGGCAGAAATGTTGGAAAACCGGTGGCTATTTATTTGGATGGTCAGCCAATTAGTATTCCTAAAGTAAACGAAGCTATTACAAGTGGTAGTGCAGTTATTTCTGGTGGCTTTACTTTACTTGAAGCAAAACAATTATCTCAACGCTTGAATTCTGGTGCGTTACCAGTTCCAGTTGAATTGATTAGTCAACAAAAAGTAGACGCTACTTTGGGTGTTGATTCTCTAACAAAGAGTTTCCATGCTGGCTTGATCGGTTTGATCGGTGTTATGTTGTTCATGATTATCTATTATCGTTTCCCAGGTTTGTTGTCTGTGTTCTCTTTGATTGTTTATGCGCTGCTTAGTTTGGCTACTTTCAAATTACTTGGAGTAACAATGACACTTTCTGGTATCGCTGGTTTTATACTTTCGATTGGTATGGCGGTGGATACGAATGTATTGGTGTTTGAACGTCTTAAAGAAGAATTACGTGCCGGTAAAAGTTTGCACACTGCTTCCGAAGAATCATTCCGTCGCTCTTGGCCATCTATTCGCGATGGACATATTGCAACTTTGGTAAGTTGTGTATTCTTGGTCTGGTTTGGTACTGGGTTCGTTCAGGGCTTTGCGGTGACTTTGGCTATCGGTGTGTTATTCAGTTTGTTTACTGCTATCGTGGCTACTCGTGCGATGTCACGTCTAGTGTTCAAATGGTTTAATGAAGATGGTAACTTGTTGTTCTTGGGATACACCAAAAAGGAATCATCTGAAGTAATTAATAAATAATTGATATGAATATTCCTTTTGTAAAGTATTCAAAATTTCTATTAGCGGTTAGTGGATTAGTAACTATAATTAGTTTGGCTTCTTTGTTCGTTTGGGGATTGAAACCAGGTATTGATTTTACTGGCGGCTCTTTACTAGAAGTTAGTTTTAGTCAAAATCGTCCAGATAATCCTGAAATTGAAAAAGCTTTTGCTGGATTAGGTCACCAAAATGTTGTCATTCAAAAAACAGGAGACAAAGCGGTAATTGTAAGAACTGCTTTCTTATCTGAAAGTCAGCACCAGGAAGTTTTGAAAGGTTTACGCACTCAATTTGATAAAGATGGAAACGTTTTACGTGAAGATCAATTTCAAACTATCGGCGCTGCCGTTAGTAAACAATTGCGCACACGTTCTATTTGGGCAGTATTTCTAGTGATCGTTAGTATTATCGCTTTTGTAGCTTATGCTTTCCGAACGGTTTCTCAACCAGTAGCAAGTTGGAAATATGGAGTAACGGCTATTATTGCAGCTGCTCACGATGTCTTGTTGGTTGTTGGTATCTTTGCCTTCTTGGGTCATTACAATAATGTTGAAGTAGATATCGGTTTTGTTGTAGCTCTTTTGACAGTGTTGGGTTATTCTGTTCAGGACACCATCGTAGTATACGATCGTATTCGCGAGAATTTACAACACCGTCGCAATGTAAGTTTCAGTGAAATGGTAGATATTGGTTTGAATGAAACTTTGATGCGTTCTATTAACACAACTTTGATTACTTTAATTCCACTTTCAGCCCTTTATTTCTTGGGAGGCGCAACTATCAAAAACTTTGCTTTGGCTTTGTTGGTTGGTATCGCTAGTGGTGCTTATTCCTCTATTTTTGTGGCTAGTCCATTATTGGCTTATGTCGATAAGTGGCAGAAGACCAATCCTAAAAAATAATTCAAATAATTTAAAAAACTCTCTCATTTCAAATGGGGGAGTTTTTTGTTTTTTCTATTTTATGTTATAATATCCATAAGTAGTAATAGAATTTATTTAGAATTTAATTATATGTCTGGTCACGGTCATAGTGAAAGTGGTTTGCGTCATATAATTGCTTTTTTAGGCACACTGGTTGCGGTATTTGCCTTTTGGGGTGGTTATATTTCTGGAACACACGGTTGGTGGTGGACAGCTTTTGGTTTAGTGGTTGTTTACGGTGGAATATATAAAATTATCGACGCCTAATCTATGGAGCCATTTACCCTTTCATCAGTTTTTGGTTTTTCGATTAATTGGGATTTTTGGTCTACGGTTTTAGCGCAACCAACCCCAGCATTAATCAATGATCTTTTCGCCGTTTTTGGTTGGGTTATTTTGGCTTTAATATGTGTTAGCTTAGGGTCTCAGCTTTTAGCTGTTTTTCGTTCAAGATTGGCTGGAGATAAATGGGAACATGTGCTGTTAGCAGTAGATGTTCCACCCTTATTTATTCAATCACCAAAAGCGGTGGAGCAAATTTTTGCTCATTTAAGTGGGGCAAAAGTTGGGGTTCGTTTGGCAGAAAAATATTGGATTGGAAAACGTCAGAAAAATTTTAGTTTTGAAATTATTTCTATTGAAGGATATATTCAATTTTTAATTCGTACCGAATCGGCCTTTCGTGATTTGGTAGAAGCAGCTGTTTATGCTCAATATCCAGAAGCGGAAATTACCGAAGTAGAGGATTACGTGGATTTAGTTCCCGGGGCGTTTCCAAGTGAAACCCACCACATGTTTGGGGTAGAATTTCAGTTGGCTGAAGCGGATGCTTATCCGATTCGTACCTATCCGAATTTTGAATATAAAATTAGCAAGGATGATGTTTTTAGTGATCCGATGGCCGCTATTTTGGAAAATTTTTCTCGCGTTGGACATGGTGAAAATTTTTGGCTACAGATTATTATTGAACCAACTGGGAATGATTGGAAGACCAAAGGTATTGAATTAGTTAAAGATATTATTTCTGGTCACGCCGGACATCATGGGAGTACAGTTTTAAAGGATATGGTAGCGTTCATCGGTAATGTTCCAATGGTGATTGCAAAAGAATTTTTTAGATATTTAAATAGTGCGGAAGCCCCAGAAGAAGAAGGTCACGAGGAGGCTGTGGGAAAGCTTAGTGATCTTACACCTGGTGGAAAAAGTACAATTGAAGCGATTGAGGATAAGATTGCAAAATTGGGTTACAAAACAAAAATGCGTGCTTTGTATGTTGCTAGAAATGAAGTATTCAATCCTGGGCGTTGTGTGGATGGTTTTATTGGAGCTTTGAATCAATTTCATGTACAAAGTCGTAATGCGATTGTGCCACGTTTTATTACCCATACTCATTTTCTTTTTTTTAATCATGCGCGTGAAATAATGGTACAAAATAAGTTTTTTAAAGCATTTGCAAAGCGAAAGATTAAAGTTGGTGGAAGTCCTTATATTTTAAACATTGAAGAGCTAGCAACAATTTGGCATTTCCCATTGCCTTTTGTAAAGACGCCGCTCATCCAGAAGGCTGGTGCAAAGCGTGGCGAACCTCCTATGAATTTACCTGTAGAGGCAGATGCTGGGCCGCTACGGGCCAAGGTGAGGGCTGTAGATATATCTGGTACTACATCAGTGGATATACCAGACGTAGAGCCGGAAGAAATAATGTATGGATAATAAAAAAGCCTCCAATAGTGGAGGCTTTTTTATTTGTAATTATTTAGCTGTCATTGTGTTTGTCTGTGGTGCAAGATTCTTTATCATTTCATATCCACCAATTAGGACACCGCTGTAAAACAAATCTCCGAGCAGTTCGTTGCGCCAGAAAGGGAGGGCCATATAATAACTTTGAAATAGTCCAAATAAATTGTGAGTGTACATTGTTCCAAAAGCCCACACAGCAGTATTGGTTAGTAAGAAAAATATTGCACTGCCAGCTACCGCACCTAATACAATGTTTCCAAATTGAATTTTATTTTTTAAATATTGACCTAATAAAACTGTTAGTGCAAAGCCTAAATAAACCGAACCCATAATATAAGGACTGTAAAAACCAATAAAGATATCACTGATAAACATGGCGATCAAAGGTAGGCCCAAAGCCTGTTTTTTGTTCAAATACAGGCCGCTAAAGAGGGCAACAGTCCCAATAGCAGTAAAGTTCGCAGGGTGGGGGGCAAATCGTGTAGCGACGGCTAGGATGACCAATAGATAGGTGAGGATATTTTTGGACATATCAGTTAAATCGGATTATTTAATAATTTTGTCAGTATATTATACCATGTTACGCAGGAGTCTCAAGCCTAGGTAAGCACCTACTACCAAAGCACTACCACCTGTGATGGCCATGATTTTTTTTGCATGTCTTTTGGTTGGGGTATCGAGTGGAAGATTGTCTAATGTTTTATTTTCGGGTATTGGCGGATTACCATTACTTAGTTCTTGTTGAGGTTTTGTTTCTGTTTCATTTTTGTTATTTTTGAAAGTGGTGAGAGTAATATTGTTTTTTGGTTTTATTCTTAAAGTAATGTTTTGTGATATTGGAGTGTCGGAAGTAGTTATAGTTGGTGTTGATATTATTGTGCTGGTAGGAATCGCGATTGTAGTTGTGGCTATGGTTGTAGTACTTATTGTGCTGGTCGAAATAATTGTTGTGGTAGTTGTAGTACTTGTGGGAATTAAAGAAGTAGATCCACCATTATTTAAAAATTGAGTATTTGCTTTTGGTTCCAAAATTATTGGCCAGGATTTTCCAAGCAGTGCCGGTACTGCATGCTTAATGCCAAACGGATCATTTGAATAATCAAAACTTGTTAAAATGTACCAAGGATTTTTACCATCACTATTGAACCAATTATTTTGAGTTTCTCCCATAGCGTTGATCCCCATCATCACCCAGCCAGTTGTGATCGCATCGGATTTTTTACAATCTGGCCAATCTGAACAGCCCCATCCTCCGTCTGTAAGTTGATTGTCTGTTAAATATTTTTTCGCTTTGGTAAATACACCATCCGAAACGGTTGCACCTGCTTTTTTAGCATTGGTTAGTGCGTTGATTGCAGCACCGGTCATGTCTGCTCCTGACCAACCATCCCATGTAAATGATCCATCAGCTTGTTGGTCGAGCTCAATTGCTTTAAGTGGAATTTGAACTTCTGGCACATTAACATTATTATTCAACGCCAATGCAACAATCAATTCAAAGATGTCGTCATTTATACCAGATTTACCATAAGTGGTAGCGGTAAGACATTCATTTGTAATTTTATTTTTCAAGTCAATTATTTTTGTGTCATTTATATTTATACCTGCTGATAACAGAGATAAAATATGACGAGGGTAGGCTGCGCATAAATTATTTTCATCCCCAATATTTAAATTGTAGACAAAATCATTCAAATTCATTGTTCCTTTTTTTATGTCACTAGCATAGATATTATTTGATCCGAAACTCATAGTTGCCCAATCAGAAGTACTAGTATCAGAGATGTGCCCATCAGACATTTGTTGTGCTCTCCAAAAAGAAAGTATGCTATCGACAGTAGAATTTATTTTATCTTGTGACACAATGATGTTGTTGTTTCCACCTCCATTTCCGCCACCGCCGGATGTTTCTTCTTTGTTTGTAAAAGTTGATGTTACGATTGAATAGTCACTGAAATTTGTGCCATTAAATTCACGAACCTGGAAAAAATATTGGGTGTTTGGTATTAAGTCAAAAAAAGTAGTGCTAGTATTACTAGTTGTGATAGTGGTAGATACTGTGGAACTTACTTCATACGAGGTGGCATCGACTACTGAGTCCCAAGTGATAGTAATAGTAGATGTGGTGACTAAAATTGTTGTGATGTTTGGCGTAGATGTAGTCTTAGGTGCTTCAAATGTAAAATTATTAACAATCAACTCGTTCAAAATTCCATTAAACGGAGTTGAGCTGTTAATCTGCCAAAAATTTATATGTGCTCGTTCTGACCCGTCTTTAAAATTTACCGTCCCATCACCGGATTCGTTTTTTGTCCATTCTTCCCCAACCAAGTTTCCGTTCTTATCCATTGTTTTAAAGTTTACGGAACCATCTTTCCAGTCTATAATATTTTTTGAAAATCCATCATTTAAAACAACGGTTTTGTTATATTGATTTGTTTCGTTGTATTTTCCTGATTCAACAGGTTGGACGGTGTAGTGCAAATTTGGACTTCCAGGAATTTTCCAATATGAATATTCGATGTCTAGCTCATGCTGATCATCTTTATATACAAAAGGTGCAGCCACCAAATTTTCATCAATCTGATCTACGGGTGAGGCGAAATCAAAAGTGTATTTTCCGTACCCTAAAGAATGATCTAAAATAACTTCAGATGAATACCAGCTTCCATCCGGTCGTTGTGAAACAAATAAATGTAATTTTCCATCGCTATCTACACGCACATCATTTTGATCACCAGCTACAGTGCTGCCCCAATTGTTCGCTCCAGGCCCCATTGTAGTTCCGGATGCGGTTTCTTTAACGTCCCAGGTGTAACCTGAAAAATTTATTGTTCTAGCAGATGTCTTGTCTACACCAACAAATAATGCCAAAGTTATAGAAGTAAAAATCAATATATTTTTAAAATTTAGAATGTTCATATTTCCATTTAATTACATCATTTTGTTTTAAGATATAAGACGAGATTCCGATTTTGGCCGACTGGCCGTTTATGTAATAGATCCAATATTCACCGGTTTGATTATTATTTTTATGTCCGTTAATTTCTTCTAGAAAATATCCTATTCCAGAAAACTCTTTTAAAGTGGCAGTAATTTTTTTGTCAGTAATCAATTTTTCCATTGCATCAAAAGGGGTAGATTTTTCAGAAAGCTGAAGTGGATATTGTATGTTATTTATTTCAATCGTAATATCTATTTGGCTTTTTATTTCTTCTGGTTTGATTGGTTCCGTGGTGGATATTGCGGTTGTTGGTGATTCAGTTTTTTTAAAATCAGTCGTCTCTTTTTTTGATTCAATCAATGGGGTTAGTTTGGCCGATAATGACACTGTCGGTTTGTCGTCGGAAATCAACGTATCGGTAGTTACACCAGACCACGTTATAGTTTGTGCTGTCGGCTGCGCAATAATTTTTTTTGGTTGACCTGGTAAAAGCAGATAGGCTCCGCTAGATAAAAATACGAAGGACAGAATAAAGAAAAGTCGCATTAATTGTTTGTTTTGCATATTTTATATTAACAAAAAAATCTTTCCCGATACGAAAAGATTCAAAAAGAGAATGCTCCTGCTCGGGATAACTGCTATTTGAAGACCGGACTTGTTCCCAACATGTTTGGGACGTTACCGTTGCGGCACAGTGGAGGAATAGACCTCACTTCCACAAATAATAGGTTAAATTGTATGGGTAAACTACCAGGGTTTGGATGGCTTGTCAAAAATGGGTGTGGATAAT
>CAINUM010000030.1 GCA_903853785.1 Candidatus Magasanikiibacteriota bacterium
CTTTTTTTATTTCATCAGCAGTAGCACTTTTTTCAACACCTAATATTTTGTAATAATCTTTGGACATAATTTATCTATGATCTATATTACCTTCACCGCGCTCCGCTTTGACTTCGGCAAATAATTTATTATATTCCATTTGTTGTTCTGGCTTGAAATTTGATTTGTCTTCACCTTCCCATATTAAACCTTTATCGAGTTCTTCTTTAATTACCTGTTTTCTTTCTTCTTTTGTATCGTAAATATTATAATAATATAAAATATTGCAGTGCGCACATATTCCATGACTCACAGGATTATCAACTTCACCAAAACCACGAAAGTTTAGATCGGTTTTACTTTCATAATATCTTTGGCAAACGGAACAAATAATTCTAGACATATAATAATTATTATAAACGCGAGCAGGCATTCAAAACCTGCTCGCGTATTATACCACCTCTAATTAATTATTTCACTACTTCACCTTCGATAGAATCATCTTTCTTTTCTTCAGCTTCTGGAGCGGCTTCACCAGGAGCACCAGCGCCTGGTTGAGCTTTAGCCTGTTCTTGTTGATACATCTTCATTCCGATCGCTTGAGCGGCCTTAGATAGGTCCTCAGCTGTCTTCTTGAGTGCTTCAACATCATCTTTATCTTTCACTTCTTTCACTGCTTTCAGGGCTTCTTCCACTTTTGTCTTTTCTTCTTCAGTTATTTCGATTTTCTTTTCTTCTACATCTTTCATCATTTTTTCAGTGGTGTAGATCATAGAATCAGCAATATTGCGTGCTTCGATAAGTTCTTGTTTTTTCTTATCTTCGTCAGCGTGCAATTCAGCATCCTTTTTCATCTTTTCGATTTCTTCTTTAGACAAACCAGAAGATGATTCGATACGGATACTTTGTTCTTTGTTTGTACCTTTATCTTTGGCTTTAACATTTAAAATACCATTGGCATCGATATCGAAAGTTACTTCAACTTGAGGGATACCGCGTGGAGCCATTGGAATACCATCCAAAATAAAGCGTCCCAAAGATTTGTTATCAGTAGCCATTGGACGCTCACCTTGTAGTACATGAATTTCTACACTTGGTTGGTTATCCGCAGCGGTAGAGAAGGTTTGAGATTTTGATGTTGGGATCGTGGTGTTGCGTTCGATCAATTTTGTCATCACACTTCCCATAGTTTCAATACCAAAGGATAATGGAGTAACATCGAGTAACAATACATCTTTAACATCACCTTTTAAAATACCACCTTGAACAGCTGCACCCACAGCTACTACTTCATCTGGATTCACTGAAATGTTTGGTTTTTTGCCAAAGAATTTTTCAACAGCAGCCAGTACCATTGGCATACGAGTCATACCACCTACCATTACGATTTCATTTAAATCAGAAACGGATAATTTTGCATCTTCAAGTGCTTTTTTTACAGGCACCATTGTTTTTTCTACCAAACCACCAACTAATTCTTCCAATTTTGAACGAGTCAATTTTAATACTAAATGTTTTGGACCGTTGGCATCAGAAGTGATAAATGGTTGATTGATTTCACTTTCTTGTGCAGTAGATAATTCGATCTTAGCTTTTTCAGCCGCTTCTTTAATACGTTGCAATGACAATGGATCATTACTCAAATCGATACCTTGATCTTTTTTGAATTCATCCAAAATCCAGCGAATAATTAGCTGATCAAAATCATCACCACCAAGATGAGTATCACCATTGGTAGAAAGTACTTGTACATTATCTGGAGCAACTTCAAGAATTGAAATATCAAAAGTTCCACCACCTAAATCATAAACCGCAATTTTTTGTTCAGTCTTTTTATCAAAACCATAAGCCAAAGCAGCGGCAGTTGGTTCGTTCACAATACGCAAAACTTTCAAACCAGCAATCTCACCAGCA
>CAINUM010000031.1 GCA_903853785.1 Candidatus Magasanikiibacteriota bacterium
AAATGAAAAAAATTTACATACTAATAATATCCATACTTTTATTGGCTTTAATAATAGTCTCTGGCTTAGTATTTGGAAAAAATAAAACCAACGCTCAAAATGATGGTGGAATAATCACTAAAAGTATTCCAATTGATGCTTCGTCTTTAGAAAAAAATGTTTTTAATCCGACAATTGTAAATACCCAACACTTTGCTCCGATTGAAAAAAGTATTTTTGATAACTTTTATACTAAATTACAATTACCGCCAGAATCGCTTGGTGAAATAAAAGGAGCTATTATTCCTCATCATTTAATTGCCGGACAACTTCCCGCGACCTTGTTTACATATTTAGAAAAACAAAAACCATCAACAATAGTATTGTTCGGACCAAATCATTTTTTTAAAGGACAGGGCAAAGCAATCACGACTGCGAACAACTGGGATACATTTTCTGGGCCGGTAAAAAATGACCGCGATTTATTAAACAAACTTTTGACTGACGGATTATTAACCGTTGATGAAAATGCGATTACCGATGAGCATGCTATTTTTAATATCATTCCATTTATTGCCAAATCACTTCCAAACGCAAAGGTTCTTTCTTTCATGTTGCGTTACCAAACCGATACAACCACTCTAGATAAAATTGCCGATTCGCTAAAACAAAATCTACCAGATGACGCGGTAATTATTGCTTCCGTGGATTTTTCACATTACCAAACTTTAGCAGCCTCAAATTTCCATGACGAAATTACAATTCCAACTTTAAAAAGTTTTGATTATCCTCGGTACTCTCAATTAGAAATTGATTCGTTCCCAAGTGTATATTTACTTTCCAAAATGATGGAAAAATATGGCACCCAAAAAATTGGCTATGAACTTCATACTAATTCAGCGGATCTATTAAATAATCCAGCATTAGCATCCGGCACCAGTCACTACAGCCCCTATTATGTAGCAGGGGAACCAGCCAAGATAAAAACTGCCGGCATATTAAATTTTGGTGATTTAATGCTCGATAGAAATGTTCTAAAACAAGTAACAAAAAATGGTCCAGATTTTCCATTTAAAAAACTAGCAGGGGAAGAAAATAGATTTTTTATGGGAATGGATTCCGTCACCGCTAATTTAGAAGGTAGCTTTGCCGATAAACGCCGAGCGACTAGTAAATCCATCGCTTTTCGTTTTGATCCAAAAATGATCTCGACATTAAAAAAATATAATTTTAATCTCTTTACATTGGCCAACAACCACAGCTTTGATATGAGTGTGGATGGCTTTAAAGAAGGACAAGCCAATCTTAAAAAAGCCGGCATAAGTTATTACGGTCAACAATATAAAATAACGAATGACAATTTATTGATAAAACAAATTGGGGATTTTAAGTTTGGTTTGATCGGACTTGATGATACTATAAATAAATTTTCGATAGCTCAGGTAAAACCGCTAATTGAAAAAGCCAAAAGTGAAGGTGCGGAAATTATTTTGGCCAATGTGCATTGGGGTGATGAATACAAGGAAATTTCCAACTCTCGTCAACGACAATTGGCTCACTCTCTAATTGACTCTGGTGTCGACGTAATTATTGGCCATCATCCTCACGTAGTAGAAGAAATGGAAATTTACAACAATCATCCAATTTTTTATTCTTTAGGTAATTTTGTTTTTGATCAATATTTTTCTGTTCCAACTCAACAAGAACTTGGTGTTGGTTTAGTGTTTAAAGAAGAAGACGGTCAGAAATCTGTTTCTAGCTATGTATTCCCGCTAGAAAGTGTCCAGAGTCAAATACAACAAATGAATTATTATAAATCAATTAAATATTTTGACGCATGGACAAAGAAGAGTCGTCTGGGTGATAATAAATTTAATAATTTTAATGTGAAAGTTAGTTTTTAATATGAGTAAAAATAAAATTATAATATTAATCCTGGTAATACTATTAATTTTAAGTGGATTAGCCTCTTTTGTTTTCATATATTTTAAACCAACACAGAACGTGATGAACCCAGAAAAAGAAGCACTTGAAAATATTATTATTGCAAATACAACTACACCACAACAGACTCAATCCGATACAAATCCTGGGAC
This sequence comes from Candidatus Magasanikiibacteriota bacterium, assembly GCA_903853785.1. Lineage (GTDB taxonomy): Bacteria > Patescibacteriota > Patescibacteriia > Magasanikbacterales > GWA2-37-8 > CAIOJG01. The sequence continues at coordinate 2,076 of CAINUM010000031.1, forward strand.
TGAACTCACTCCAACAAGCACGCTAAAAGCGGGGGAGGATATGAGTAGTGATTCAATAAAATACACCGAATTGCCAAAAGATCTTTTTTCAGAAAACTTTGTTTGGCAAACGCCTGAAAAGATTGGTCTCCAAGGAATAATGGTGGAAAATTATTCACCTTGTGGGAGTGAAATGGATATGGGTTGTATGTGGTACAAGGAAAGCGAAACAAATTATTATCAAATTGCCAATTTTACTTACCAAAACCAAGCCGGCACAATTTTTTATTTTGCAGGAACTAATTGGTCTAATTTCGGTGTAACGGCTCATTATAAAAACCAATATATTTTTGTAAATTACAACAACCAAATAACTCTACTTTCAAAACTTAGTCCAGACATTACAGATATAGATGGACTAAACAAACTTAAATTTTTTGTAGACAAAAATTCAACTCTACCAAAAAATCTTAATATCTCAAAAGAATTAAACGTCACTGGAAAACAAAAATTATTTTTAGTAGATGAACCAATGGATCCTGTATACGAAAATACCGTAAGTGCAATAGTAGAGAAAATCGCTTATTTTGATAACAAAGATATTTGGAATTACGGTGATTACTTTTTAACTTTTACAAATAACATTCAGAATATTCAACCGGTGCAATATAATATCGCATTACCGATTTCATTCATCTTAACAAATGGCCAAAAAATTAGTACAAATCTTTACGACACTACTCGTATGACAGGTTGCGGTGGACGAGGTGGGGTAGACGTAGTAAAAGAAATGACTGAAAAAGATTTAGAAGTAATCGGCAAAGCAAACGATGGTAATATTATTTATAAATTAGTAAATACCGCTGAAGGTTCTGAAGAAGCGGAAATGTTTAAAAATTATAATGGTTACCAAGAAACATCAAACCAACCTACAACAACTTTCGAAAAATATCTAGCCGACAATCCAATCGTCATAATGAAAGATGGTTTTGGAAGATTTATTAGATTTACAAGAAAAGGTTACTTTATCCAAATGGCTGAATGTGGAAAGCCGGTAATTTATTTATATCCAATTAAGGAGATAAAAGTAAATGTACAAGTAAAACCAAACGGTGGCCTTACAAAAGTAGATCCATTTTATCCAACCGATGGTTGGCTGGTAAACGCCAAACCAAATGGTGAGCTCACCAATACCGATGGACAAAGCTACCCATATCTTTTCTGGGAAGGCAAAGCACGCGACATGATAATTCCAACCGACGGTTTTGTTTTGAAAAAAGAAAATATCAAACGTGATATGACAAAACTTTTATTTCGTCTTGGATTGAATGAAAAAGAAACCTTTGATTTCTTAGAATTTTGGCAAACCAAACTTGAAGTAAAACCATATGTATTTGTCACTTTTGTTTCCCAAACAAATTTTGAAAAAGTAGCTCCATTAAATATTACTCCGCAACCAGACAAAACAATCCGCGTCTTTATGGATTACCAACCACTTGATTTGCCAGTACGTGCAAATCCTTTAAAGATTGAAACTCCAACACGCACTGGTTTTACTGTTGTTGAATGGGGAGGTAGATTACACCAATAAATTAAACACTATGATCGATACTCATTGCCACGTACAATTCAATACCTATAAAGATGATGCCGAAATCGTCATGAAAAAATGCCAGGACGCCGGTATGATTTTAAATATCGTAGGCTCCCAACAAACCACTTCGGCACGCGCCGTCGAATACGCACAAAAATATGATTTTGCTTTTGCTACCATTGGCATTCATCCTGTGCATTTATTTCCAACCTTTGTTGACGAAGCCGAATCTGGTTTCCAATCTCGACAAGAAACTTTTGATTATGAATATTACAAAAAATTAGCACAAAACAAAAAAGTAGTGGCGATAGGTGAGTGTGGCCTGGAATTTTTCCATCTCCCAGAAGGCTTTACCAAAGAAGAAGTGCTGGCCAAACAAACCGAGACTTTTTTACTGCAACACAAATTAGCCACCGAAATGAATTTACCCCTAGTTATTCACGTTCGCGACGCGCACCAAGAAATGATCGACCTTCTAAAAACTCTACCAGCGCCAATCAAAGGCGTAATCCATTGTTATACCGGCGATTGGACTTACGGCCAGCAATACCTCGCTTTAGGGCTAAACCTTGGCTTTACCGGTGTAGTGACCTTTGCCCCAAAGAAAACTAACCCTCAGCCACAGCTCGACCTGTTGGAGGTAGTAAAGAATGTTCCACTAGATCGCATGGTGATCGAGACTGATTCGCCTTATTTGGCTCCACAGGCCTACCGCGGCCAGCGTTGTGAACCTTGGATGGTGGTAGAAGTAGCCAAAAAAATCGCTGAGATCAAAAACCTAGGCCTGGAAGAAGTAGATAAACTCACCACCGAAAATGCTACCCGTTTATTTGGCTTTAACCGCTAATTATCCACCGAAAATTTTGAAAAGGCTTGACCAATAGCCGAATCTTTAGTAAAATGGTGACGCTTACATATTATGGCTAATACTAGCTCAAACAAATCAACAAGTATCGAACGTAAATATTACGTTTTTGCCATGAAGATTGCAGGTGACTTCGGCGCAACCATTGCCGTTCCGGTAGTGATTTTCGCCTTAATCGGTCAAAAGTTAGATACAATTTACAATACAAAATCAGTTTTCTTAGTAACTGGTATGGTAATCTCTGCCATTTTGACCTCTAAAATGATCTACACAAAATCAAAAAAATACGGACAACAATTTCAGGATTTGGATAAAAAAATATAAATATTATGATCCACATACCAACACTAGCACCGGAAGTAGTATTCCATATCGGACAACTACCTGTCACCAATACGATGGTTAATGTTTGGTTGGCAATGGTGATTTTTCTAGTGATCGGTATCATAATTAAAGCAAAATTATCATTTCGCCCTGGAAAGTTTCAAAACTTTTTCGAATATATCCTTGAATTGTTAATGGGGTATTTCGACCAGGTAACCGGAGATCGAAAAAAGACTATGCGCTTTATGCCTATCGTCGGTTCGGTCTTCTTTTTTATTTTACTTTCGAACTGGCTTGGATTGTTGCCGGGGACTGGTAGTATCAAGATCGGCCACGCTTTTCTATTGCGTCCTGCTAACTCAGATCTAAACCTAACTGTTGTGATGGCCTTGGTAGCCGTGATTTCCTCCCATTTGTTCGGCTTGGCATCGGTCGGCATTTTTACACATTTAAATAAATTCATTCAAATTGGCACCTTTATCAAGAGTCTGCGAAAAGGCCCAGTGGCTATTTTGACCGCGATTATTGAGTTGGGTGTCGGTTTGATTGAAATTATTTCTGAAATGGCCAAAGTATTATCCTTATCCCTGCGTTTATTTGGAAATATTTTTGCTGGTGAAGTTTTGATTTCAGTTATCAGTGGTTTGGTCAGCGTCTTTGTGCCAGCACCATTTATGATGTTGGAATTGTTGGTAGGATTAATTCAGGCCAGTGTATTTACCATGTTGACTCTGGTATACATGACTGTTTTATCAACCGCACCACACGAAGAGCATTAATTTTTAGTTAATTTATTTATTCAGATATTTAGTAGTGTGTTGTAGATTTCCTCCCAAGGAAACCCGGCGTGCAAAAAATATCGTAAACAAACACATATGGATCACGAATCTATATTGGCTTTGTCAAAAGGTTTGACAATGGCAATCGGCGGTATGTTCCCAGCTTTGGCAATCGGCAAAATCGTAGCAAGTGCTATGGAAGCTATCGGACGCAACCCAGAATCAGCAGGAAAGTCATTTGTACCGATGTTACTTGGTGCAGCTTTCGCTGAAGCTATTGCTATCTACGCTTTGGTAGTAGTATTTACTTTGAAATAGTTCGATTTGTCCGGTGATTGTAATTCCCTCACGGCGATCAATCACCGTACAGCTTTGAATATTTTCTAAACAATGATTATGATGAATTTTATCGATGTCGCTTTGGCTAGTGAAGCCGCTACCGAAGAAGCAACTCTAACATCCGAAGAAGGTGCCGCTCCAGCTGGTGGTCCATTGGCTAATTTGGGTATCAACGGCACATTACTGGTCGCTCAATTTATCAACTTCGCTTTGGTTGGTGCAATCGTTTGGTTTTTAATTTTAAAACCATTAACTTCCAAAATGGCAGAACGTCAGAAAATGATTGACGATAGTATTGATAACGCCAAAAAAATTCAAGAAAATTTGGCTCGCAGTGAAAAGGAATATCAATCTAGAATCGACCAAGCCAAAGTAGACGCTAACAAAATCATGGAAAAAACTACTTTAGCCGCAGCGGCCGCTACCGAAGAAGCCAAAGTATTAGCTCGAAAAGAAATTGAACAATTAGTTTTACAAGCTCGCAAAAGTATTGTAAATGAAAAAGATATTATGTCTGCCGAATTGAAAAAAGAAACTGCCAATTTCATTATTCTTGCATTGGAAAAAGTTATCGGTGAAAAATTTGATTCAACAAAAGACAAAGCATTCATCGAAGACATCTTACAAAAATTAAAATAGAATATGGCCAAGAACACGCCAAAACAATACGCTATTGCGCTCCACCAGATTGTTGCTGGATTATCCGGAAAATCTTTAGATGAGGCTCTAAAGCAATTTGTGATATTGTTGGCACGTGATCACAAACTGAAACAAGCCGACACAATTATCAGTGAATTTGTACGGTATTCCAAAAAAGCCGAGGGGATTGCGGAGATAGAAATTACCACGGTCGGAGATCTGGATGAAAAAACAATTAATAAAATAAAAAGTAGTTTTGGAGATAAAGTAGAAGCCACAATAAAAGTAGATCCGAATATTCTAGGAGGCATAAAGATAAAAACGGAAGATAGAATCCTAGACGCCAGTCTCAAAACCCAATTACTAAAATTAAAAGAATCAATAATCTAATTAACGAATATGTCCACAAATTCTATTGTCGAAGAACTGAAAAAAAATATTTCTGCTTTTGAAAAAACTGTAGAAGTTGAAGAAGTTGGTCTAGTGATGGAAGTAGGCGACGGTATCGCCAGACTTTCTGGTTTGAGTAAATGTCAGGCAAACGAAATGTTGGAATTCCCTGGCGGCACATTTGGTGTGGCTTTGAACTTGGAAGAAGAATCTGTTGGTGCGGTATTGCTTGGGGAATTTAAACATATTAAAGAAGGCGACAGTGTAAAACGCACTGGTCGTATTTTGTCCGTGCCAGTTGGTGAACAACTTATCGGTCGCGTAGTAAATCCATTAGGTCAATTCATCGACGGTGGTGCCGAAGTGAAAGCAAAACAATTTTATCCTATTGAAAAAATCGCTCCAGGTGTAATGAGTCGTCAACCAGTTTCACAACCACTTTTGACCGGTATCAAAGCTATCGACGCAATGATCCCAGTTGGTCGTGGACAGCGTGAATTGATCATTGGTGATCGCCAAACTGGTAAAACTGCTATCGCTATCGATGCTATTATCAATCAAAAAGGACAAGACGTAATCTGCGTATACGTTGCAATCGGACAAAAAGAATCCAAAGTAGCTCGTATCGTAGCCAAACTAAAAGAAGCCGGTGCGATGGATTACACTATCGTAGTAGTAGCCGGTGCTTCTGCTCCTGCTTCACTTTCATACATTGCTCCATATTCTGGTGTTTCCATGGCAGAATATTTCATGGATCAAGGCAAAGATGTTTTGGTGGTTTATGATGATCTTTCCAAACAAGCTTGGGCATACCGCGAAATTTCCTTACTATTACGTCGTCCACCAGGTCGTGAGGCTTATCCTGGTGACGTTTTCTATCTCCACTCACGTTTGCTCGAACGCGCTTGCCGCCGCAGCAAAGAAGCCGGCGGTGGTTCTATCACTGCTTTGCCTATTATTGAAACTCAAGCATCTGACGTTACTGCTTATATCCCAACCAACGTTATCTCCATTACCGATGGTCAGATTTTCTTGGAAACAGATTTGTTCTTCCGCGGTATTCGCCCTGCTTTAAACGTTGGTATCTCAGTATCTCGTGTAGGCGGCGCTGCTCAGACAAAACCAATGAAAAAAGTGGCTGGTAAATTAAAATTGGCTATGGCTCAGTTCCGTGAAATGGAAGCCTTTGCTCAATTTTCTTCTGATCTTGATCCTGAAACAAAGAAACAAATTGAACTTGGTCAGCGCTTGGTAGAAATTTTGAAACAACCTCAATTCAAACCATTGGCAGTAGCTAACCAGGTTGCGATTATTTACGCAGTGCAAAATGGTTTTGCAAATCATATCGCTCCAAAAGAAATGGTAGGCTACGAAGCTAAATTCCACGAATTTATGAACAAATCCAAATCTGCTTTGCTTGAAAAAATCACTCAAGGCACTTGGGATGAGACAGTTGAAAAAGAATTGAAAGAAGCAATCGGTGAATTCAATAAATAAAGTATGGGAGTCAATACCAAAGCAATTAAACGCCGAATAAAATCGGTGAGTAGCACCAAAAAAATCACGAAAGCGATGGAATTGGTAGCTGCTTCCAAAATGCGCAAAGCGGTCGATACTGCTTTGAAAACTCGCACCTATGCCAAATTGGCTTGGGATATTTTGGTTGATCTTTCTAAAACTCAAAAATCTGAAATCCCTCTATTAAAAATGAGAAGGGTAAAAAAAGTATTATTAATTTTAATTACCTCCAATCGCGGATTGTGTGGTAGTTTCAATTCCAACATTATAAAAAAGACAGCAATCCAAATGCAGAACCCACAAAATCTTAGTCGTCAACGAGTGGCCGGAAAAGATTTGGTGACTGAAGGAAAATTGGAAGTGGATGTATTGGGACTCGGAAGAAAAGGGGCAGATTTTGCCAAAAAAATGGGTTATAATTTAATCGCTTCATTTACAGACATGTCTGATACTCCTGGTTTAGCTGATGTATTACCAATCTGCAAAATGGCGATCGATGGTTATACAAATAAAACATACGATAAAGTTGTAGTGGCCTATACAGATTTCAAATCCGCAATTGCACAAACTCCAAAACTAAGACAAGTTCTCCCAATATCTGAACATGATTTGGAAAAGATGGTAGAAAAATTTGCAGACCACGACTTAAAAACTGGCAAAGCAATTATCGAATCAGAAAAAATAAATGATTATTTATTTGAACCAAGCCGAGATCAAGTGTTAGAAATTATTTTACCTAGATTGGTTGAATCACAGATATTACAATCCGCACTAGAATCCGCCGCTTCCGAACACAGCTCCCGCATGATGGCCATGCGCAGTGCATCGGACGCTGCAGTAGAGATGATTGATGAATTAAATTTAAATTTCAACAAAGCCCGTCAAGCTGCCATTACCCAAGAAATTGCGGAAATCGCCGGTGGGGCCGCAGCGTTGAATTAATTAAAATAAAATTTTTGAAAATAATTCTGAAAATATGAACAAAGGAAAAATATCACAAATTATCGGGGTGGTTATCGATGTAAAATTCGATGACAAATTGCCAGAAATTTTTAACGCTCTTGAGATTACAAAATCCAATGGCGAAAAATTGGTTTTAGAAGTTCAACAACATCGTGGTGCTAATATCGTTCGTACTATCGCTATGAGTACTACCGACGGTTTAGAACGCGGCATGGATGTTGTAGACACTGGCACTGCTATTAGTGTCCCAGTAGGTCCAGGAACTCTTGGCCGTATGTTTAATGTAGTTGGCGAAACAATCGACGGTAAAGGCGCTTCCAAAACTACCAAAACACTTCCTATTCACCGCAAAGCTCCAACTTTCAAAGAACAATCTACCAGTACTGAAATTCTTGAAACTGGTATCAAAGTTATCGATTTGATCTGTCCTTTCTTGAAAGGTGGAAAGATCGGTTTGTTTGGTGGTGCGGGTGTAGGAAAAACTGTTATTATTCAAGAATTAATCCGCAACATTGCTCAAGAACACGGTGGATATTCCATGTTTGCTGGTGTAGGGGAACGTACTCGTGAAGGAAACGACCTATATCGTGAAATGGAAGAGTCTGGCGTATTAGCCAAGACCGCTCTGGTGTTTGGTCAGATGAATGAACCACCAGGTGCCCGTGCACGCGTGGCTTTGACTGCTCTCACTATGGCGGAATATTTCCGTGATGAAGAAGGCAAAGATTTGCTATTGTTTGTCGATAATATTTTCCGTTTCACTCAAGCTGGTTCTGAACTTTCTGCCTTGCTTGGACGTATGCCATCTGCCGTAGGTTACCAGCCAACTTTGGCTTCTGAGATGGGTGCCTTGCAAGAACGTATTACTTCTACTGAAAAAGGTTCGATCACTTCCGTGCAGGCCGTATACGTGCCAGCTGATGATTTTACCGATCCAGCTCCGGCTACTACTTTTGCTCACTTGGATTCCACTGTAGCTTTGAACCGCTCATTGTCTGAGCTTGGTATTTACCCAGCGGTAGATCCACTAGATTCTTCTTCCACAATTCTCGATCCAAACGTCGTTGGTGAAGAACATTATCGCACTGCTCTAGATGTTCAGAAAATTTTACAGCGCTATAAAGATTTACAAGATATTATCGCCATCTTGGGTATGGAAGAATTATCCGATGAAGATAAATTGCTCGTAACTCGCGCTCGCAAAGTTCAGAAATTCTTATCTCAACCATTCTTCGTAGCGGAAGGATTTACTGGTGCTGAAGGAAAATATGTAAAATTGGCAGACACTGTTCGCGGCTTCCGTGAAATTTTGGATGGAAAACATGATACAAAAAATGAACAAGCTTTCTATATGAAAGGAAGCATCGATGATGTAAAATAATTATGTCCAAAATAAACTTTAAAATCGTCACCCCAGAAAAAGTCATTTACGAAAATGACCAAATCGAACAAGTCACTGCTCCGACCACTACGGGCGAAATTACAATTTTACCAAACCATACGCCACTCGTCACAATTCTCAATCCTGGAGAACTGATTTTCAAGCAAGGCGAAGAAACACACAACTTTGCTGTCGCGGGTGGATTTTTGGAAATGAAAGAAAACAATCAATTGGTAATTTTGGCAGACAACGCCGAACACGTCGATCAAATCGATATCGATCGCGCCCAACAGGCTCGCGAAAAAGCGGTCGCACAGATGAGTGAGATAAAGAATAGGGAAGACGTGGATTATGCACGGATGCAGGCGATTATTGATCGGGAATCGAATAGAATTAGATTGGGGAATAAGTATAGGAAGTTGCCGAAGAGTGAATAAACATCTAAAACAATGGCTTTGTGCCATTGTTTTTTTGTTAAAAATGGAATAAGATATATATTGTTTGGCTGACATTTGTAATACATATTAATCACGCAAAACGTCGCATATTCGTAAATGTTACTCGACAGGTTTTAATAATTTATGAACACTGAATTACTTTTAATAATAAATATAGCCGTATCATTTACAAGCGCATTTATAGCTGCGTATCTGACTTCGGAAAAATTCGTGTCAGAAAAATGGTGGGAACGAAAAGTAAATTCATATATAGATGTTTTAGAAAATCTTGCTTTTCTACAATTTTATTACAATTCTCTTTGGCATGACATCTCGGCAACAACTCCTATAAGTAAGGAACAACATTTTGAACTGTATGCAAAGTATTTAAAATCTAAAGAAATTTTAACTAGATATTGTGCTACTAAAGAAATCTTTATATCAAAAGAATCCTGTCAAATTATTGATAGTTACTTAAATCAACATGAAAAAAACAAACCGCAAGATTTTCCATTAAACGTCAGCGAAGAATGTGACTACTACACCAAACAAATGGAATTAATTGACAATATAGTGATAAATTTTCGAGAAGCGGCCAAAAAAGAACTTAAAAGTAAGAAATTGTTCAAACCAATCGCCTAACACGAGACACCCAACTGGCAAATAATAAATCATACTTAAATTAACTTAAATAATATGAATAAAATAGTACGACAAAACCCTAATTCGTCAGGATCTTTGTTTTTATCAATTACAGCAATAGTCTTAATGCTTTTAAACCTTCCTTTATTACCATTAATAGCATTAGTAATTTCATTAAAACAAATTTCTAAAGCAAAAAAAGCAAACGAAAACAAACAATTTATTATTATTGGGTATGTATTTATTTCTATTCCAATAATCCTATGGGCAACAAATATTGTTTTTTTTGTTATTTCTAATTTGAGAGAAGCGGGGGCACTGTAATAATTAATTTTTTTATCCCAACTAACTCAAACTAATTATCGACTATAACATAAACAATTATAAAATATTTATTTCCATATTTATATTATGAATGAAACAATACAAGAACTAGGCAAAACAAAATGGTATCGTATGTTAAAAGTTATCTATGTATTTTTACTAATGACAACTATCACGACTTCCTTTTTGGTCGGGTACGAAAATAATGGTCTTTATTTATGGGGATATTTTTTTCAATTTAGCTTGTTGTGTACTTTCACAACTTTGGTCATTTTTTACATCATAAAACGAATTTTTTATTATATATATCTCAATACTTTTACACCTGAAAAAAATATAAACAAACTACTAGAACATTGGGAAATATCAAGTGCCTCAATAATATTATTACTTATGTTGATAAATTATGTAGTGTGGAGACCGCACAACATAAGAATTGAATGTTTTAAATCAACAAGCGGTACTATTCATAGCACCGAAAACTTTGAGAAACGATGGGACGAAGAATATCCAAAGTTTTTAAAATGTTTAAAAGAGCATAATTTGCAAGAAGAAAAATAAAAACTTGAAAGATAAATTAAATTCAGGTAATTATACAATTTTATACGCACAACAAGAACAACTCACATATGGACCTGGACCAGATTTCAAAATTCTTATTGGAAAAATAAAATAATTATATATAGCAAGAAATAAACTTTGGACCTTATGAACATACGCCTTTTCAATATTCTTTGCATATTGTGCAAGCCGATGGGAGTATTGAACATAAAGAATTTTTGATTACCAATACCAAAGGCGATCTGACCCGTGCCTTGGTAGAGAGAATGAAACAAGACATCGATCCGCGCGGGACGGTGATTGCGTGGCATAGTATGTATGAACGAGATCGCAATACGAAGCTGGCGGAGTTGCATCCGGATTTTGCGAAGTTTTTAGGAGATATCAATGACGGGATGTTTGATTTGAAAACTATTTTTTCGGAAAATCTTTATGTGGATTCGGCTTTCAAAGGAAGTGCGAGTATCAAGCGAGTGTTGCCGGTGATTGTGCCGGAGCTGACTTATAAAAGTTTGAATATTTGCAAAGGGGATCAGGCGAGTGAACGGTGGGAGCGGATGATTTCGGGGGATACGCCGGAGAGTGAGAAGAGGCAGATTGAGAAGGATTTGTTGGAGTATTGTGAGATGGATACTTGGGCGATGGTGAGGATTTGGGAGGTTTTGAAATGTGGCGGAAAAGCTAAGCTACAACTCAGTAATAAATGATAAATCAAAGTCCTATCTTGGAAAAGAAATAACATGGAGAGGGCAGATAAGTAATTTATCACAAATAGATGGAATTAAATTTTGGATAATTGATAATAATCACACGATAAGGACGTCATCCTACAATGATTGGTTTTGGGCTATACCAAAAGAAATACCTACCACGAGTGAAACAAACGGAAATTGGCCATCGTACATGTTAAAGAAATATGGAAATTTGAATATAGATGATGTTATAATTGAAAGTGATACATTTACAATTACTGGAACACTTTTGGAATTAGATTGTGATTTTTATGATAGTACCATAAAAAATGCATACCAAATGTAATTGTAAAAAGTATAAAAATTGACGAATAATATTAAAAGGAGAAATAGAAAGTTTTTTTAAGAAAATATGATATAATACGTTTGTATAAATTTTTCTATGCATATTTTTCTTGACGAAAGTGGACAATTTCACGACAAACATCATGATGAATATTTTGTAATTGGATCATTCACCATAGGCGATACAAAAAGAACCGCTAAACGGTTTAAATCGTGGTATCACTCTAAGTTCCCCAAACACATGCGCGGTCAATCAGAGATAAAATTTTCTGATTCTGGCATAACAGACAAACTTAGACTAAAAACAATTAAATTTATTTGCAGCCTTGATGTAAGAATTCGTTTTAGCTTTATAAACAAATCGAATATTCCTGACGAATATCGAACAAAAAATACACTAGAGAGTGGTTTGTTATATACAGCAATAGTTGGTGAAACATTGGAAATGTATTTACCGACCGATGATTTACTATTACATGTTTTTTGTGATCAGCGTAGATTGAAGGGTGTGAGTAAAAAAGAATTTACAGAAAAGGTCAAAACTCATCTTTTGTTAAATTTACCAAAAGGTGGCCATGTTAAAATTGAAATGGTTGATTCTCATGAATATTCAAACATCCAGATTGCGGATTGGATAGTTGGTGGAATTGCATCATATTTGAACAAAAAACCGCTAGGTGAGAAAATATTTGGATTATTGAAAAATAACATCATTGGCGAAGGAAAAGAAATGTTTAAAGATTATTGGAATAATAAATATAACAAAAAACCCAATCAAATAGATTAGGCATTTTGTTGAAGTAGCGTCTATCGGCACGGAATTCCACAGCTGAGGCCTCAGGTTCCCTGAGGGAGCACCGCGGCGCACCGAAAGTTATTATTGCTAACTTCATAAGTAATATACACAAAATTACGATTATTGTCAATTTTATCCACAGATACAAATAAAACAACCAAATCATCGTAGACAACACCGATCTATGAAATACAAACATACTCAAATTGGATATCTGATGATTGTAGTAACCCTAGCCTTGCTAGTAGTTTTTGCACGCGCCCAAATTCTCGCTCGTGCCGAAGCGCCGTCAGTTGATTCTGGTACCAATTTTGCGGTTACTGCGATTATGGTGTTGATTCTCTTTGTGCTTTCTTCCTTTTGCTCACTTCAGGTTATTATTGATGACCAATATTTACGAATAAAATTTGGCTACGGTATTTATAAGAAAAAGTTTTTGCTCAGTGATATTGTATCCGCCAAAAGTGTAAAAAATAAATGGTATTACGGATGGGGAATACGAGGTTCGCTTTGGTCCAATATGATTATTTATAATGTATCTGGTTTTGACGCAGTGCAAATAGAATTGAAAAGTGGTAAAATATATAGGCTAGGCACGGACGAACCCAATAAATTAGAACTGGCGATTCTACAAAATATTAACATATGAATAAAGAATACAACGTTTTAACACCTGAAGAACAGAGTGTTATTTTACACAAAGCCACCGAAGCGCCGTTTAGTGGGGAATATGTGAACAATAAAAAAGAGGGTGTTTATGTCTGCCGACAATGTGGCGCGTCCTTGTATGATTCTAAAGATAAATTTGAGTCTAGTTGTGGCTGGCCAAGCTTTGACGATGAAGTGCCCGGGGCTGTAATTAAAAGTCTGGACAAAGATGGTATGCGTACTGAAATAACCTGCGCGAAATGTGGTGGCCACTTGGGACATTTATTTATTGGTGAACAGCTGACGAATAAAAATCAAAGATATTGCGTCAATTCAATTTCAATGAAATTTATTCCAAAAAAATAATCATATGTCAAAAAAAATAGTACTGGCAGGTGGTTGCTTTTGGGGGTTGGAAGAATTAATCAGAAAACAGCCTGGAGTAATAAACACGCAAGTTGGCTATACTGGCGGTAAAGTAATAAACCCAACTTATGAAAACCACGAGGGGCATGCCGAAGCGGTGGAAATTGAATATGATGAAAATAAAACTTCTTATAAAAATCTATTAGACTTTTTCTTTCAAATTCATAACCCGACTACTCTAAATCAACAAGGTAACGACCTTGGTACCTCTTATCGCTCTGCAATTTTTTATGCCAATGACCAGGAGAAAAAAGAAGCGGAAAATTTTATAAAAATTGTAGATGAATCAAAGCGTTGGAAAGATCCGGTGGTTACAAAATTGGAGCCTTTAAAAAAATTTTATTTGGCCGAAGATTATCACCAAGATTATTTGCAAAAAAATCCAGAAGGTTATACTTGTCACAGAATTTATTTTAAAAGTTATCTAAAATAATTCGCCAAGTGAACAAAATTTATTTAAAAATATATGAAGAAGAAAAATATGGATATTATATTAATAATTATCGGGGTTGGGTTAGTTGGATGGACTTTGTATAGCTGGCTTCCGGTGCGTAATATTAAAGAACCAAAGTATAAACTTGTGAAAGAGGCGAGTGGCTATGAGATACGTGAATATGTAACTTATATCGTCGCTGAAACCACTATTAGTGATGCAGCGAACGGAAATGATGCGGCCAGAAAGGGCTTTCCTATAATCGCTGGTTATATCTTTGGTGGCAACACCAAAAAGGACAAGATTGCTATGACCGTACCGGTGAATACACAAGAGAGTACATCGGAAAAAATTGCTATGACAGTACCAGTCAATACAGTGGAAGAAGCCGAGAGAGGTGTCTACAAGGTTTCTTTTGTTATGCCGAGCCAGTACACACTTGAGACATTACCCGAGCCAGATGATACACGGGTAAAGTTGCGTGAAGTGCCAGCGCACAAGGTGGCGGTGCAAAAGTTTAGCTGGACGACTAGTGAATCAGCATTTAAAAAACATGGAGCGGAACTTTTGAAAGCACTTACTCGCGATAGTGTGGAGACCGTGGGCGCAATCAATGCGGCTCGATACAATACACCGTGGACAATACCATTCATGCTTCGCAATGAAGTGCAAATTGATGTAAAATAGAACATATATGAAAAACACTTATATAAAAATTCTTGCTGGGGTCGCTTATCTCGCTATGGTGGCAGTAAATTTTATGGCGAATGCTTTACCGATCAACAATCGCTCCACAGGTGAAATATCCGCTGCCTATCCAAATCTTTTTGCCCCCGCCGGTCCAGCCTTTGCTATTTGGGGTTTGATCTACCTTTTGCTTGGTGCTTATGTGGTCTACCAGTTTGTAAAGAAGAATCAAAAATCAGAAGACTTTTTTAGAAAAATCAACCCTCTTTTTATCGCCACTTCGATCGCTAATCTCTCGTGGATATTTGCTTGGCACTATGATTTTATCGGACTTTCGGTACTCATTATGGTGGCACTTCTAATTCTTCTTATAAAAATCGCTGACATTATTCGCACCGAACAGTTTACCTCGATCCAAAAACTTTTTATACGGGCTCCTTTTAGCATCTATTTTGGGTGGATTACTGTGGCAGCGATCGCTAATATTACGGTTTTTATCGTGAGTACCGGCTGGGGTGGATTTGGTATCGCTGATTTTGTCTGGACGAGTATTATTCTCATGGTCGGAGCAATGATTGGTATATTGCGGATGCGCAAAGATAAAAATGTTGCCTATGGCATGGTGCTAATCTGGGCGTATTCATGGATCCTTTTTAAACACATGTCTGCAAGTGGTTTTGATAGACAATATCCAAGCGTTATAACTACCGTGACTGTGTGTTTGGGTTTGTTTGTTTTCTTTGTTGGAAGATTATTTTATAAAAATAAATAAATACTATGTTTATAAAACTTTACGCAATTGCATTACCAGTATTCTTTGCTATCGACATGGTTTGGATCGGACTAATTGCAAAGGGATTCTATCGCGCGCAAATCGGTTCACTCATGAAGAGTGATGTAAATTGGATGGCGGCGATTATTTTTTATCTTCTATTTATTTTTGGACTTGTAACATTTGTTATTGCTCCAGCAGTCCAGAAAGGATCATGGACACATGCGCTTCTCTTTGGGGCACTATTTGGCCTGGTTAGTTATGCGACTTACGATCTTACCAATTTAGCAGTCGCCAAAGATTGGCCGCTTTTAATTACACTTGTAGACTTGGCTTGGGGGGCAACATTGGCAGCGCTAGTATCTACAATCACATATTTTATTGCTAATAAAATATAAGTATGAATTATTTTCTAACTCTTGGTCTCGTACTTTTTGTTTACATGAGTCTTTGGTTTATATTTTCTTTGATTAAAAAAAGAAATGATGTAGCTGATGTGGCGTGGGGGTTGGGGTTCGTACTTATGACATGGACATCATTTTTTCTTAATGGTAATTTTGGTGCACGAGGATTGCTGGTTGGTGTATTGGTAAGTATTTGGGGATTGCGTTTGGCGTGGCATATTCACGCACGCAACCGCGGCAAAACGGAAGACTATCGCTATATGGCTTGGCGTAAAGAATGGGGGAAATGGTTTTATCTGCGTTCTTATTTTCAAGTTTATATTTTACAAGGCGTTCTTTTATTTCTGATTTCTTTACCATTATTTATTATCAATAAAAATGTTGGCGTTGGACTTGGCATACTTGATTTTGTTGGTGTAGCGGTTTGGTTAATTGGATTCTGCTTTGAATCAGTGGGCGATGCACAGTTGGCTAAATTTATTAGTGATCCAGCGAATAAAGGAAAGCTTATGAAGTCTGGACTATGGGCATACACTAGACACCCAAACTATTTTGGCGAAGTCACACAATGGTGGGGAATCTGGCTTATCGCTCTTTCAGTTAACAGTGGTTTGTTTGGAATTGTCGGACCAATTATCATAACATTTTTGATTCTCAAAGTGTCCGGCGTTCCAATGCTAGAGAAAAAAATGGCTGAAAATCCTGATTTTGCTGAATACAAAAGACAAACAAGCGTTTTTATACCAATGATTCCAAAAAAATAATTATATGCGCTTGTGGGACATACATCCGAAACATTTGTGCAGAAAACACTTGCTTGCTGAGCACAGGGAGTTGCACGGACTTTGGAATATTTTAACGAAACATAAAGGCAAGGGCGGGTATTCTAAACACCCGGAGACTTTGCGTTGGGTAGGAAAACAAAAAGCACTCTATCTACGACACGAAGCGCTAGTAGAAGAATTTTCCCAAAGAGGATATCAGCATCACACTCCACTTGAAAAAAAACTTGCCACGGGATCAGGGAGTCAAAATGGATTTATTAATACGATAAGCGAACAAAAAGTTATTCTGAAAAACAAGCCTTGTGAGTGTCTGCTTCATGTTTAAAAAAACAATATAATAAAATATGAAAGTATTTGAAACTAATAAACAAGAACCTTATTTCAGCTATATTTTATCTGGTAAGAAAACCGTTGAAGGCCGTTTAAACAAGGGCAAGTTTTTAGAGATGCAAGTGGGGGATATTTTGAAAGTAAACGGTAGTGCAGAATTTATTATTATTGGAAAAAATGTTTATACAAGTTTTAAAGAAATGATCGAATCCGAAGGTTTGAAAAATGTCATTCCAGATGCTGTGGATGTGGATGAAGCGGTGAGTGTGTATCGACAGTTTTATAGTGTAGAGGATGAATTGAAATATGGGGTGGTGGCGATTGGGATTAAAAAAACATAAAATTAACCGACCATTGAGTCGGTTTTTTATTTCTGGTATACTAAATACATATGTCCAAATGCGTAAATTGTGGGACACCGCTGGAGCACGAAGAGGATACCTGTTTGTGCAACACTAGCATCTGTCCACATTGCTGCGATTGTAACAAAGAATGTGGTTGCAATTGCGAAAAGCAAGAAAAAAAATAAACCCTTCGGTTTTTATAAAGAGTCATAACCAACTCTAATTTTAGCTATGTCCAATCTTAACGAAAGCCAAAAACAAGCGGTGGAATACCATGACGGTCCGCTTTTGATAATCGCTGGTGCGGGAACGGGCAAGACAACTGTAATTACTGAAAAGGTTGCTCATATTGTAAACAACCAACTGGCGAAGGCGCAGGAAATTTTGGCGGTCACTTTTACCGATAAAGCCACCAAAGAAATGGAAGATCGCATAACCGATTTATTATCGATCGGTGGTTTTGACGTTTTCGTTACTACTTTTCACGGATTGGCTCAACGCATTTTGGAAAGTCATGCTCTCGATATTGGTCTACCAAATAATTTTAAGCTATTAAATGAAACCGATGTTTGGTTACTCATTCGCAAAAATTTGGAAAAATTTGATTTGGACTATTATCGACCACTTGGCAATCCAACCAAATTTATTCACGCGATGATTAAACATTTTCAAAAGTGTAAAGACGAATTATTATCTCCGGAGGATTATGTAAAATATGCAGAAAGTATAAAACTAGATATAAATTTTGAACCAAATAAAGCTAAGAAAATAAAAACTACCGCGTTTACGGACGAAGAAAAAGAATTGGAAGTAAAACGAATCAACGAATTAGCAGGGGCATACAAGCTATACAATCAACTATTGCTCGAGAGTGATAGTATGGATTTTGCCGACCTAATGTTTTACGCAGTAAAATTATTACGTGAACGTCCAAATATTTTAAAATTTTATCACCAGAAATTTAAATATATTTTGGTAGATGAATTTCAAGATACCAATTGGTCTCAATATGAACTGATAAAATTATTGACCAAAAATGAAGATGTAAAATTGACGGTGGTGGGGGATGACGACCAAAGTATTTATAAATTTCGCGGTGCCTCGATTTCCAATATTTTACAATTTAAAACTGATTATCCAAAATCTAAAGAAATTGTGTTGACCGAAAATTATCGTTCGGGACAAAAGATTTTGGATTTAGCGTATAATTTTATTCAGAAAAATAATCCAGATCGTCTGGAGGACAGATTAAAAATATCCAAAAAATTAATTTGCAAAAAAGATCTGATTGGCGATTTTGATCTGATCTATGGGCAGGATGAAAGTGAAGAAGCCCATTTGCTCGCCACCAAAATAAAAACACTTAAAGAAAAAGATGGAAATAACTGGTCTGATTTTGCGATTCTATGTCGCGCCAAAAAATGCGCTCAACAATTCATTCCGTATCTAGAACAAGCTGGGATCCCATATATTTTCCAAGCCACTAGTGGTTTGTTTCGCCAACCGGCAATTTTGGATAGTATGGCCTTTTTACGTTTGTGTGATAACTACCATGAATCGAGTGCGGTCTATCGCTTGTTAAATACACCTATTTTCGCCCTAGACCACTCTGATATATCAAAGGTGTTATTATCTTCTCGCGAACATGGCAGTTCATATTTTGAAGTATTAAAAAATATTGAACAAGATCATTTAAAAATTTCTGAAAATGGTACTGAAAAAGTTAAAAAGTTATTTACGATAATAGATAAAGGATCACAACTTTGTCAAAATAGTCCAGTCGGAAAAGTGCTTTATCATTTTTGGGAAGCTTCTGGATATTTAAAATTATTAAGTGACGATCCGGAAAAATATCAAAATGATATTTTTAATTTACAATCTTTATTTTCCAAGATTGAAGATTTTCAAAAGAGTAATGCCGACACTACTGTGCACGCCTGGTTAAATTATTTTGATTTTGTTTTGGAATCTGGTGACGACGGCGAAGATATGCAAATAGATGGCAGCGATGATGCTGTTCAGATTTTAAGTATTCACAAATCCAAGGGTTTAGAATTTGATTACGTCTTTGTGCCAAACATGGTAGACCAAAGATTTCCAACTATTTCTCGTGGTGGTGATATCGAATTGCCAGATGCACTCGTGCGCGAAGGAGCTTTGCCAAGTGGTGACGTTCACCTACAAGAAGAACGACGTCTATTGTACGTAGCAATTACTCGCGCTAAAAAAGGATTGTATCTCACCGCCGCCAAAGATTATGGTGGTGCCAAAGAAAAGAAACTTTCAAAATTTATTTTGGAATTGGAAGAAACAAACAATACGCCGCTGAGTCGCGAATCTGTTGTGGTTGGAAAAAATATTGCTTTTAATTCTTCCAAACAAAATGAAAATAAACCTGCATTAATTTTACCAATCCCAAATGAATTTTCTTTCTCCCAACTTCAGGCCTATGACAAATGTCCTTGGCAATATCGTTTTCAATTTATTTTAAAAATACCTACGTTTGGCAAAGGCGTATTTGTCTTTGGAAAAACCATGCATAGTACATTGCAAAAGTTTTATGAAAAAGTAAAAGAACTAAATGTAGTTTCAGGATTCGAAGTAAAGGTGCCAACCAAAGATGAACTTTATGATTTATACCAATCGTCTTGGCAAGACACTTGGTATTATTCGCCACAACAAAAAAAGGAATACAAAGAAATGGGTGAGAAAATTTTGGAAGGCTTTTACCAGCAAGGTGAAAAAAATGGTTGGACCGTGCCAATCACTCTGGAGGCAGGATTTAAATTCCGTATCGGTGATCATGTGGTCAAAGGTACAATAGATCGCATCGATCGCATGGCTGACGGAAAAATCGCAATTATTGATTACAAAACTGGCAAACCAAAAGATAAATTAAAACCAGACGAAAAACGTCAACTTCTTATTTATCAAATTGCCAACGAAAGTGTAATGGAACTGCGTGAAATGGGTGAAGTGGGGGAATTACGATATTATTTCTTAAACGATAACACTTCTGTCAGCTTCAAAGGTAGTGACAAAGATATTGAAAAAGAAAAAGAAAAACTTATCGAAACAATTACTGAAATTAAAAAACAAAATTTTACACCAAATCCAGAAAAAGAAAATTGTAAGTATTGTGACTTTAAAGATATCTGTGATTTTCGCGTATGATGAAATCAATGGGTGAAATATTATTATCAAAAGGAAAAAAATCTCCTTTTATGCAGGGAGTATTAGCGGCGGCAGCCATCGACATGGCCAATATTTTTATTGAAGACTATTGGGGTGAAAATGGAAAAAAATTAGCCAAAGCTATGTATATAAAGAACGGAAACCTTGTAATTGCCTGCCTAAGTTCAATAATGTCTCAGGAGATCAGAATGAGAGAAGCAGAGTTAATCGCCAAAGTAAACGCCAAATGCGGAAGTTCGATGGTCAGAAATGTCAGATATTTGTGTTAGGTTAGCCATAATAAATTACTTGTCAAATCACTTTGTTTGATTTATACTTAATGCACTATGACACTTAGACAATACCTCATAATGATGGCTACAGGCACAATAATGTGCTGGGTTGCTTGGTTATTTATTCTAGTCAACGTCTCGCCTGAACAGGCCGGTTGGATTGGTTTTGTGTTTTTTTATTCTAGTTTATTTTTGGGAACGGTTGGGTTTTTTTCGGTAACAGGCTTACTATTTAAAAAGCAAAAATCAGACAAAGATGAAATTATTTTTCGCCAAGTTAAAAGAACCTTTAAGCAAGGGATTTTATTTGGAGCGTTTGTAATATTGGCTTTGTTGCTATTACAATTTAATTTATTATTTTGGTGGAATGCAATTTTGTTGGCTTTACTTTACATAGTACTTGAAGGCGCGATGATTTCCGGACGTAAATACAACAATCACGATTATGTTTGATAAATTTTTCAATCGTTTTAGGAAAGATCTGGGAATTGACTTGGGAACAGCCAATACTTTGATTTACGTAAAAAATCGCGGAATTGTTATCAACGAACCAAGTGTGGTAGCTATCAACACTCGCACCGAACAAATTTTGGCGGTGGGTAGTCAGGCCAAAGAAATGATCGGCAAAACACCTCCTCATATTATCACTCCACGTCCTTTGATTGGTGGTATTATTTCAGATTTTGAAGTTACTGAAAAAATGTTGCGTTATTTTATTGATAAGATAAACGAAGACGAAAAAAATTTTTTGTCACGTCCTAGAGTGGTGATTGGTGTACCTCTAGAAATTACTGAAGTAGAAAGAAAAGCTGTAGCTGATGCCGCTACCAACGCTGGGGCCAAAGAGGTCTGGGTAGTAGAGGAATGTATGGCTGCCGCGATTGGTGCCCGCATGCCGGTACGTGAGCCGGTAGGCAATTTAATTGTTGAAATTGGTGGTGGTACTTCAGAAATTGCTTTGATATCTCTTAGCGGTGTCGTCAATTGGAAATCAATCAAAATTGCTGGCGATGAACTAAACCGAAATATTGTACAATACGCTCGTGATGAATTTAATTTACTTTTGGGTGAGCGTCAAGCTGAAGATATCAAAATGAAAATTGGTTCGGCCATGGAACTTCCGGAACCACTTCAATACCCAATGCGTGGTCGTGATTTATTGAGTGGCTTACCAAAAGAAATCATGATCAACGATTCTCAAGTACGCGAAGCTATCATCAAATCTCTTCGGATTATCGTGGATAATGTCAAAGCTACGTTGGAAACTTCTCCTCCAGAATTGGTGGCGGATATCCATGAGCGCGGCATTTTAATTTCCGGTGGTGGCGCGCTACTACGCGGTATCGACCGACTCATCGCTCGCGCCGCTGAAATACCAGTGCGCATAGCCGATGACCCACTTACATCTGTGGTACGCGGAAACGGCATGCTTCTGGATGATTTTGAATTACTAAAAGAAGTGGCCATCTATTCACCACTTCATAGACAATAAATTATGCAATATTATTCGTTTAAAAAAACCTACTTTTTAGTGATAGGGATCTTTTTTTTAGTAATCATCTTACATTATTTAGGTTCTTTAAATTATAT
>CAINUM010000032.1 GCA_903853785.1 Candidatus Magasanikiibacteriota bacterium
AGAATCACATATCTGGCTTTTGAGGCTTAAAACTATTGGATTTAGTTTCCTGTCGTAAATTATTAATGTACCTGAATACATCACCCATTCATTTGAACGGAGATGTTTTCCAATTACTTCTTGGGTTGCTTCGTATATGATTACCGGTTTTGGCATTACTTCCTACTTTCAATTATCTTTTTTCAAAAGCAAAACAATGAACTCATTATCATCCCTTTGGTCATATCGGTTCATTTTGCATAACAGATCTTCAACTGTATTGTCATCATTCACACAAAATGGTGCAAGCCTTGTGCTATAATTATTTTTGATCCTTTTTGGATGATTCATTAGAACATTTCTCTAACAAAAATATATAAACAGTCTAACTTACAAGATAGGCACAAGTGGTTTCTGGAGCCATTAGTGGTGGGATTATTCTTCTATTTTCAGGTTCTCCACCGCAAAATCCCTAAATTCTTGAGCAATACTTATTTCTTCCTCAAGCTCTTCCTTAGTCATGTGTTCTATTCTGTTGGGATAACGAATTTGAACACTAAATCCATTTAACAACACTGCTTTTTTATATTTAGCATCTGTAACTGCAATATCTTCTGGTAATAACTCAAGAAGATATATCAAGTCATGGGAGCGTTCAAATTCTATCTCCCTATGAACCAAAATTGCTTTTATATACTTTTCGGTAGCTTGCTGACAATGAAAAGCAATAATATCAAAATAATCAGGCAAATTAAGGTATATTATCTTTGCTGAACCTAAATCATGGTCTGCTTAATTAATCCATGCTTTAATATGCTCAATTAGTTCGCTCATAAAGTATCTTAGATGTTTTTATAGCTGAATATAAAAATGAATATTTGTCTTGCTTTTCCTTTTCAAATTCAATTCTAGTATATACTAAAATATCAATCGGCATTTTTGTTCCTATTAATGACATACGAATCTCAATGCCTCTTCTATAACTGGGCAAATCAGTATCTTGAATTATTAACAAATCAATGTCGCTACCTTTATTTTGAGTCCCCTTTGCATAGGAACCAAATAGTATAATCTTCTCAGGATTAAACTTATTTGCTATCTTCAATGCTATGTCACCAATTTTAGCCGAATCAATCATTTGTTTTTTTTACAGGATAATACTTTTTTAAATGTTGTTTCAAAATTTATTTTTACAAAAGCAAAGTAAAGAATAAAAAACTGAAATACAAAGTTTTTCATTAAAGTATCTGAGGTTTGGTAAAAAAATATCTGGGGGTAAACTTTGGTGGTAATGTTTATTACAACGGTTGGAAAAGAACGAAGGTTTTCAAAAAAGACATGGCTGCGGCTACTTGGTTTGGGCTTATTGGTACTTCCCTTGTTTTTAGATGGAATATGCTGCCAGAAAAGTAAACAACCAAACACTTGTTTTGATGTAATGGCAGTATTGGGAAGTTGGCAAATAGCTTTGCCCACCGAACTAGCCTTCGTGTATTATTAGATATTATTTTTAGTTTTTTTCATAAAGCGCGGATTAACTACAAAATACTTATTTGATACTAGAATATTTCAAATTGGCCATGAAGACTATTTAAAAAACGCACACCCGAACGTCATTCTCATATAACTACTTAGAATTCAGTATTTTTTCATATTTTATTAAATCACTTTTTTTTTCTTTTGAAACATGAATTTTACAAAAATCGATTAATTGTTCAATAATATAGTGATTACTAATTATATTGTTCTGAATTCCAATAAATTGGACAAACTCGGCAGACAACACTTTATTTTTAT
>CAINUM010000033.1 GCA_903853785.1 Candidatus Magasanikiibacteriota bacterium
GCAATTAAAAAATGTTTTAAGTTATTTAATTTTTGCTTTATCATATAAAATTATGAGCGAATACTAACTTCGTATACGACTTGTTCAAGCTTGTGTAATGCTTGTTTGGCTTGATCAAATTTATTGCGGTGATACCCAGTCAAATCCATATCCATTAATTCACCAATAATTTCTTCTGCATATTCGTAACATTTCTTTGTTAAATCAAAATTACGAGCTGTGGCAGCACGAATTACATAACGACATAATTCACCAGGGACATCACAAAGACCACTAATGAAAGTATCGGAATCAACTTCCACTCCTTTAATTTTACCAACCGGTTTGGATAATACGTAGCTATTAAATAATACTGCCTCTACATACTCTTCTAATGCGGCCTTATAGGACCCTTCGGTAAAGAGTCGTTTATCATTTTTAAATTTCTTGTATAACTCCATTAACAAACCTTCAGCCAACTTTAAACGTTCGTTACCACCTTCTTTATCATCACGCTGAAGGGCAAATATTGCCTTCTTAGCGTGCTGTTGAGCATCTCCAGACATCTTTATAACTTCGCGTCTTTTTTGAGCATAGCTCAACAGATCGGACCGAACTGCTTGCGTATATTTCTTGTCTAACATAATTTATCCACTTTAAAAGTTAAGGGTACTTGATTTTTTATTGATTTTATTATATCATTCTTTTTGTTGTTTTGTCTACGCAAAATATTCATGGGCCGGTAGCTCAGCTGGTAGAGCAGATCCCTTTTAAGGATAAGGTCCCGGGTCCGAGCCCCGGCCGGCCCACATACGAAAAAACCTTCGAGATTATCGAAGGTTTTTTCTTTTATTTAGCTTGTTTATTTGGAAGGTGTAATTTTTACACTTACTTTGGCACCGCCTGAAACGGCTTTACCCAAGTAGGTTAATTCAACGTTTAAAGCGTCTTTTTTAAGAGCGTATTTCTTTTTAGTATTAAGTTTTAATACTACATTAGTACTTTTTGCACCGGTTAATTTCAACCATACAAATTTACCGTCAAATTTTGTGACTGTAAATTTGAAAGAAGCAGCATCGTGAGAGAATGAATTATTTTTACATATAGTATAAACACCGTCTATACCTTTTTCATTTGTACAACTATCACTATATGAATCAGTGTAAGTGGTATTTGAATCTACTTTAAGTAAAGCGCGTCCTTCTGCGCCAATACCCAAATATGTTACAGTTAGATATTTACCAGGTTTATTGGTGATATAAAAAGTTTCAGCAACATTTAATACCAAATCGGCATCGGTTTCACTTAAACCGACAAGTTCAACGTTGGCAGTTTCGCCATCGTGATCCATCACTTTAACCATCGTTCCACTCCATTGATGATCTACTGCAAATCCTGCACAAACTATAAAATTAGTGTTGCCACCTTGAATATCACTACAAGCTGGGAGAGATTGTGTATTTGGGACGGATGAAGTTGCGGAAGATGGTGTTGGAGCAGTCTTGTATGAAAAATAAGAATAATCAGACCATTGTCCTGTCAAACCATTTGGAAATACTGGTAAAACTCTTGCTTTAAATTGATTATCACCAGCTAAAGGAGGTGTTTGAAAACTGTTGGAATATGTTTTCCATTTTGATATACCACAAGTATCACAAACGACTTCAATTTGATATTGGTTGGCATTATTGATTTGATACCAAGCTAAATTTGCAACACGAGGGTAGTTGTTTAAAATTGTATTATTTGCTGGTGAAGTTATAGCTGTTTTTGCATTTGTGTCATATGGAGTCTGATTTTCGCCGACAACTGGTTTTGCCTGACACGCACCGTTTACACAACCAGAAGGACAGTTATACCATTGAGTATGAACGTAAACCTTACTATTGAACGAACTACAGTGTGTTTCTGCGATATAATTTCCTGATGATTTATTTTTATCACCAACGTACATGCCACAAGAATCCCCGTAAGTACCGGCTACGCCTGTTACTTCATCATTACCTGTAGCTGTACCCCAAACATCATAATTCAAACCATCTGTTTCAGTACATTTTGCTGTAGGTGCTGGTGCTGGTTTAGCTTTACAAGCTCCTGCAAAACAACCGTAGTCACATTTATACCATTGATCATGTACTTTGCCGTATGAACAATTCTTTTCATCAATATATGCACCTTCATTTTTTCCTGAATCACCAACAAAATCTCCACAGCTATCACTAAATGTTCCTGTAGACAATCCGCTTTCGGCTTGACCAGTAGCAGAACCAGCCACATCATAATTCAAACCATTGTCATTTTCGGAACAAGCTGGAGTGACAACTGGGGCTGGAGCGGCCTGTTTTAAACAAGCGCCATTTGAGCAGCCGTTTTCACATTTATACCATTGAGTATGAACGTAGCCATTTGAGCAATTACGTTCAGCAACCCAAGGACCTTTTTCTTGGTTATAATCGCCAACACTATTTCCACAACTGTCATTTACTGTAGCCATTGATGTTGAGCCTTCAATAACACCAGTTGCCCAACTGGAAGTATAGTAGTCTAATCCACTATCTCCTTCAGTACAGCTTACTTTAGTTACAGCAGCCAATTCATCATTAGTACAAGGTCTCCAATTTACATAATATTCTAACTCTGATGTACATTTCATTGTGTAAAACTTATAGCCATATTCAGTTTGACGACAAGCGGTAGTCAAAGGATATGTAGAACCAAATTTAGTCACTTCAATATCATTTCCAACCTGTGTACATTTCGTAACAGGCACTGGATTCCCCCCTACATCCGGCAAAGCGGCATGGGAAGCTGTTGGCAGTGCCAATAAAAAGGCAAACGCCGCTAACAGAAGAAAGCTTTTCTTCATAATTTATAAAATAGTCCCAAACAAAAAAATGGTATTTCTTGTTGTGGGTTGAATATTTATTTGACACAATTATTATATCACATCCAGACTATAATAAATATAAACCTAGTGATGAAACAAATGTTCGATAGTACTGATAATTTCTTCTGATTTAGCCAATGGCATTAC
>CAINUM010000034.1 GCA_903853785.1 Candidatus Magasanikiibacteriota bacterium
AATTAAAAAAATGTTTGAAATTAAAAGACCACAACTACGTCGTTGTGCTTTTTGTGATAAATCAGGACACAACAAATCCACTTGCTCTGAATATCTTGCTTCAGTTATCAAAGCTAGATCTGTTCCTACACCAGCGGCGCCGATTCATTTTTTTGTTCACCATGTTCATCATACACCAGTTGAATCTGCTCATGTTGTAAATTTAAAAAAGGAATCATCTCCGGCTTGGCACAATGTAGAGACTGTATCCCCGCAAAAAAATAAATCGATTGACTTTAATGCTGCATATGAAAAAATAAAACAAGAGATCCAGTCGACCAAAATTATTGAACCAAAAGACATTAACCAAAAAATATTTGTCACCCTATCTCAGCCTGTTAAAGAAAGGAAAACGCCTGAAATTACACAAAATATCGCAACTAAAGAGGTGGTATTGGATGAAAACCCACAATTAATTAATTTGTTGCAAACAGATATTTTGCCAAAAAAAGAGAAATTAAATAAACGCATAGGCCAATCGGTAGCACAATCATTTAAAAATGGAAGTGCTGATATGAAACGTACAGCTGTAGATTTTGGTCAAAATATCAAATCCTTTATTAAGGAAAATTTTGTTTTTCAGCGCCTAACAGTTGCAACAGTTATTTTAATGGTAATTCTTATTGCCCCAGGTTCTGCAAACAGCTACTATCAGGATATCAAGCTAACTAAAGACAAAATTGCTCAGGATAGCACATCTGGGTTTTTATCATTACAAAACTCAACAGCCGCTTTAATGCAGGCCGATTTACCAACTGCTCAGATTGCTATCAATGACGCTTTGAATAGTTTTGGCTCAGCGGTTGATACGATGCAAAACAACCACCAGCTATTACAAAAAATAGTTTCGGTTATTCCAGTTTTAGACAGCGAGGTAAAAAGTCGCCAATCATTGCTGTTGGCTGGACAAAAAATCGCTCAAGGTAACACTTATTTTCTAAAAGGTATTGCTGAAAGTCAGGCTAATGTTAGTAGTACACTAAATGTCAGATTGGAAATATTCAACAATCACCTGTCTGCAGCTATCCCAAACTACAAAGAAGCTCTTGTCTATTTAGACTCTGTTAACTCGGATTCACTGCCTTTGAACTACCAAGGTCCTTTTAAAGAATTTAAAGTTATCTTCTCTGCTGTTTTACACGATCTTCAAAATTTATCAAATTTAAACGGTTCAATTAAAGAAATCTTTGGTACTCAGGGTCAACGACGCTATCTACTTGTATTCCAAAACCCAAATGAATTACGTCCAACAGGTGGTTTTGTAGGAAGTATAGCAATAATGGATGTTAAGGACGGAAAAATGATTAAATTAGACGTTCCTGCTGGTGGAAGTTATGATCTTCAGGGTCAACTTAACGAGTTTATTGAACCACCTACTCCTTTACTTTTGGCGAATAAACGCTGGGAATTTCAAGACGCCAACTGGTTTCCAGATTTTTCGGCAAGTGCTCAAAAAATGATGTGGTTTTATCGTCATAGTCGCAATGTAACGGTTGATGGAGTAATCGCCATCAACGCTTCCGTCTTGGAAAGATTATTGGCAATTTCTGGACCAATCATTGATGAAAATCGTGGTTTAACTCTTTCTACAGACAACGCTCTACCTATAATTCAAAATGTAGTTGAGGAAGGACCAGAAAAGAAGGATCACAAACCAAAACAGATCTTGTCAGACTTAGCCCCACAATTTATTGAACATTTTAAAAACAGTCAACCAAAGGATTTGATACCACTTACTATTAGTTTACAAGAAGCCTTATCAAAAAAAGAAGTTCAGGCTTACTTTACTGACCAAACCGCTCAAGCAGCAATGGATGAAATGGGTTGGAGTGGGAAAATATTAAAAACTAATGATCACCAGGATTATTTAGCCGTTTTTAACACAAATATTCAGGGACAAAAAAGTGATGGCAAAATTAAACAAACAATTAGTCATCAGGCGGTCGTTCAAGACGATGGAACAATTGTTGATTCTGTCACAATTACTAGAACTCACACTGGAAATGCCGAAGAAAAATTATACGGCTCAACTAATATTGACTACATTCGTTTGTATGTGCCAAAAAATAGTGAATTGATTTCAGCTAGTGGTTTTACTTGGCCAGATGAAAATAGTTTTAAAGTTCCAGACAAAACTTACAAGACTGACGCTTTCTTAAAACAAACTGAAAAAGAAATTAAAATTGACGAACGCACTGGTACCAGAATAACAGAAGAATTTGAAAAAACAGCATTTGGTAATTGGGTTATAACAGAACCTGGTCAAATAAGTCAGATTGAATTCACTTACAAATTACCTTTCAAACTTTCCGATATCAATCAAACCGGCAACAACTCATGGCAACAAATTGTTGATTCAAAACGCTCACGATTATACCAACTAGTAACGCAAAAACAATCTGGTATCGAAAGTTTCTTTGAGAGTCAAATAATATTTCCTGCAGATTGGCAACCAAGTTACCAAGAAGGAGAAGGAATGAAAATGGCTAAAAATGGAGTAAGTATTCCACAATTTATTTTAGACACTGATCGTGTGTGGGGTCTGGTAGCTACAAAATAATTATAACTTCCTATGTCTATGTTAGAAAACAACTATTTATCGTCCGATGGTGAAAATACAACACCAAAAAAAACACGTCGCAACACAAAATCATCAACAACAAAAAAGGATACTTATGATGATCAGAAAATGGATCGTCAATTGAACAACATATACAAGGATGATAGTGGTCGTATGCCTGATATGCAAAGAATAAGGAAGGTTCAGGGTGGGTCATTCATTGGTGGCCTGTTTAAGTTCATATTCTCAATTGCAATCTTGGCTGCGTTGGCATGGGCAGGATTTTTCTTATTACCAATGGCTGACAAATTTACTGAATCACAATTGGATTTCAGTATTACTGGTCCAGAAAATTTTACGATAGGAGCCACAACAACTTACCAGGTAGTCTTTAAAAATAATCAGAAGGTTGCATTAAACAAAGTAAATATTATTGCAAACTATCCATCAGGATTTATATTTTCAGAAAGTTCAATTAAACCAAACAACATAGGTAAAAATGAGTGGAGCATAGGAACCATAAAACCAAACGAAGAAAAAACTTTACAAATTACTGGTAATTCTTTTGGATCATTAGGTGACGCTCAATCATGGCGTGTGTTATTGAATTATACGCCAGAAAATTTTAAATCTGAAATGCAAAAAGTTTTAACTCTTAATGTAAAACCTTCTCAAGCACCAATCAACATTTCATTATCAGGCATAGACAAAATTGCACTTGACACTCCAACAAATTTTACTATTACAGTAGAAAGTAAAGATAATCTTGTTGGTAAAAATTTAGAAATTATTCCCGTCTTTCCTACAAGTTTCATTATCACTACTTCTTCAATTCCATTACAAAAAAACATCTGGAAACTTCAAGCCCCAACATCAACAGATAATATCTCAAAATATATAATAAATTTTAGTGGTAAATTTTCCATGACTGAAGAAAATACTATTCCACTAAAAGTACAAGTTAAGCTTGCTGGCTCTAACCAAGATAGTTATTTATTGTCAGAGTCTATTCTAAACACGGAGATTGTTAAAAATTCTATCACAATAAACACAGCAATAAATGGATCACTCACAGATATGAATTCAAAACCAGGAGATACATTAAATTTTACGGTATTAGTAAAAAATGCCGGCAAAGAAGATGTTGACAAAGCTCAGATCAAACTTATCATAGACTCCCCTTCATACAAGAAACAAAGTGTTTTAAGCTGGAGTGATATCGCTGACAAAAACGATGGTGATATTACCGGTAGTCAAACATCTGATCAAGTTCGACGAGCAAATTTAATTTGGAATGATAAAAAAATAACAGCGCTAAATAAAATAAAGGCGGGTGGCGAGGTCTTGCTAGATTTTCAAATACCTGTAAAAAGTAGCGACAAGGCACCTTGGAACAGTATTGAAAATAATCAGATTAAAATTACAACAGAATTAAATTTTGACGATTCTACTAAAACCTCACAAACAATAAGTGGTAATATAATTAATATTACTTTAAATTCAGACTTGTCTCTTTCAATTAAAAATGATATTAGCAGTAATAATCAAGAAAAAGAACAACACGATATTACATGGATTTTAAATAACACTTATCATCCACTTAAGAATATAATAGTTTCTGCCGATCTTTATGGTGATCTAAACTGGCAAGGACCTTCGTCAACTTCTGCTGGTACTGTAAATTATGACGTTAAAACAAAACATTTAGTTTGGACAATTGCTGATATGACAGAAAATACCGACGTATTAGACCTACCGTTTACTGTTATTATTAACAAAAAAAATCCTACGCAAAATACATTAATTTCAAAAATTCACATAACCGCAGATGATACAGTCAGTGGAAAAAATATTGAACTAACTGGTAATGAAACACCTCTTAACAATTAATCCATAATTATTAAAAAATCCTCTTATGTTTTAAGAGGATTTTTATTTATCTAAAAAAGTTTTTACAATATTTTGAGCTCCTAAAAAATCCTCTGGTGAAATCCAAACAATTCTTTTGTCTCTTTTAAACCAAGTTTCTTGTCTCTTGGCATAACGTCTCGTGTCTCTTTTAAAAACTTCCACTGCCTCTTCTAATGTTATATCACCACGTAAATAGCTTCCTATCTGTTTATATCCAATACTACTCATACTTGGTAAATCAAAGCGATATCTTTCTGACAATCGTTTCGTCTCTTCAACCAAACCATCTTTAATTTGTTCATCGATACGACTATTTATTAGTTGGTATAATTTCTTACGGTCACATTTTGTGCCAATTTGTAAACTATCATAGATTGGAAGAGATTTGGTGGTTTGAGAAACAAATGATTCACCACTACTAATCGCCACTTCTAGTGCCCTCAAAACTCTTCGACGATTTTGAATATCAATTTTTTTAACAGTTTCTGGATCAATATTTTTTAATAATTTGACGAGTTCTTCCAAGGATTTAGTATCGAAACTATTTCGCAATTTATTATTTGGTTCAACTTTTGGAATATCCAAATTATCCACAAGTGACCAAATATATAAACCAGTACCACCTACCACAATTGGTAATTTGCCACGAGTCAATATGTCGGCGATAGCTAAATTGGCCTTTTCCTTGTAATCAGACAAGGTAAAACGTTCGCTTGGTTTTACGAAATCCATCAGATGGTGGACAGAACCCTGAAAAATATATTCGCCTTTTTTCTGTTTACCTGGATCTTTTGGTGGTTTAGCAGTCGCAATATCCATTTCTTTGTAAACCTGACGAGAGTCGGCGTTCACTATTTCACCATTAAATTTCTTGGACAGCAAAATACTAAGCACTGTTTTACCAGAAGCAGTAGGACCAACTATAAATATTACTTTAGGAGGGGTATTTTTCATCAACCCGATTATACGTAAGATTGTAAAATTAATCAAGAGATCTGTTGACTTTTGTCTGTATTTATGATATTGTATATCCCTGCTACACGGATTGGCCGTGTATCAGTCTCAGTCTGGGGGTATTATGTATTTTCTAAACGGCTTCGCTGAAGCCATCGCTCAAATCGACCTGAACGCCGCGGTCAACGCGGCACTGATGACCAATTCGGTCATTATGACAGGTGTCATGCTTATTTGGGCACAACATGTGTCCAAAAAGTTGGTACCCGTTCGCGCTACGACCTGAGCGAAGTATCTGGGCCTTGAACGCACAATACAGACCGTGCACAAAAGGCGGCTAGAATTCCCGGCCATGTGGGAATACCATAACCTCTGACAAAGCCATGTCATTCTGAATCACGCACGACAAACCGCGTGAAACAGCTGGCTAGCCCAGTCAAGATTGAGGACCGTGTTTTGACTCACACACGTTATCCAGTGAGTCCTCTACTCTGGAATATTACGACTAATATTTTGGGGATAATACAAAATCCGCTTTTCAAGGCGGATTTTGTATTTGTAAATACTTTTAAATTCTTTGTTTAATTTCACCCTTAATTTTTTCAACAAAATCAATCTTGCTCATTTTGATTTGATCCTTCTGTCCACGTACTCGGATCATCCAATCTTCTCCTGCTAACTCCTTATCGCCTATTACGATAATATACGGTATCTGTTTACCGATCGCTTTGCGAACTCGATTACCCAAAGTTTCATTGGCAGAATCTGTTTCAACCCTTACATCCATACCAAATAATTCAAACTCGATTTCTTTGGCCGCTTCAACATGTTTTTCAGCTACTGGTATTAACACTATTTGGGTTGGTGATAACCATACCGGCCACTTTCCACCATAGTGTTCGATTAAAAAGGCAGTAAATCTTTCGTGGGTAGATAACGGCGCACGATGAATTACAAACACCTCATTATTGTCGGCACCTGAATCATCGGTGTAACTTAAACCGAATCTTTGTTTGGCTGCGAAATCCAACTGAACTGTCGACATGGTTTCTTCGCGCCCAATTACCGATTTAAACATTACATCTACTTTCGGACCATAGAATGCCGCTTCATCTTCTGCTTCAACAAAAGGCGCTTTCATTTCTTGTAAAACTTCACGAATAACACCTTCAGAAAATTCCCAATTTTCTGGCTGATTAATATATTTATCAAGATGGGTTGGGCTCCATTTAGAAAGTCTAAACCAATAATTTTCTAAACCAAATATTTTAAAATACTTTATCATCAAATCCATTACGGCTTTAAATTCGTCTTTTATTTGATCTTTGCGACAATAAATATGGGCATCATTCATAGCCATACAACGCACACGTAACAAACCAGCCAATGTTCCAGATAATTCATTGCGGTAACATTCTCCATACTCCGCAATACGAAGTGGCAAATCACGATAACTATGTTTTTTGTGATTAAAGATAGTATGATGATGTGGACAATTCATTGCCTTTAAATAATATGTACCATCATCCATAACCATTGGAGGATACATACCATCCTTATAATATGGCAAATGACCTGAGGTCAAATATAGTTCTTCTTTCGCTAAATGAGGCGTGCGGACACGAACATAACCACCGACGCGTTCAGATTCAGTTGCAAGTCTTTCTATTTCATTGCGAATTATAGTACCATTTGGCAACCACATGACCAATCCTTTGCCGACTTTTTCATCAAAAAAGAATAACTCTTGTTCCGCCCCAATTTTTCGATGATCTCTTTTTTCTGCTTCCTCTAACATGTTAAGATATTCATCCAAGTCAGATTGTTGTTCAAAACATACACCATAGATGCGTGTTAGTTGCGGATTTTCGCTCTTACCACGCCAATAGGCACCGGCTAATTTTGTAAGCTTAAAAACACCAATTTCACCTGTATTATCCAAATGCGGACCACGACATAAATCAACAAACTCCCCAGTGCTATATAATGTAACACTATCGACGGAGCCAGAAAATTCCTTTAATTCATCGTCATTCACTTTAGTTGTTCCCTTTTCTTTTAAATCTTTAAGCAATTCTACCTTATATGTTTGTTTCAAATCTTGAAATATTTTTACAGCATCATCGATTTGAACTTCCTTGCGCTCATATTTCAAATTTCCTTTAGCCAAATTTCTAGCGCAATTTTCAATTTTTTGTAAATCACCTTCGCTAATTGAAGCACCAAAATCAACATCATAATAGAAACCATTTTCAACAGTAGGTCCAACTCCAAACTTAGCCTGAGGATACATTTTTTGCACCGCTGCTGCAATCAAATGTGCACAACTGTGTCGCATTTTTTCTAATTGTTCTTTTTCCATATATTATTTTTTATATTCACTGTATAAGATACTCATCATATCTGCATCAGCAAATTTTTTAGTAATTAAATTAAATTGTTTTTGCCTCTCGGTACCTTCATAAATAAATCCTAATTTTTTGTACAATTTTTTTGCTCTTTCATTATCAGAATGGACTATCAATTCCACGCGATTACATTTCAATTTTTTAAATGAATAATCTATTACCGCTTCCATCATTTCTCGACCAAAACCTTTACCCCATGAGTCTTTGTCTCCTATTACGATACCTAAATTTGCAAATCTATTTTTTTTATCATATCTAATATGAATATTGCCAATCAGTTTTTTTTCAACAAACACTGACCACACATAATCATTTTTAGATTTAATTCGTTCGCTTATCCATTTTTTTTCTTCTACGAATGTAACTGCTTTTTGCAACAACAAAAATCTCGTTACCTCTTTATCCGCAAACCACTTTATAAATTCGCGAGCATAAGACACGCTTAGTGGGCGCAAAATTATTCTTTTTAATTTTATAGTTGGAACATTCATAAAATTTTTCAGAATTTACACTAAACAAAAACCCCGATATCTAAATATAGATATCGGGGTCAAGATTATAATCTAGACGGTTCCACCCGAATGTTTCACTTTTAACGGCTTAGTCTCAATTTGATCGAGATCCATACAGGAAAATGGTTGGTAGCCATTTCAATTGCCTACAACTATAGTAATTGATTGTAAAAAATATGTCAAATAACTATTTTACGTTCTTAACAATCACCTTAATTTTATCAGGTACTGTAGGTGCCTTACTAATCCATGATGGCGAAAATACCACGTCTACTCCAGCCACATGATTTAATTCAAATATGTAGCGTTCGATCTCGTCTTTACTTTTATCCATAAAATACTGAGGGGCTAACTTTTCAGCATTAGCATCTAAAGTCACCAACACGTCCTGAGAAACAGATAATTGGGCAGTCTTCGCCACCTGGTCATAAGACGCAACTGATACTTTTGGTTCATTAGTAACAGTTAAAACTTTTTCTAATGTATTATCTACTTTTGTAGATACCACTTTAGAAATAGCATCACTTAGGGACTCTTTATTATATGAAATTATTATTACCGTACTAGTGCCAGTCAGGTTGAATCCGTCGACTTCTTCGCCGATTTTTTTATCCGCAATTGGGCTTCCTCCAATGACTGTAACGACATTTTTTATACTTTCATCAGTAGTAGCCAAACTATATTGCTCTTTGATCTTTTCCTCAAAATCTTTCCCTGCTGCTTTGATGTCTTCTGGTGTTAAAACTCCAACCTTACGCACAGCTGAATTCATTGGCTTTAAACTTTCTCCATAAACTAATTTTTGTTTATTTGTATCAAGGCCTGGAATAGTAAATTTACTTGGCCCAACATCACTATCTACACCACCCTTATCAGCATATACACCAGCGGTAATCTGATTATTGGCTGGAACCGTGACTTTATCCGAAAGTCTAAAAAGAATTCCCGAGCCGGTAATAAGTCTGGTAGTTTTGACTAAAACTTGAGGCTCATTTGTCTTGTTATACAAAACAACTTCCCCACCAGCCAAACCTTCAATTGTTTTTGATCCGGTAGGAAAATATTTTTGAGAAAAATTTATTATTGAAGAAGAAACCGTTCCCGCAATCATGTTGTCCACCGAAGCTTCGCCGCCAGTTTTGATACCAACTGTTAAATCAACACTGCGAGTGTCTTCTTTGGCTAAGATAGTAATCGTAGCTTTTTTTGAAGTTACAAAGACTACTACACCCAACAAACCAACAGTAACAACCAAAAAAGATAAAGCGATTGTACGGTAAAAATTCACTGATGGCTCTGAAAATTTAGCTCTAGTTTCTGTATGACGAACACGCATAATTAAAAAGATTTTTTAATATGTATTTATTATACCACAAAATATAATTTTCTCCTATTCAGTAACTCTAAATATTTCACTGAGCGATGTCATTTTATCCAAAGCTTTTAATAAGCCATCCTGAACCATCGTAGTCATACCACCAGTCACTGCTAATTCTTGAATTTTATATTCTGAAACTTCACTACTTAAAATGATTTGTTCAATTTCTTTTGTCATCGTAAAAATTTCGTAAATACCCACACGTCCTTTGTAGCCCAAACCACTACATTTCTCACAACCCTTGCCTTTGTAAAAATGAAGATTATTCATATCCACATTTTTTTTCTCAGCTTCAGGTAATTCAGATAATATTTTTTTAGCTTTTTCCATTTTTTCTACATCTACAACCTCTTCTTCTTTACAAAATTCACAAATACGACGTACTAAACGTTGGCCGATAACAGCGTTTAATGACGGTGCCAACAAAAACGGTTTAACTCCCATTGAAAGAAAACGAGGAATAACACCAGATGCACTATTGGTATGAATTGTAGAAAGCATCAAATGACCAGTGAGGGCGGCTTGGATAGCAATCTCCGCACTTTCTAAATCACGGATTTCACCGACCATACAAATATCTGGATCTTGGCGCAAAATACTGCGCAAACCTTTGGCAAAAGTATAATCTTTGGAAATATCCACCTGACTTTGGTTGATACCTTCCATTTTAATTTCAATCGGATCTTCTAAAGTAATAATTTTTACACCCGGTTTGTTTAGGGTGCGTAAAATACCATAAAGCGTAGTAGTTTTACCGGAACCGGTAGGACCAGTTGTAATAATCATGCCGTTTGGTCTTTCTACTTCTTTTTTTAGACGATTAAAAGCATCGCCGCGCAAACCAAGCTCATCAAAGGTAACTCCTTTACTACCACTGTGCAAAATACGCATTACCACACTTTCACCGTGAATAGTTGGCATGGTAGACACACGAACATCAAGACTGCCAGAACCTAAAATCAATGTAACACGACCATCTTGTGGTTTGTCACTAACATTAATTTTTAAAGCGGACAATAACTTAATGCGAGATACAAATCGCTTCCATTGATCTTTTGGTAACGTCGCTACATCATGTAAAATTCCGTCAATACGATAGCGAACCGCAATACCATTTTCTTCGGCCTCCACATGGATATCTGATGAATTAATCTTCAAGGCAGCAGCTATCATCAAACTTAAAATATCGGTTACCGAAACATCGATAAATTTTTCCTGTAATTTTTGTAAATTATTTATATCTTCACCAAATTTAGCCAACTCCTCATCGGTAATATTAATATCTTTTGTTATTGCTTTTACGATTGGAAGGTTCGAATATAATTTTAATACGTGTTCAATACTATTTTGAGAAATCAAATGATTAACCACTTTTGCATGATGACGCTCACCCAATTGATAGTTGAAATCATCCACTTCTTTGCTTGGCGCTAAACACCCAACCCGAATTTCATCTGCAGTAGAATAAAAACATACTACCCCTTTTTCTCTTACAAAAGCTTCAGGAATCATGCGCAATGATTCTGAAGATACTGGAAAAGCGCTTAAATCAATATATGGTAAACCTAAACTCGTTGCAGTAGATTGGACTGTATCTTCTTTTTCTTTTAGTCCAATTTTTTTCATCTGCTGAGCAAATTTATCGGTTGGATCATTTCCTGCAGTCTTACTAACTGGCTTACTAGAAGCAATGCTAGGGTCGACAGGTTTTTTCGCCATCAAGCTACTAATCGAAGGAAATTCAGAAGGCATAATTATTATTTTCTAAAAAGATGTTGAAAAAAATGCATAACCCTACTCGACACTCCTTCGTGATGCATTTTCATAAATAAATAAATCCAAGAACAAGTTACAAAGGAATTAAAAATACCAGCAGCTACTAATATGATTGAAATATACAAAACTATTCCTGAATATATTCCTAACGCAATTAAAAATTTTAAACCGGTGACACCTGCGACGATCCACATTGCTAATGATGGCAAGAAGGCAATAAATGAACTGTAAATAGCTATACCTAAAAATATAAAGCTAAACAACATTAATACGATGCCAAGTTCTAGAGAAACTAAAACATGTTCTAAAAATAAATCCCAGCCCTTTTTAATAGCAAGTTTAACAGATTTATTTTCTAACATTACGTAACCACTACTATAAATGGAAACCGATTCAACTATCAAAGCAAGTAACGAAATTATTGCTCCAGAAAAAACTAACAATAAACTACTGGCCAATGAATCATTTTGAATCAATTTCAAAGCTAACAATGAGAATAACCAGATAAATATAATTTGCATTCCTCTACTTAGTGCTGTGATATATAGTAAAGGAAAAAATTTCTGTACACCTTTATTCCAAACTTCAGTGAGTGGCAGAATACTGTCTTTTTTATACCAATGTATAGCATATGCAATCATTGCTCCTCTAGCACTCACTGCCACAAAAATGATTGCTAAAATTAATAGTAAAATTATTCCCAACAACCAAAGCATTAATAAAATTACTGACACCTTATGCCAATTCCAGGCATTAAAAAAATCTAAAATATAACTAAAATGATACGGCCTAAAACCTTCACCGCTTGTCTTGTATAACATCCCAACAAAATCACTTAAACCCATCTGGCCAATCAAGGCCGATAACAAACCAAATATCCACAGTGATTTTTTTTGCGCTACCAATTGCCAAGAACGACTAAGTGCTTGACGAAAAGTTGGTTCGTGCATAAATAAAAATAAGAATTGGCAATTAATCTTGCCTGACTGTTTTTATTATATCATATTTTTGAAAAACAAAAAACCGTTCGCCCTACTCTGTGTCCAAATTAATTAGAAACAAAGTAGGTTGGCGAACGGTCTAATGAAAGAACGATGCTTTTCCCACACTGCCGGATATTTTACTACCGGTCCGACAGTTGAAAAGGTCAGGGCTTGCAACCCACGATCGGCTTGCTCTCACAGAAGACAAAATCGTCTTCGGTGGTACACGCCTCCTTTGTGCACGGATTGCCGTCGTCAGGACATGCGGTAGCCTTATGAAAGGTCTCGCAAGTTTTGTCTGGCAGACAGACGGAGTACCCATCTTCGTGGATGAGGTCATCATCCTGACAGGTAACCATACCGAGCTGACAATCAGTATCGGTGGCGCAGGGCCAACAGTCCCAGCCTTTGCTGGTGTTGACGCATTCACCGGTCTTCATGTCGCAAGTGTCGACCGTACACGCTTTATTATCATCACAGGACGACGTGCAGTCGATCGGCACATCGACGGGCGTTGCCGACAGAGGAGCAACGGCGAAATCTGCAATGACCAGAGTTCCGAAGTCGTGCTCCTGAGACACGCTCGACACTGGAGCCAGTGGCGTCTGATCGACGACACAGCCAGCCAGGGCGCAAACCAAGAGAACCAGACACATAATAGAAGTACGCATGACAGACACCCCCAGCGCTAAAAGCGCAGATTTGGCCAAAATTGGCACAAATAAGATGTTTAGCAACACAGCTTATTTGCACCAATTTTATGTAAAAAGAGCGGTTATTTACGGAAATAACTCAGAATTATAGCACAAAAACCCCATTTTGTCAATCATATGCTCGAAACAAAAAAAACACCAGATACAATTACCTTTGAGCGGGTTATGAGGCCCACGGCCGATTCCCTGAGCCTTTCATAAGGCGAGGAAAGCGAAAAGGTAGTTGTATCTGGTGTTTTTTGTTTTCCTTATTTTATTCAACAGTCGGTCGTGGTCCAAGAATTCTAATGATGTCTTCTTGTTCGATCGTCTCCTTTTCCATCAATTCCTTCACTAATTCATCCATTTTAGAACGATTTGCTAAAACGATAGTATTAGCACGCTTTTCTGCTTCCTCTACCAACACCTTAATTTCTTTATCGATTTCTTCAGCAGTTTTATCACTATAATCACGTTGTTCGTGAATTTCCTTACCAAGGAAAATCATTTCTTCATGTTCACCAAATGTACGTGGCCCAAGCTTGGTACTCATACCATAGCGAGTTACCATATCTTTAGCGGTCTTGGTAGCATTACGCAAATCTGAACTAGGTCCGGTTGATAACATATCATCTCCAAAAATCAATTTCTCTACTGTATAGCCACCAAACATCATAGCCAAATCATCTCTAAAGTGTGCCAATGTATGATAGTGACGATCTTCCGATGGCATGTTCAATGTATAACCACCAGCAGTTCCACGAGAAATTACCGACACTTTACGCACCGGATCACAATGAGCCAAGAAATGACCAACAATCGCATGACCAGCTTCATGATAAGCCGTCATCTTTTTTTCTTTTTCACTAATTATTCGATTTTTTCTTTCTGGTCCGAGCAATACTTTTTCAATACTTTCCAATACTTCACTTTCTCCCACAGTTTTTTTGCCACGACGAACAGCCAAGATTGCAGCCTCGTTCAAAAGATTTGCCAAATCAGCTCCTGAAAATCCAGGTGTTCGTTGAGCTAATTTACTCAAAGAAACATTATCTTCCAACGGTTTTCCTTTAGCATGAACTTTCAAAATTTCTTCGCGATCCTTCATGTCCGGTAAATCAATCACTACACGGCGATCAAAACGACCTGGGCGAAGTAAGGCAGGATCCAAAACATCTGGGCGATTGGTTGCAGCCATAACGATTACTCCCAAATTGGCTTCAAACCCATCCATTTCCACCAAGATCTGATTCAATGTTTGTTCACGCTCATCGTGACCACCACCCATACCCGTACCGCGACGGCGACCAACAGCATCAATTTCATCAATAAATATAATTGCAGGTGCAGCTTTTTTGGCTTTGGAGAATAAATCACGAACGCGTGACGCACCAACACCAACAAACATCTCCACAAACTCAGAACCACTCATGTGGAAGAATTCTACCCCCGCTTCACCAGCTACGGATTTGGCAAGCAGAGTTTTACCAGTACCTGGCGCACCCATCAGCAAAACACCTTTAGGAATCTTTGCACCAATATCTGCAAATTTTTTTGGGTCTTTCAAAAAATCTACGATTTCTTCCAATTCTTGTTTGGCTTCTTTTGCACCAGCCACATCAGCAAATGTTTTTTTATCTTTTGGATCTGCTCCACCTTTGCGAGGATTGCTCTGACCAAAACCCATGGCTTTACTATTAGCCCCCTGAACACCTTTGGTCATGAAATACAAAAATACCATTATGATCACAAGTGGAATAATAGCTGGTAATAAATTGGCCATCCAAAATTTCCACGAATTTTCATCTTTTATTTCTACAGATACAGCTGCTCGAGCCACATCGGAAACTCCATAATTTTTCATTACGTCACCAAATGAATCGCCGGCTTCTTTTTTCACTTCTTGTTTTTTGGCGGCTGCGTCTTTAAGTTCGGCTGTGAGGGTATCGCCCTGCACCACTACTTTTTTGACCTGACCGGCATTGATCTCTTGAACTAACTGTCCAATATCGACTACATCTGGTTTTTTGTCTGCTCCAGATCTAGTCAAACCCAATATTCCAGCTACCACCAAAAGCACCAGAAACACTGCTAAAAAATTCTTTAAAAAGTTTTTCATACAAAAGTATATCAAATTAGCTAAAAAATATTACTAAACAATACAATAACCCTACCTTAAAATGAACATAAAATCAAG
Organism: Candidatus Magasanikiibacteriota bacterium; assembly: GCA_903853785.1. GTDB lineage: Bacteria > Patescibacteriota > Patescibacteriia > Magasanikbacterales > GWA2-37-8 > CAIOJG01. The sequence continues at coordinate 15,411 of CAINUM010000034.1, forward strand.
GGCATTATAACACCTCAGCAATCATCATAATATTGCCTTTATTTATATAAAACAGTTGATTTAAAATCTTTTAATAAGCTGACTAAATGCAGGCGTTCATCATATGAAATATCCTCCAAACGAAATTTAACATTGGTAACCTTATCTGCCATAGTTTTTTGTTGTTTAGCCTCTTCAGAATATACCTCCCCCAAAAAGCGAATTTTGTATGCAAAAGCTACTAGATCTCTACAAGTTGTGGCTTCTTTGGATGACAAAATTTTATATTCATTCAATAATTTAATTTTCCCGTCGACTGACGCTGGTACAGAACCTGCTAAATCTTTCGGTATTTTCCCAGAATTAAATCCTTCAAAAAGTAAATAATACAATTTAAAAACTACCGCTCTCTGAAGAGACTCTTTTACATGAGTCATAAGTTCTCCACTAGCCACGCTCGTATAAAGAGTTTCAAACTGGGCTTGGTAACCCGGACGCCTATCGGTTCCAATTTCCAAGTCTTTTGCTATATATGAATCAAGATAATGGGCAGTGGTATTTTCAACCAACAATAATTCTTTAGTTCGTGAAACTGTTCCTGATTGCTCTTCGAATAGCGCATCACTATCAAGCATGGTGGTAGGCTCTTCTACTTGTCTAAATTTTGAAAGCTCAACCTTAAAATCACGTATTGACGATAATAGCGTAAACGGAAGTCGATCCGCTTTGGCAAGACCAGCATCTGCATGAATACCTTGTTCTTCAAGCAAATTGTTCATAATAGGGCCGAGCTTCATATTTATAAATTGTTTTAGAGCACCGAGTTGTTCTTCTGAAATTTGTTCGGAAACATCATCAACATATAAAAGATAATCAAGATCAGAGCCAAGTACTACCTCACCCCGCCCAACACTACCAACTACGGCTGGAACAATATATTTCTTCAAATCTAAAACACCATCTTCAGACGCAGTCTCGGCACCAATTTTATCCCACGCTTTATTCCAAAGTGTGCGCATGAATTCTTTTTTAAATTCACTAAATCGCTGAGCGATCTCTAGGATTGAAGTTGTAGACCCTTCTCTAAACAACATGCTAGTCAAATCATTTTTAAACACTGCTTGTTCCAACGAACCTGTTTCTCCTTCTCTATAAACAAAAGGTAACTGTTTCTCGATGAAAGCATCGATAAATGCATTATGTTGGCGTTCAGGTTGGACTGAATTTTCAACTCCATTTAAAAGTTTTCTACTAAATGCATCAGAAAATTCTTTACCAAAAATTGCTTCTCGAGCTTTAGCGCGCTTCTTTCTTCCGGTAGTTTTTCTTATAAAATTATATAACTCATTAAATGACTGTGCTTTATACCATTCCACTGGTCGTTCATTCAAATCATTACTGCGTAAAAAATCAATTAAAACAGCTAAGTCAACCAACTCATCATTTTTATTAGAAAGCAAATGGGCTTGGAGAGAATCAATGACAATCTGATGTTTTTCGTCTTTTTCACTAGCAATATACGCAAACACATTATCGATAACAGCTCGCGGATAACCTTTTTTATTAAGAGAATAATAAAACATTCTCATCTGATCAAACTCTTCTTGACTAAAAAGCAAAGCTCCCCCGACATCAACCAACGGAATATATGATCCTTTAGTAGCAATGTCTTTTTTGGCTTTTGCTACGAGCCCCTTGTCGTTGTTTCTTAAAATAATAGAGGTGATTTCGGTTGTTGGAATACCACCACGAATCAAATAATGATCCCTACCAATTGCACCTGAATAATATGGCTCTCTATCTTTGTTGTCATATTGACCATAAACCAAAACGACATCTCCATAACCGTAATTAGTTAAACTATGGTACCTTTCAGAAAAAGTCTTTTGGGGTGCATCATCACCTATCACTTTGGAAAGATCAACACCTAAAAGACCGGACGCATCAGTCCTTGTGCCAGGACCAAGCAATTCTCCAGAAAGATTTCCATTTTCAAGAGCAAGCTCTAAAAATTTACTTGGCATTCCATGTACAAAAGAACCTGGTGGCAAAAAGTCGGTCACCTGACGATTGCGAGCATCGGCTTTTTCTATCGCCAAACGTGCGATCTTCAATTTATTTTCTAACTCTTCTTTTCTTTCAGGATCATCAGTCAAGTCCAATTCACGCTGCATTGATAATATTTGAAATTCAGAACCAGACAACATTACAACCTCTTCAATATCTCGCCTGAGACGACCCATAATATCTTCTGCTGACAAATCCTTCATAGCTGGATCATTACATCTTTTTAGATTGTACATATCCATGAAGATAAGTCTTTTGTCCGATTCTTTGGTGTTAGTACTACTGAAAACGCGACTAATTTCTTGTAACTTTTTATGGACTGCTAGATGAATTTCGTCATGATTTAATTTACCGCCAATATTAATAGATTGAATATATTCAATAATTTTGGCAACCACAATATCTTTTAACTTTCCCATTTTATTGGAATTGCTTAGTGTGTCTTTTATACTCGGATCAATATATATGAGATATTCAACAAAAACATTAAATATTTCCTTATCATTAGTAACATCACCGCCTACATCAGTTTGTTGCATAATAGCATGCAACAAATCCAAATGATCGTTTGTAAACTTTTTTTGTTTTAAAAATCGAGATAATATTGCTATAGCGATATTTTTATTTTCTTTCCACTCGCGCATTAATATCTCAGCGCGTCCCAAAATTAATCCATTTATTTCTTTTTTTGCTTGATCATCATATTGATTTTCATCAGGCAAATAACCACCTTGTGATAAATATCTGTCAGCAAGTTTGCTTTTCTGTTCGTCAGAAAGGATTATTATACCTTTGGCTGATTGGTCCAGTACATAGTGACAATTTTCTGCCGTTGAAATTAGTGTTTTGTTGATTATTTCTTCTAAAAGTTCCGCACGAATTTCAGATTTAAATTCGATCTTTTTTTCTGCACACTCGATATAAAAATCAAGACTAATCTTCGGGTTGGATAACTTAATTTTTTCTATAATTTCATGACCATTAGAAATAATAAATTCTGGATTTATATGATTTAGCTGAGCAGCAAAACGATCAAAATTGGTTTGCAAAAATATAGACAAACAAACCTCATCCTTCCAGAGGTCTGAGTCTTCATACAAATAACTCAGAAAATTTCCAACCGATTCTTTTTCTTCTTTAAAAATATCATAATATTGAGATATTGGCTCAGCGCGATTTCTTAAAATATGATAAATCACATCATTTTGCTGACCATTATAATATTTATTCTGATGTTTTAACAAAAGACGCGCTGTACGAACATCAAACGATGTGCCCGTTGGTAGTCCAGACTTTTTGTAAAGTGTAACCCACAATTCTTCCAACTGCTCTTCTGATAATCCCAATTGATATAATTTATCTTTTTGGTTTAGTAGTTCCCATCCAAAATTTGATGATTTTTCTTTTAATATTGACCAACGAAACTCAGCTGGAACTGACAATAATTTTTCGATAGACTCTTCTGTGGAAATATCCTGTTTACTGTCAAAGCTTGCCAAAACTAATTTAATATCACTTTCCATTTGACCTTCTGAAATCACCAATATTCTTTGCAAGTTTTGTTCCGACAAACCAATTAATGCATGTGTTTGTAAATACTCAAGTGTATTATTTACGCGTTGCGTGTCCATTAAAAAATAATCGCGAATAGAAATTTTTTTACCGAAAATATCGTGCAATTTTTGTGCAAATTCCGTAAATTTATCAACATCATTTGGATAACGTAAAAATTTTATCAAATCTCCTAGATCAATATTTCCAAATTCTGATAATTTTACAAACCTATCAAGAGTATCATGATCTACAGAGTCACAAAACTCCCCTACTTGATCGGTCGGCAAAAAACACAACGAGCGAGAACTGGTCTCCGTAGACGAAAGAAAATTATATACAGTTTCAAAATTTGGATGTCTAGCTATAACCAATAGTTGCTCAGAAAAATATCGAAGACCGTAAAAATCTTGTGATTTTTTTCCTAGCTGTGCTAATTTTTCCAAATTCTCAAAAGCTGTTTCATCTAAATTAATTAATTCTTTTAAAAAAGGCATCGCTTCTTCCCTGCTATACATTTGGTAAGCGGTTGGAAATTTATCTTCTGTAAATTTAACTAACTGCGTGTCAATTCTAAATTTTGACCAATCGAAATATCGACTACTAGTTATATTTTCCTTATTATCCATTTGTTCAATAATGG
>CAINUM010000035.1 GCA_903853785.1 Candidatus Magasanikiibacteriota bacterium
CTTCCAGGCGGACGTCAAGAAAAAAATGAATCCCCGTTACAAGGGGCAAAACGAGAATTTTTGGAAGAAACTGGACACACATCCAAACAGTGGAAATTATTTAAAAAATACGACCCGGTAGATAAAATAGAATGGTCCGTTTATTATTTCGTTGCTAAAAATTGTTATTTCAAACAATCACCCGTAGCAGACCCAGGTGAAAAAATTACCAATTTAAAAGTTAATTTCGAAGAATTTGTGAAGATTGTTTTGTCGGATAAATTCTGGGGTAAAGAATTCGCTTTTGATATCGCCAGGATGAAGTTGAATCATAAGCTGGGATATTTTAAAAAGATGCTTTTTGAAAAATAAAAAAAGCCCCGACATTCGGAGCTTTCTAAATTACTTATTTACCCTCGTCTACCACTTCTGCTTTGATTTTATCACCATCGATAGAAGTAACTTCCAAAGTGATGCCACACATCTCACATTCAAGTACGTGGCCAGTATCCAAATCTGGATAAGAAGTTAGATCAACAGGGTTTTTACATTCAAGACAAATTAGAATCATAAAGCTATAATTAAGCTAAATTACAAAAGTAAAAACAAGTATATCAAAAATAATGCATTTTGGCAATACCTATGACTACCCCCCAGACAAAACACAATAAATTGGCTAAAACACTAGGTTTGGATGTACCTCTATACTTCAAAAGAGAAGATTTACACCCACTTGGATCGCACAAAGGCCGTTCCCTACCTCTGATGGTTGACGCCTATCTCAAACAAGGGTGGTTAAGTTTTGTTATCTCTTCATCAGGAAATGCTGCCTTGGCGGCTGGTTTGTATATTAAAAAATATAACCAAAAACATAAGAACAAAATAACCTTAGCGATTTTTGTTGGAAACAAAATCGACCCTATCAAAATGAGACTACTAAAAAAAGTGGAATCTAAAAACATAACAATTACAAAAACCACCAATCCGAAACAGTCCGCTTTTCAAATTGACAAATCTGGAAAAGCAAAATTATTAAGACAGTCAACAGATGAATTGGCATTAGTAGGATATGAACAACTCGCCAAAGAGCTTGTAAAAGTTAAAAATTTATCCGCTATATTTATTCCCACTAGTAGCGGGACTACCGCGCAGGGTCTTCATTTGGCCTTTAAAAAATTAAAATTAAATCCGCAGATTCATATAGTTCAGACAACAGCTTGCAATCCAATTGCAACAAACTTTAAATCACCTTGCCACCACATTGAAACAAAAAAATCAATCGCTGGTGCTATCGTAGACAATGTAGCTCACCGCAAAGAATCTGTTATTTTAAGTATTAATAATAGCCACGGCTATGGATGGATCACTGAGGATGCCAGTATTCTCAACATTCAAAAAATTGTTTTAAAAACGGAAAAAATTAAACTATCACCAAATAGCGCACTGTCAGTCGCAGGACTCAAGCAAGCAATAAATGCAAATTGGAAATTTAATGGTCCGATAGTATGCCTGATTACAGGAAGATAAAATTAAAAAACCACCAATCAAATGGTGGTTTTTTAATCGGCTTAATAAACAAATATATTATTTATTCAGCGGCATGCCTGGAATTTTGTTCGCAGGCACCCTTTTGGGGATTTTCGTCCATCTAGAGCAGTTCGCTTCAAAAACAAGCAAACACTTCTCATCGCCCACATTCATGGGACGGACTACATTGTCTTGGGAAGAGTGTCCGATGGTGGACTCACAGTCGGAGACGGAGTCAGTTCTTTCACACGCTGTTCGAGAGACCGCACCTTGAAGCGCGTCTGTCGAAGGCGTGCGTCGAGCTTGAGCACATCGTCCTTGTTCGCCTTGGACATGAGATCTGTGGCCAGATTGCTGATTCGATCTTCGTGACCGCCATCCTTGTCCCGCAGTTCCTGGGACAGACGTTCTACGACCGACTGATCGGCCTTCAGCTTGATTGCGTTGAGTTGATTGCGATCAGCCTTCATGTGCAGAAGTTCTTTGACCCTGTCCACCTGAGCCTTGTCAGCTTTGGTGAGAAGATCGCTTTGCACTTGTACAACCTGAGACCGCATCGTCTTGTAGGACCAAGCTCCGATGACGACCACAAGCAATAATGCCAATCCGAGAAAAAGCATCAGGCGGACCATCTTCGCGTTCAACAACTCGACAGCTCGCGCGGCTATGGGTCGTGCCACTTCCGAGACGTTGTTGTTGAAGTACTTGCTGTCCGTCAACTGGTCACGTTCCAAATCGCCGACCCGAGTGGTCAATCGATCGGTGTGCAACCGTTCAGCGTCCAACGCCTCAACGAGGTCCTTGATCGAAGGATCTTTCAGTTTGGTAGCGAGACGTTCGCGCACCTGCCGAAGATCAATCAACTGTCCATGCCTTCCGCTATCATCTTCTGACAGCGGCGGCATTCCTTGCAAACCTGTGTCCATGTACACCCCCCAGCAACAAATGCTAGTTTAGCTACGTCGATTGGCCATTCCAAATCGACAATAGGTAATTATATAACCACAAATTTTGCTTTTTGTCAAAGTAGATTAGGGTAAAAAAATAAAAAATCACCATATAAATTGGTGATTTTTTAATCGGCTCAATAAACAATATTTTATTTACTAAGCGGTATGCCTGCAAACTTTCGTTTGCAGGCACCCTTTTGGGGATTTTATCATCTGTTCTCGAGTTATAACCTTCAAAATCAAGGTTACAACTACAGAGAGCCAACTACCTCTTAGGAGGCGTGACCAGATGGTCCGGTCCCGACTGCATCGGGGAACCGGGGTTGTACAGAGCGCCAGGCGTACTGGCTTTCCCGGGCAAGATGATCGCCTTGCCCGGAGGGGGCGTTGGCGGAATCAGGGCCGGGGCCACCACGAGCGAAACGGTCTTGGGCTGAGCGGCGGGGGGCGTTGGCGTGACAGGAACATTGGGCGACTCGAGGATCTTGAGACGCCCATCGATCGAGTTGACACGACGCACCAGACGCGCCACAACCTTCTTGTCGGCCTTCAGGAGCAAATCTCCCGCAAGCTTCTTGAAGTCGGCACTGTTGGCCTTGTCCGCCATCTCGGCGGTCAATTTCTCGACGACCGACTGGTCGGCCTTCGTGTTCAAGGTCTCGATTGCCGTCTCGACGTCCGTCGCCGTGGCCTTGAGCGCCAACTGCGCGACGGTCCAGTCGTGTTCGTCGGTGACCTTCTTGGCCAGAGCGTCATGCGCCTTGTTGAGGGTGGTGACGCGACCATCGACCGTTTCGGCCTTGGAGTCGGCGACACTGCCGATCCAAATGCCGGAGAAGCCGACGATCAACGCCAACACCGCGAACGCGATTGCGGCATAGACGAGACCGTGGACCGGAGCCTTCGCTTCGGGTGACAGCTCGGGCATGCGATCGAGATCGGGGTGACGGGGTCCGACGTACGTCGAATCCGTGGGGGGTTGGTTATTATCCATGGCGATTCACTCCTCACCTCGCGCGGTTAAGCAACTTAAGTACCGGTAAATCCGGCGCCCTTGTCACTGTCCCCACACGGGGGTTCTGCACGATGACTTTAAGCTAAAAAATTTTAACCCACAGTCATCGCGCAGAATTGCACAAACTTTATATTTTAAAGAGCTAATCTAAGCTATTATCTTTCAAATAATAACTGTTTACAATAACATAAAAAAGACCCTTTGTCAAGAGTCTTATCGATATTTCTACCATAATCGAATTTATGGCTTATTTTAGCCACCATCTATTACTATTTCATCCTTTCCATCAAAATTTACATCAGTCGCACCAATACTCAAATCACCACCTCCAAGCGGACTGGTTACTAAAAATTCCGAAAGTTTTTTACCTTTATTATCAAAAATTCTCACTAAATTTTTGGTGCCAAATTTTCCCATTGTAATTATTTCTGCCTTTCCATCACCATTCACATCTCCAGCAGACACTTTTATTCTTCCCAAATATTTCTTCTCAAACGGAAAAAATCGATATTTGATTTTTTGCAAAGATGCGTCAAAAATTAATATCTCCCCCGCCCTGGAACCGCCAGAACCGACAGCAACCTCCAACTCTGATCCACCGTCAAAATTTCCCAAAGCCCCAAAAAATCCCGCATTATATTTTGACCCAAACGGTAAAAAATTTTCATTCAAAACCTCGCCGTGATAATTATACAAAATTCCACGATTTCCAACGGTTGGCGTGACTAATATTTTTACTTCCCCATTAGAACTTTTACCAACACTAAATCGCATCTCTTTATTATTATCTCCACCAAATGGATAATTATCAAACCAATGCAGGCTAGCCGAATTAAAAATTTCAAACCGTCCAGTTCCACCAACCACTTTTTCATTACTACTATCACCATTTAAATCACCAACAAATACTCGCGCACCTCCAGCTACATCAGAAACAAAAGCAAAAAAACCATTTTTGGCGCGATTGCCTTTTGCATCAAAAAAACGAATTAGGCTACCATTTTTAAAAGAAACATTAAATAGATTTTGAGCGACTTTTCTCAATACCAAACCATCTTTTGAATTTAATCTTACTTGATCCACAATCGACCCATCATTTACGACAGTGTCTTGTTTACCAATAATTTTTTCATAATCTTCTCCTAAATTTACAACTCTACTACTGTCGCTAGAGTTTACCAACGCCAAACCATTTTCATATTCTCGTCTCCATACGTCTTCTTTTACTTGTGTTGATCCACCGACGGTATGCGCTTCACTAATAGGATTTCCTAGTTTTACATCGTATTCGTCATACCACCAAGTTTGACTATGTGTTTGATCACCGTCATCAAAAGAATAATATACCCCACCAACCAAGGCACTTCCCAAACCATAACGCATTGTTTGATAATCTTGTTTATTACCAGTATTGTTGGTATTCGCATTTATTATTATAATTCTCGGTTTTAAATTTCCGGCCATTTCTGTCTTGATAGCATACATCACATCTCGCCAAATATGATTTTGGAAATTTTCATACATCATACCGTTAAGGTTGTTGGCATATTCTCTAGTCATAGCGTTTCCCACAATCACATAATTGGCCCCAGATAAATCTCGAGTCATATTAAATAATTGCGACATACCATTGTTCCAATGTTTATTGATATCCAAATCAGGTTGACTATCTAAATTTAAATCCACATTACTGCCAGTAAACCAAGTGAGATCTCCCCATGCATTATCATAAAAAATACCATCCCATAAACCAGTAGACAAAACCTCGTTATTCATAAAATTGGCCAGATAATCATTCCAGCGCTGTCCATTACTAATTGGACATGAATCGGTTGGGTTCAACATTGTAGTACCAGGCCAAAAAGATATTTTATCGCCATTACTTCGACGTAAATACCAGCTATCACTAATACCACTTTTTAATTTCCCTCGCATTACTCCTAAATTATTATTTTTAATTTCTTGCGAAGTGACATATGCTAAAATTTTAATGCCAGGATGTAATTGTCTAATCCTACGAATTTTATCTGGATTACTTACCTGATTTTCCATGTCCAAAATCAACAAATCCCATTTCGCTAAATTTTCGATTTCATTTGATGATAAATCCCAGCGCAAATAATAATTCGCCAAAACAGGGGCTGATTTTGCAAAATAATTGAAATAACAAAATATGGACACAAATAGGCCAACAAAAACCGCCACGGTTGATCTGTAAAAAATCTTATTCATTTAAAAGTTATTCGGAATATACTTTTAATAATTTTTCTAAATAAATCTCTGGTCTGTTTTCTTCATTCACCTGGCCATATAAACGTTCACCCATCGCTTGAAGAGCGGCGTCATCTTTTTCAAACCATTCTCGAATTTTTTCTGACAATGCGATGTGATCGGCTGGTTTTACCAGCAGTTCTTTTGGTAACATTTCCGAAATTCCTCCGATATCACTAGCGATTATAATTTTTCCCCGCGCTTTGGCTTCTAAAATACTGAGTGGAGCGTTTTCATACCAGACTGATGGTAAAACAAACATTCGAGCACCGGTAATTAAGCTTTCTAATTCAGACCCACTTTTTCTTCCAACTAATTCTACGTTAGCTAATTTTTTGTTATCTATTATTTTTTCCAGCTCAACACGTTCTGGTCCTTCACCCACAATTTTAAAATGAATATCCGTCAATAATTCCGCCGCTGACATTAAATACTTCAGACCTTTTTCATCAGATAAACGACCGACAAATGCCACATACCCAAGATCACCGTGACTCATTTTAAATTCACCAGCTGGCAAC